>NZ_JBIAIF010000004.1:0-463176 GCF_042871255.1 Streptomyces sp. NPDC005955 | reverse complement strand
TGGGCGGGCGGATTATTTGGTGGTGGGTCCGAATGGTTCTGTCGAAGCGTTTCAGAATGTTGATGGGAAGGGTGCGTGGACGAAGTTGGGGCAGGTGGCGACTGGTTCTACGCAGTGGTCGGATCGGCAGGTGCGGTTTGCTGATTTGAATGGTGATGGGCGGGCGGATTATTTGGTGGTGGGTCCGAATGGTTCTGTCGAAGCGTTTCAGAATGTTGATGGGAAGGGTGCGTGGACGAAGTTGGGGCAGGTCGCGACCGGTTCTACGCAGTGGTCGGACCGGCAGGTGCGGTTCGCCGATCTGAACGGTGACGGGCGGGCGGACTACCTGGTGGTCGGCCCGAACGGCTCCGTCGAAGCGCACCAGAACGTCGACGCAGCGGGCACCTGGACCAAGCTCGGGCAGGTGGCCACCGGCTCCACCCAGTGGACGGACCTCCAGGTGCGCATCTAGCAACACCGCCGTGCACGACGGCCGGGCCCGCGTCACCCACGCGGGCCCGGCCGTCCGCCGTCCGGAGCTCGGCGCCCGGAGCTCGGCGCCCGGAGCTCGGCGCCCGGAGCTCGGCGCCCGGCCGACGTCAGGCCGTCGGCTCCCCGAGGGACCGCCGGAACAGGTGCCCCTCGGCGCCGTCCAGGTCCACCCCGCCGACCTGCACGAAACCCGTGCGGACCAGGACGGCCCGCGACCCCCCGTTGGCGACGGCCGCCCGCGCCCGCAGCGAACGCAGTCCGTAGTCGCGGGCCGTGACGCAGATCCGTCGCACCGCCTCCGTCGCGAGCCCCCGACCCGCGGCCTTGCGGGCGATCCGGAAGCCGAGTTCGGCCGCGCCGCCCGCGACGTCCACCAGATTGACCCGGCCCAGCACCTCGCCGTCCTCGCCCACCACCAGGTGGAAGTAGTGGTGCCCGGCGGCCTGCTCGGCGAGCAGCGCCCGGTGACGCCCCTCGAACTCGGCGAAGTAGCCGTCCCCCCGGTCGGGCACGGAGGCGGCGAAGTACGCGCGGTTGTCCCGCTCGAAGGCGCACAGGGCGGACGCGTGGTCGGCGCGGAGCAGTTCGATCTCGGGCATGACCGTACGATACGGGCCGCTCGGCCCGCCCCGGCCGGTCACCGGGCGGCCGCGACCCGAGTGGGCCCTCACTTACCGTGACGGCCCGTGACGGTCCGGTCGGTCGGGCCGTCGGCCACCCCGCCGCAGCGCGCCATGCGCGTGTCTGCGGGTGGGTGTAGTAATGGTTCATGGCCGCCCGCTCCGGCCGTCCGCGCCTGGTTCCCAGCATGCGAACTGTCGCCGGTCAGGTCTTCCTCGTGCAGTTGGCGATCGTGGCGCTGCTCGTCGCGACCGCCGTGGTGGCATTGGTGTTCCAAACCCGGGGCGACGCCCAGCAGGAGGCGGAGAACCGTTCCATCGCCGTCGCCCAGACCTTCGCCAGTTCGCCGGGCATGGAAGCCGCGCTGAAGGGCCCGGACCCGGCGGCGGTCCTCCAACCGCACGCCCTGGAGGCCACCCGGCGCGCCGGGGTCGGCTTCATCGTCGTGGTCAACCCCGAGGGGATCCGCTACACGCACCCCGACCCCTCCTACATCGGGGGACGGTTCGTCGGGGGCCTGGAGTCCGCGCTCGCGGGAAAGGTCGTCACCGAGAGCTCCAACGGGGCCATCGGACCGCTCGTACAGGTCGTCGTGCCCGTCTTCGGCTCCGACGGCCGGGTGATCGGCGCGGTCTCCTCCGGCATGGCCGTCTCCCAGGTGCGCAGCGTGATCGAGGCCCAGTTCCCCCTGGTCTTCGGGGTCGCCGCGGGCATCCTGCTGCTCGCGGCGGGCGCCACCGTCCTCGTCAACCGGCGCCTCCGTCGACAGACCCGCGGCCTCGGCCCCGCCGAGATCACCCGGATGTACGAGCACCACGACGCGGTGCTGCACGCCGTACGGGAGGGCGTGCTCATCGTCGGCGGTGACCAACGGTTGCTGCTCGCCAACGACGAGGCCCGGCGCCTGCTCGACCTGCCCCCCGACGTGGAAGGGCGTCCCGTCGCCGACCTCGGACTCGACCCGCGCACCACCCAGCTCCTGGAGTCCGGCCGTACCGCCACGGACGAGGTGCATGCCGTCGGGGACCGGCTGCTGGCCGTCAACCAGCGGCCCACCGACCAGAACGGCGGGCCCCCCGGCACCGTCACCACCCTCCGTGACACCACCGACCTGCGCGCCCTCACCGGCCGGGCCGACCTCGCCCGGGGCCGCCTCCAACTCCTCTACGACGCGGGCATGCGGGTCGGCACCACCCTCGACATGGTCCGCACCTGCGAGGAACTCGCCGAGTTCGCCGCCGCCGAGTTCGCCGACTTCGTCTCCGTCGACCTGGTGACCGCCGTCCTCCAGGGCGAGGAGCCGCAGGCCACGGCCACCGGGCGGGAGATGCGCCGGGTCGCCTTCGCCGGGCCCACCAAGGACTCCGCGCTCTTCCCCGTGGGTCACCGCATCCGCTTCGTGGGCACCACGCCGCTGGGCGCCGTGCTCGCCGACGGCACCGCCGTCCTCGACCGTGACCTCGGCGCCTACACGGGCTGGCACAAGCAGGACCCCGAACGGGCGCGTGCCGTGGTCGAGGAGGGCCTCACCTCGATGATCGCCGTGCCGTTGCGGGCCCGGGGGGTCGTCCTCGGCGTCGCCATCTTCTGGCGCAAGGGGGAACGGGATCCCTTCGACGAAGAGGACCGCTCGCTCGCCGAGGAACTCGTCGCCCGCGCCGCCGTCAGCGTGGACAACGCCCGGCGCTTCTCCCGCGAACACACGATGGCGGTCACCCTCCAACGCAGCCTGCTGCCGCACGGGCTGCCCGAGCAGAACGCCCTCGTCGCCGCGATGCGCTACCTCCCGGCGCAGGCGGGGCTCGGCGGGGTCGGGGGCGACTGGTTCGACATCATCGAGCTGCCCGGCGGACGGGTCGCCCTGGTCGTCGGGGACGTGGTCGGCCACGGCATGCACGCCGCCGCCACCATGGGACGGCTGCGCACCGCCGTCCACAACTTCTCCACCCTCGACCTGCCGCCCGACGAGCTCCTTTGGCACCTGGACGAACTCGTCGCCCGTCTCGACCACGACGCGGCCGGCGACTTCGGCGCCACCGAGCCCGGGCCCCGGGTCACCGGCGCCACCTGCGTGTACGTCATCTACGACCCGGTCACCGGACACTGCTCGATGGCCCGGGCCGGCCACCCCCAGCCCGCCCTGCTGCTGCCGGACGGCACCGCCCAGTTCGCCGAGGTGCCGGGCGGCCCGCCGCTCGGGCTCGGGGGACTGCCCTTCGAGACGCTGGAAGTCCAACTCCCCGAGGGCACCCGTCTCGTCCTGTACACCGACGGGCTGGTGGAGAACCGGGAGCGCGGCATCGACGAGGGGCTCGAACTGCTGCGCGTCACCCTGGAGGCCAACCACCACCGCACCGTCGACGGACTGTGCGAGGCGACCCTCGACGCCCTCGTCCCCGACACGCCGTCCGACGACATCGCCCTGCTCGTCGGCCGCACCCGTGTCCTGGGACCCGACCGGGTCGCGGAGTGCGAGGTCCCCTCCGACCCGGCGGCCGTCGCCGAGGTCCGGGCGTTCGTGGAGCGCACCCTCGCCGAATGGGGCCTGGGGGAGGAGGCGTTCACCACCGAACTCATCCTGAGCGAACTCGTCACCAACTCCATCCGCTACGCGACCGGACCCATCCGCGTCCGGGTCATCCGGGACCGCTCGCTGATCTGCGAGGTGTCCGACCAGAGCAGCACCTCACCCCATCTGCGCCGGGCCGCCACCACCGACGAGGGCGGCCGGGGCCTGTTCCTCGTCTCCCAGGTCGCCGACCGCTGGGGCACCCGCTACACCGCCGGGGGCAAGGTCATCTGGACCGAACAGGGCCTGTCCTGACGGCACCGGAGGTCCCCGCCGCAGACCCCGTCGGCGGGGCCGGGCCGCCCCACGGGAACGGATCACGGAACCGCACGTCACCGTCGTTCGCGCAGGTGTACGCCCCATCACTCCTTCGTGTTGAACGTGTGGCGCGCACGCGCCACCGGGGACGGAGAACCCCCACATGGGCTGCGCGGCGCCCCCGGACGCGCTCTAATGACGCTTGTGGTGAGCGAGGGCGTGTCGGAACAGGGCATGACGGCTGCGGGGACCGCGACGACACCACGGGCGTCACGCACCACGGTGATTCCGGGTGCGGCGGGCCCCGTGGGCACGACGGGCACCCTGTGCGCCGAACGTGCCCTGGAAGCGCTGCCCGGCCGTCAGGAACCCCTCAGCCGACTGCGTTCCGTCATCGAGCAGGTCCTGGTGTTCACCGGTGCGACCCTCGCCGCCGTCTACACCCCCGACGGCACCGGCGCCACCCTCACCCTGGTCGACAGCGCGGGCGTACCCCGCAGTCTGTACGGGCTGAGGGACCACTACCCCGCCGCCGGGGACTCACCCATGGCCGTCGCCCGGCGCGCCCGCGCCCCGCAGTGGCGCACCGTCGACGCCCTCGACGGGTTCCCGGCGCTCGGCCGCAGCGTCGCCGCGAGCACCGCGGTCGCCGCGCTGCCCCTCGGTGACGGCCCGGGCAGCGCGGGATGCCTGCTCGCCGTCACCGATCGCACGGGCGGGTTCGACCGTGCCGACCGGGACGTCCTGGCCCTGCTCACCGCAGCGCTCGGCCGCGCCGTCCCCGCCCCGGCCCGCGACGGCGCGCCGCCCGGGGGCGACGGCTGCCGCGCCGGGAGCTTCGGACTCGCCATGGACACCGGCCGGCTCGACGTCGACGACCGGCTCCTCGCCCTGTTCGGCATGACCGACACGGACTTCGACGGGCGCGTCGAAACGCTGCTCGCGCTCACCGTCCCCGAGGACCTACCGACCCTGATGTCCGTCGTCGAGGCCGACCACCTGGCCATCGGCGACCGGGAACTCGACTTCCGGGTGCAGCGGCCCGCCGGGGAACCGCGCTGGCTGAGGCTGCGCGGGCAGGTCGTCCCCGACGGCGGCAGCGGGCGCAGCCGACTGATCGGCACCGTGGCGGACGTCGACGCCCTGCGCTCCGGTACCACCGACGTCGCCCGGGTCCAGCGCCTCGCCGCCGTGCTCGCGAACACCTCCACGGTGCGCGAGACCAGCCAGGCCGTCGTCAGCGGACTGCGCGCCCCCTTGCGGGCCGACCGGATCGCCCTCGCCGAACTGGAGGGCGAACGGCTCGTCGTCACCGTGCTCGATCCGCCCGACCCCGACGCCTGGCCCGGGAACTGGCGCACCGAGTGGTGTTCCGAGTGGCCGGACGCACCCGTCCGGGCCCTGCCGACCCTCGCCGCGGTGATCCGTGACGGTCGTCCCGCGCTCCTGGAAGCCGGGGACCCGCTCGAACCGACCCTCGCCGACGTGGGTCCCGGCGGACTCGCCGTGCTTCCGCTGCCCGCCCAGGGCCACACCGCCGGACTCTGCCTCATCGGCTGGGACGATCCGCATCACTTCGGCGGTGAGGAACGGGCCTTCCTCACCGCCGTGGCCGGACTCGCCGGACAGGCCCTCGTCCGGGTCCGGGCCGCGGACGCCGAGCACGAACTCGTCGGCACCCTCCAGCGCTCCCTGTTGCCGCGCCGCCTCCCCGACATCCCCGGGGGTCGTGCCGTCGCCCGTTACCTGCCGACCATCGCGGGGCTGGAGGTCGGCGGCGACTGGTACGACGTGATCCCGCTGCCCGACCACCACGTCGCCCTGGTCATCGGTGACGTCCAGGGGCACAACGCCGGGGCGGCCACCCTGATGGGGCAGATGCGCACCGCCCTGCGCGCCTACGCGATCGAGGGCCACCCACCGGACGTCGTCGTCTCGCACGCCAACCGGTTGCTCCTCGGCATGGAGACCGACCTCTTCGCGACCTGCTGTTACGTCGACGTCGACATGCGGTCGGGTGCGGCGCTCTGCGTGGCCGCCGGTCATCTGCCGCCCGTCCTGCGGCTGCCCGACGCGAGCACCGTCAGCGTCGGCGTGGAGGTCGGTCCACCGCTCGGCGTGCTGCCCGAGGCGGACTACCCGATGACCCCGCTGCACCTGAGACCGGGGACGGTCGTCGCCCTCACCACCGACGGTCTGGTCGAGTCGGCCACCTGCGACATGGACGTGGGCGTCGCCCGGCTGCGGGGCGTGCTCACCGAGTCCGACCCCGCGCACCTCGGGCTGGTCGCCGATGCGCTCCTCGACGACGCCAACCGCAACGACGACGTCGCCCTGCTGCTGATGAGGTACGACGGGACGGCCCCGGCCGCACCCCGCACGAGCTGACCGGGCCGGTCCGTCAGCGCTGCGGGGCCGCCGCCACCCGGTCGAGCCACCGTTCGGCCTCCGTCGGGTCGAGCACCCGCTCCAGCACCAGATCGCCCGGCATCTTCGCGAAGAACCGACCCGCCGGCCAACTCCGGGCGTAGGGCGGCGGATCGAGCACCAACAGCCGGACGCCGTCCACCTCGGGAATGTCCGACGGGGTGCCCTCGTTCCAGATCTCGCCCCCGTCGGGGGCGGTGAGGCGGAACGTGCCCCAGGTCGGTACCTGCCCCGGCACGTCACGGCACACGGCGACCGCCTCGGGGGCCGGCACCTCGCCCGGGACGTGTCCGGCGCCCGCCAGTTCGGCCGCCAGCAGCGTGTGCAACTGGAAGTTGTCGGCTATGCCCGTCATCCGCAGGCGGTAGCCGGTACGCGTCGTGCGGTGCAGCGCCACCAGGGGGTGGTCGTCGAGGACCAGCAGTGCGTAGATCAGACACTTGAGGTGGCCGTCGGCCGCCCCGGCGATCCGGCCGGCCGCCGCGAGCAGCTCCGGCCGGTGCGCCACGGCGTCCCTGACCGACCGGTGGTTGAGCACCGCCAGCGCGGCCGTCTCCCACTGCGGCAGCGTCCACCAGGCCACCGCCACCTCCTGACCCACCCGCGCCACCACTCCGCCGTGCGGGTCCCCCGCGTCCGGCAGCGGCAGTTCGCCCCCGCCCGCGCCCCGCCAACGCTCCGGGAACCGGGCCGCCGCGCCGAGGACGTCCCGGAGTCCGGTCAGCAGCGCCGGGGCGCTCGCCACCGGGTCTGCGCCCCGCTCCACGCACGCCCCCACGATCAGGGCCACGCTCGCCCGCGGCCCGGCCGGAACCTCGGGCAGCAGCGCCGCGAGCCGTACCGCGGCGGCGGCGATCTCGGCGTCCGACGCCGGCCCGAACCGCTGGTGGAGCATGCTGAGCGCTTCCTGTGACGCCTGCGGGTCCCGGGCCCGCACGGCGGCCTCGAACCGGCCCACGGCACCGGCGAACAGGGCTCTGCGGAAGATCATGCCCGCACGATAACCGCACAGTCCGACAAAGGGACCTGCTCTGTCGGGATCGGCCGGGATCCACCAGTGGCGACCCCGACGGCGGGGGCCCGGGAGCCCGCGCGCAGGACAGCGCGCCGCGCGTCGGCGACGATGGCGGGGGACGAGTTGCCCCGGGGCCGACCCGGCGGGTCGCGCCGGTGGCGGAGAGTGCGTCGCCCCAGGTCGACGGGGTGCGCGTGGAATCGGAAGCGGGTGTGTCGGACGTGACGGACGGGACTGTTGGGGCGAGCGCCGCGCTCCTGATGGACGCTTTCGGGCGGATTCGGGAGGAGGTCCACGCGGTCGTCGAGGGCCTTTCGCCCGCCGAACTGACGGCTCGTGTCGACCCCGGGGCCAACTCGGTCGGGTGGCTGGTCTGGCACCTCACCCGGGTCCAGGACGACCATGTGTCCGAGGCGGCGGGTGCGGAGCAGGAGTGGACCGCAGGGGACTGGGTCACCCGCTTCGACCTGCCGTACGCGCGGCTCGCCACCGGGTACGGGCACTCGAACCGCCAGGTGGCACGGATGCGGGCGGTCCCCGGTGCACTGCTGACCGGTTATCACGACGCCGTGCACGCCCGGACGGTGGAGTTCGTCCGGGGTCTCGACGGCGACGACCTGGAGCGGATCGTGGACGAGCGGTGGTCCCCGGCCGTCACCCTCGGCGTCCGGCTGGTCAGTGTGCTCGCGGACGACCTCCAGCACGTTGGTCAGGCGGCCTTCGTCCGCGGCGTGCTGGCGCGCACGGGCTCCTGACCGGCCTCGGTGCCGCGCCCGCCCGTGGTCCGACGGAGGGTGCCCGCTCCCGGCGCAGCGCAAGGGCGCCCGCCCGGTCAACCGCTGCGCTCCCGGGGGCTGTCCCCCCGAGGCTGGTCCATGTAGCGTGCACCGATCCAGGGCGCCCGGTCGGACCTCCCCCGCATCGGACCGCGGTGGCCCGCGAGGTACGCACCCGACCCCAGGAGCCCCGCCCATGACCACCGCCCCCACGCCGCGGTACCCCGACCGACTCGACCTGGGGGAGGGCGCCCGGTCCGTCGACGGCCGGGTCGTCCTGGTCGACATCCCCACCGGGCGCCTGCTGGCCGCCCCCGACGACCCCGCGGCCCCCTTGGAGACCGTCCTCCGCCTCGACGTGCCCCTCGGCGCGGTGGCACCCGTCGCCGGCCGCCCCGGCACCTGGATCGCCGCCGCGGACACCGGGATCTGCCTGCTCACCCCCGACGGCGTCCCCACCTGGCTCGCCCGCCCCGAGGACGGCTCCCCCGAGCGGATGCGGATGAACGACGGCACCGCCGATCCGCACGGCCGCTTCTGGGCCGGCAGCATGGCCCACGACGCCGTGGTGGGGGCGTCCTCCCTCTACCGGGTCGATCCGGACGGCACGGTGACCCGGGCCGTCACCGGACTGACGGTCCCCAACGGCCCCGCCTTCACCGCCGACGGCACGCTCATGTACCTCGCGGACAGCACCAAGGGCGTGATCCGCCGCTACCCGGTCGACCCGGCGACCGGCCGCCTCGGCCCTCCGCAGCTCTTCGCCACCTTCACCGAGGGGCTGCCCGACGGCATGACCGTCGACGTCGAGGGCGCCCTGTGGGTCGCGGTCTGGGGCACCGGGACCGTGCACCGCTACCGGGCCGACGGCAGCCGCAGCCATCTGCTGCGCCTGCCGGCCGTGCAACCCGCCGGGGTCTGCCTGCACGGCGACGTCCTGTACGTCACCACCGCCCGGGCCGGTCTCGCGGACCCCGGACCCTACGACGGGGCGGTGTTCACCGTCCGCACCGCCGTGCCGGGCACCCCGGCCGCCGCCTACCGGACGTCCCCAACTGCCGTGTAACAACTGGGCGTCGGGGCTCCCGGTACGCCTGCGGCGCAGGGGGTGCCCCGGAGTACTGTGCGCTGGTCGTCACCCCCGCCCAGGGGGAACGCGGACCGTTCGTGGAGGCTTCATGAAGCAGACAACCCGTGCGTGGCAACGCTCGGGCGTACTGGTGGCCGGTACAGCCGTCGGGTTGTTGGGGATCGGCCTGGCAGCCGCCCCGGCCACCGCCCACACCCCGGTGTGGAGCGTGACCTGTTCGGAGGTGACCGTCGACCTCACCGACTACGCGGACGACGAGAAGGTCACCAACACCGTGACCATCACCGCGGACGGCAAGGACGTCCTGCCCACCAAGAAGTTCGGCAAGACGTTCTCGGACCGGCTGACGCTGCCCGAGCACCGCGCGGAGATCGAGGTCAGACTGGTCGTCAAGGCCGGCGACGGCAAGCAGTTCGACGTGGACGAGACGAAGACCGCGCCGGTGTGCGCGTCCCCGTCCCCCTCGGGCTCGCCCGAGCCGTCCGGCAGCACGGAGCCGTCCCCGACGCCCACCGTGACCGCCTCGACCAGCGCCGAGCCCACCGGGCCCGGCTCGTCGGAGTCGGCGCGGCCCTCGCAGCCCCCGGCCTCCGCGGAGCCCACGGAACCCGAAGGGTCCGAGTCCGCCGCACCCGCACCGCGGACCAGCACGCCCGCGGACGAGGACCTGGCGGCCACCGGAGGTTCCAGCACCACCCCCTGGATAGCCGGCGCGGCCGTTCTCGTGCTGCTCGCCGGCGGCGGCATCGTGTTCGCCGCCCGCAAGCGCCGGACCCCCCGCGGCTGAGGCCCCGCACCCGTCGGTGCCCCGCGGCCCGTCCGGTCGTGGGGCACCGTCGCGTCCGGACGACGAACCGGCCGGGCGCCGGGCCGGTCCGTTTCCGGAAATCACGTTGCACGAAGCCACGGCGCGACGGACCATGCTGCGCGGACCGCAACCACCGACGGCGGACCGCACCCACCACGGACGGAAGTCAACGCGTGACGCTGAACGACGAAGAGCGGCAGGTGCTCACCGACCCCGAGGGGCAGCCGTTGCTCACCTACGTGCGGGGTGAACGCGCGGGACGCCCCTGGGCCGACCTCGTCCGGGTGACCGGCACCGCCGACCCGATACCGGTGGTCCTCGCCGCCCTGTCCGGCTGGGTGGTGTCCGGCAGCGTGCAGCTGGGTGAGGAACTGATCCGCCACGGGGCGCGGACCCTGCGGCACGCCCACGGCATGCGACGCGACCTCGTGGCCGAGCCGCTCGTCGCCGTGCCCCTGCCGCACGGGGCGCGCGTCGTCCCCTGCGACCGCAGCCCCCGCGCCCTGCTGCCCGCATGGCGGGCGGCCTTCGGCCCCGGCCATCCGGACCACCACCCGGGCACCGACGAGGAGGCGTACGCGGAGCGCCTCGTACCGCTGCTCGACGGCACGGTGCTGGGACCGGTGCTCCCGAGCAGCGTCCTCGCGGTGGACCCCGCGGACCGGGTGCTCGCGGGCGTCATCGTGACCGACCGCGGCGGACAGCCGTGGATCGCCGAGGTGTTCCGCGCCCCCGGCGACCGGTACGCGGGACTCGGCGCCGCACTGTTGCGCCACGCACTGGCCGATGCCGCCGACCGCGGTCTGACGAGCGTCGAACTGGCCGTCACCGACGGCAACCCCGCCCGCCGCGGGTACGAACGCCTCGGCTTCGTCCGCACGTCCACCGCGCTCACCGTCGTGGTCCCGTAGCCGAGGGGTGCTCGGCGCCCGCGGACCGCCACGAACCGCGACGTCGGTCGTTTGACCGGGCACGTCCCACCGACCGAACCGGGAGAGCACCCAGTGAAGTTCCGCCACGCCACGTTGGCCGCCGCGACCGGCGCCCTGATGATGTGCGGTGCCGTGACCGCCCATGCAGCCGACGGCACGCCCCGCGTCACCACCAGCGACAACGACCGGGGCCGGTTCGTCGACCTGAAGAAGGAGACGGCCAACCTGACCCGTGACATGGACCGGAAGGCCGTCGCCCCGGTCCACATGGCCGGATACCTGTTGACGCCCCGCCCCTCGCGGTGAGGGCCCCGCGGTACGCCGTGACGACCGGCGCTTAGGACGGCTCGGGCAGCGGCTCCCCGGTCTCCACCAGCGTCTTGAGGCTCGACAGCACCAGCGGCCAGCCCTCGCTGACCATCGCGACGACGGTGCTGTCGGGCACCGGTCCCTCATGGACGACCGTCAGTTTCACCACCTCGCCCAGCGGTTCCAGGGCGAACGACACCGTCGAACGCCCCTCCGCGACCAAGCGCTCGTGCACCGTGCCGCCCAGACCGACGGATGCCGCGAACGCGGGGGTGAACGTGTGCCAGGTGTACGCGAGCCGTCGGTACGGGGTGGCGTCGACGACCACCTGCTCCGGGTCCTCGATCACGGTGCCGTCCGCGAGGACCCAGGTCATCGGGGAACCGGTCCGCCAGTCCGACCGCAGCTCCACCTGCCAGTAGCGCCGGGTCAGCGCCGGATCGGTGAGGGCCCGCCACAGCTGCTCGGCTCCGGCCCTGATGTAGGTGGTGTGGACGAACCGGTCGTTCTTCATGGCGTCTCCGTACGGCCCGGGAACTGCATCCTAAGGACGCGGCCCCCGCCCCGCACGTCCGGTGCGGCCGCCGTGGCACCTCCGGGTGCCGTCGTCGTCGGGCCGCCCTAGGCTGGTGCCGCTCGCCCCGGGCGCGCCCGGGAACGGAAGCGGGGGCAGGGCCAGGAGGTTCGTCATGCCGCGTCCCGTGTGGTCGGGAGCCATCACCTTCGGTCTGGTCACCATCGCGGTCAAGGTGCTGCCGGCGACGGAGAGCCACACCATCGCCTTCCACCAGTACCACCGCACGGACATGGCCCGGGTCCGGGTCAAGAAGGTGTGCGCCGTCGACGGGCAGGCCCTGACCGCGGACGAGATCGGACGCGGGTTCGAGACCCCGGACGGCGACACCATCGAGATCACCGACGAGGAACTCGACGCGATCCCGCTCCCCACGGCCAAGGCCATCGAGATCGCCGGCTTCGTGCCCGCCGCGAGCATCGATCCCCTGCGCATCGGGGAGGGCTACTACCTCCAGAGCGGCGGCGAGGTGGCGGCGAAGCCCTATGTGCTGCTGCGCAGGGCACTGGAGCGCAACGCCAAGGTCGCCGTCGCGAAGTTCGCCTGGCACGGCCGCGAACGCCTCGGGCTGCTGAGGGTCAAGGACGACGTGCTGGTCCTGCACGCCATGAAGTGGCCCGACGAGATCCGCTCCCCGAAGGAGCTCGCGCCCACCGACGTCGAGATCGACGACCGGGAGATCGACGCGGCCGTCAGCCTGGTCGACGCGATGCCCGCGACCGACCCCGCCTCGTTCACCGACGCGTACCAGGAGGCCCTGGAGGAGGTCATCAGGGCCAAGTCCGGCGACGCCGGGGCACCCGCCCCGAGCGCGGCCGAACCGGAGCCGGGCGGCGAGGTGCTGGACCTGATGTCCGCACTGGAACGGTCCCTGGAACGGACGGGCGCGGCGGGCCGGGGCGACGGGCGGGCGGCGACGGTCCACGAACTGCCGCGGCGCCCGACCCGAGGCGGCGGGAAGCGGCGCAAGGCCGCCGGCTCCTGACCCGAACCCCCCCCGCGCGGGTGCGGTGGACCGCCCGAACGGGCGCATTTCCCGCACCTCGTAGCGTCGTCCGCGACCTCCCGTGCCTATCGTCGAGGGGCCGTCTCACGTGCGACGGCCCGTTGGACAGGTGCCGGGATCCGTCCCGGAAACGGAGGTCCCCGGCGGACCCCTAGGTCAGGAGGCCGGTGCTCATGGTGAAACCTGGGTGGCGGAACAGCATGGTCGGCGAACTCTCGGCCGAGTTCGCGGGGACCTTCATCCTCATCCTCTTCGGCTGCGGCGTCGTCGCCCAGGTCGTCGCGGCGGGCATCGGTGACCACGACAGCATCGCCTGGGCCTGGGGGCTCGGCGTCACGCTCGGCATCTACGTGGCGGCCCGCCTCAGCGGTGCGCACCTCAACCCCGCGGTCACGCTGGCGCTCGCCGCGTTCAAGGGGTTCGAGTGGCGCAAGGTGCTGCCCTACGCACTGGCCCAGACCGCCGGTGCGTTCGTCGCCGCGCTGCTCGTCCGGTGGAACTACAGCGAGGTCCTGGCCATGGCCGACCCCGGGCACACCCTGAAGACGCAGGTCGTCTTCTCGACGCTGCCCGGCAACGGCACCCTGCCGATCAGTGAGTTCGGTGCCCTGCGCGACCAGATCATCGGCACCGCGATCCTGCTGTTCGTGATCTTCGCGGTCACCGACCTCCTCAACACCCCGCCGGGCGCCAACCTCGGCGCGTTGATCATCGGACTGCTGATCGTCGCCATCGGCATGGCCTGGGGCACCGACGCCGGGTACGCGATCAACCCGGCCCGTGACCTCGGACCGCGACTCGCCAGTTTCCTCACCGGCTACGGCGACGCCTGGCGGGACCAGTACGGCAACTTCTACTTCTGGGTGCCCATCGTCGGCCCCCTGATCGGCGGCGTGCTGGGCGCCGCGCTGTACAAGGTCCTCGTCGGACGGTACCTGCCGCAGGCCGACGAGGAACCCCAGGAACCGGGGCAGGTCCCGGCGGCGGAGGGCCCTGGCTGAGCCGGCGGGCCGCCCGCTAGGGTGGCCCCGCGGGCGGCCCGCCCGAACGGCGGCACCGTCCCCGACGGCCGGCCCCGCCCGTACGGGTACGCACGGCGCGCCCGTGGCCCGCCGACTAGGAGCCGCGCGTGATCGCCCCGCCCGCGTGTGAACCCGTCGACCCGGACATCGCCCCCGCGGACCGCGCCGCGCCCGTGCGCCGGGTGGTCGCGGCCGTGGCCTGCGGCGGAGCCCTGGGTGCCGGCGCCCGGTACGGCGCCGTGCTGCTGTGGCCGACCCCGGCCGGTGCGTTCCCCTGGACCACTCTGACCGTGAACGCGGTCGGTTGCGCACTGATCGGCGTGCTGATGGCCGCGTTGAGCGCCGCCCGGACGCCGGGGCCGTTGGTGCGGCCGTTCCTCGGGACCGGGGTGCTGGGGGGATTCACCACCTTCTCCGCGTACGCCGTGGACGTACAGCACCTCGTGCGGCAGGACGAGGGCACCCGGGCGGCCGGGTACCTCCTGCTCACCCCGCTGTGCGCGCTCGCCGCGGTGTGGGCGGGCGCCCGGCTCACCCGGTGGGCGCTGCGGCGGGGCCGGTCGTGACGGGGTCCGGGGGAGCCGTGGAGTGGCTGCTCGTCCTGCTGGGCGCCGCGGTCGGTGCGCCGCTGCGCTATCTGACGGACCGGGCGGTCCGGGCCCGGCACGACACCCTCTTCCCCTGGGGCACCTTCGCCGTGAACGTCGTCGGCTCGCTGGTGCTGGGGCTGCTGACCGGCGCGGTCCTCGCCGGGGCGGGGGACTCGCGCGTGTACGCCCTGCTCGGAACCGGCTTCTGCGGGGCGCTCACCACGTACTCCACCTTCGCCTACGAGACCCTGCGGCTCGCCGAGGAGGGTGCGTCGGGGCGGGCCGTCCTCAACGTCCTGGGGAGCACGGCGGCCGGGGTGGGCGCGGCCTTCGCGGGGGTGGCGGCGGCCACCGCGCTCTGAGGCGGGAGCCGACCGGCACGTCGACTCCCGGTGCGGTGTGAGGAAGGTGACGCTCCGCCGAGTGAACCATTCGTGTGCGATGAGCGTATGAGCAGGTGAGACCGGACCGCACCAGCGGCCACGGCCGGGTGCGGTACCCGGCCGGGACCGCCGGCACGATCGTTCCGGGTGGACGCGCCCCGCGGAGGCCCGCATGCCCATCAGCCGAGACAACGACGTCGCCGTGCCCGAACCGGGGGGCGGCCCGCCGCTGTCGGTGCCGAGCGCGCTCCAGCGCTGGGCGGTCACCGGGCGGGACAGAGCGGTCGTCACCGCCCTGGTGGAAGAGGGCGCGCTCCTGTCGCGCGAGGACGTCTGCCGGGTCCTCGTCCGGGACGACGGGCCCGGTGGCCCCCGATGCGACTGGGTGCGGCTCGCGGGACGTCTGGACGGCCTGGAACTGACGGCGTCGGAGCGGGTGTTCCTCGCCCTGCTGCTCTCCATGGCGGGCTCCCAACAGGTCGAGCTGTCCCTCGTCCAACACCTCGACGAGGGCCGGCTCGCGATCGTGCTGCGCGCACTCGTCCGCCTCTCCGGCAACAGCCGGATCGCGGTGGGCACCCGGGTGTGACCCGACCGGAACAGGACAAGTCGCCCTGAGGGACGGGGAGATGGGGTGGCCCATCCCACAGGCGGCGATCTGAACGCCCCACGCGTCCCCTGCGTATCACACGGCGTTCAGACGTCCCGCGGTCCGACACCGCCACCGCAGTCCGGTGGTCGTGTCGACCGCGTTCCCCAGGAGGTCACCCCGATGAATCACCGACGCATCCCCCCGCGCAAGGCCGTGGTCGCGGGAGCCGCGGTGGTCGCGCTCGCCGCTGCCGCCGTCGTCCTGCCGAACGCCAGCGCCTCCCCCGAGGCGGCGCTGGCGTTCGGCCCCAGACAACTCACCCCCCTCGCCGCATCGGAGCTCGCCTCCCGACTCGCCGCGACGCTCGGCCGGGACCACGGCGGCTCGTACTACGACGTGGACCGGCAACAACTCGTCGTCAACGTCGTCCGTGCGGACGGCGCCGCCGTCGAGGAGGCGCGCGAGTCCGGCGCGGTCATCCGCGGTGTCGACCGCAGCACCAGTCAACTCCGAGTGGCATCAAGGGAGTTGAAGGAGCGGGCCACCATCCCCGGCACCTCCTGGGCCGTTGACCCGGTGACCAACCAGATACGTGTCACCGCCGACCGCACCGTCACGGGCGAGCGGTGGGACCGGCTGACGCGGGCCGTTGCCGGGCTCGGCGACTCAGTCGCCCGGATCGAACGCTCGGCGGGCGAGTTCGCCCCCTTCGTCGAAGGGGGCGACGCCATCTTCGGCGGCGGTGCCCGATGTTCGCTCGGCTTCAACGTCACCACCAGGGAGGGGACCCCGGGCTTCCTCACCGCCGGCCACTGCGCGGTCGCCGCGGCCCGGTGGAGCGACGACAACGGCACGGTGCTGGGCAGCGTCCGGGCGGCCACCTTCCCGGGCGCCGGCGACCTCGCCCTCGTCGGGTACGACGACCCGGGCGTCCGGGCGCCGAGCAGCGTCAACACCGGGCAGGGGCGGAGCGTCGCCATCGACCGGGCCGCCGACGCCACCGTGGGGCAGTCGGTGCAACGGATGGGCAGCACCACGGGGTTGCACGACGGTCGGGTGACCGGTCTGAACGCCACCGTGAACTATCCCGAGGGCACCGTCTCCGGGCTCATCCAGACCGACGTCTGCGCCGAGCCCGGGGACAGCGGCGGCCCCCTGTTCACCGGGGAGGGCGCCGCCGTCGGGCTCACCTCGGGCGGCAGCGGCAACTGCACCAGCGGCGGGGTCACCTTCTTCCAGCCGGTCACCACGGCGCTGGAGGCGTTCGGGGCACGGATCGGTGCCCCGGCGGGCAACGAGGGAGAGCAGCCCGGCGACCCGACGGGCCCGGCGAGCCCGCCGCACCAGGAGACCGCTCCGCCGCCCGTGGACGAGGAGCCCGCCCGGGACGACGACTGACCGGAGCTCCCCCGACCCGGACGGCGGCGCGGACCGGGCCACGCGTCAACGCCCGGCGCCTGCCCGGACCCGACGCAGGACCCGCAACAAGTACCCCTTGCGGTCCAGGGGGTCGAGGTCGGTGCGCGGCCGGCTCGGCGGCGCACCCGCGACCGGCCGGTAGTGGCCGAACGCCGACTCCAGGACCCCCTCTCCGCCGGTCAGGGTCGGCAACTGCCGTTCCAGTTCCTGGAGTCCGGCTGCCGGCACGTCCCCCTCCAGCACGCACCGGGCGTCCGTGAGGCGGGGCGTGTCGGGCCGGGCGCCGAGCCCGGCCAGTAAGCCCCACACCGGGGCGAAGGCGCCGGCCGGAACCTCCAGCCGGAACCGGTGCACCGGCTCCAGGACCTCCGTACCGGCCCGGCGCAGCGCCGCGACCAGGACCAGCGGGGTCAGCTGGCGGAAGTCCCCGGCGGTGCTCGACATCGCCTTGTCGAAGGTGGCGTGCGCATGGCTCTGCCGAGGTGCGTAGGCCGAGGTCGTGAGGACGACGACACCGTCCGCGATACGCCAACCGTGCAGACCCTGGAGCAACGTCTCGCGCACCGACTCCTCCACCGCCTTGATGAAGGCCAGCGGCAGCGAGCCGAGTTCGATGCCCAGCCGGAACTCCACCCCGGTGCCCTCCGGCGCGGGCTCCACCCGCAGCCCCACGGTGGCCAGGAAGGGGTTCCCCTCCGGTCCCGCCCCCCTGCCCTGCTCCCGGTCCAGCCGTTCGACGGCCTCGCCGGTGCCCAACAGCCGCTCCCGATGGATCGTCGTGGAGGGACGGAAGGTCACCGCCACCCCGAACTCCTCGGCCAGCGTCGCCTGGATGACCTCCTTCTGCACCTCGCCGTAGAGCGAGACGGACACCTCGTGACGGATGTCGTCCTGTCGGAGGTCGATCAGCGGGTCCTGCTCGGCGAGCAGGGTGAGGGCGCTGTGCAAGGCCCCCCGGTCCCGGTCCCGCACCGGTGTGACCACCGTCTCCAGGGTCGGCGGCGCGAACTGGCGGCCGCGTGCCCCGGACGGCGGCGGGCCCGAGCCGTGGGGCCCGGGGCCGGCGGCGGTCAGACGGTCGCCGATCCGGACGCCGGTGAGCCCCCGTAGCCGGGCGATCCGTCCCGCGGTCGCCTCCGCGCCCCGCCGGAACCCGCCCTCCTCGAAGACCTCGACGGCCGTCACCTTGGCCTCGGTGCTGCGCCCGTCCGGGTCGGCGCACACCAGTCGGTCCCGGCCGCGGACCGTTCCGGAGAACAGCCGGGCGTAGGCGATGCGTTCCCCGGCCGGTCCGCGTTCCACCTTGAAGACCGTGCCCGACACCGGCCCGTCCGAGGGCCCCTCGGCGGCGGGCAGCAGTTCCGGGAGGGCGTCGACCAGCGCGTCGATTCCGGCGCCGGTCACGGCCGAGCCGAAGAACACCGGATGGACCCGGCCCGCGCGGGTCTGGGACGCGAGGCAGGCGCGCAGCAGGTCGTAGGGGACATCGCGCTCGTCGTCGACGTACCGGGCGAGCAGTGCGTCGTCGCGTTCGGTGAGCAGTTCCAGGAGGTCCGCGCGGAAGGGCGCGTCCGCCGCGCCGAACGCCCGTACCCGAGCCCGTCGGGTGCCCGGCGCGTGCACGGTGGCCGCCGCGACCGACGCGGGGGTCAGTCGCGCCGACACCTCGCGCAGCACCTGATCGGGGTCGGCGCCCGCGCGGTCCACCTTGTTCACGAAGACGAGCGTCGGGATGCCGAGCCGGGTCAGGGTCCGCATCAGCACCCGGGTCCGCGCCTGGACGCCCTCGACGGACGACACGACCAGCACGGCCCCGTCGAGCACGCCGAGCACCCGTTCCACCTCGGCGATGAAGTCGGGGTGACCGGGGGTGTCGAGGAGGTTGACCGTGACGTCCCCGAGGGTGAAGGAGACCACGGCCGACCTGATGGTGATGCCGCGCCGGCGCTCCAGCGCCAGCGAATCGGTCTGTGTGGTGCCGTCGTCGACGCGACCGATCGCGTCGATGACTCCGGCGGCGTACAGCAGCCGCTCGGTCAGGCTCGTCTTACCGGCGTCGATGTGCGCCAGGATTCCCAGGTTGAGCGTACGCAAGGAGCTTTCCGTCCCTGTGGTCGTCGGGCATGACCTTCTCGCTGGACGTGAGAGCTCCTCGCATGACCGCCTCCTGGGTCGACCGGTGGTGAGGACCGAGTTCAGCAGCCCGCCCGGGGACCGGGCAACCGGTTTTCCGCCCGGTGTCCGCACGGCTGCCGGGCCGGCTCCGGACAGCGGAAGGTGCCCGGGGGGACGTGTGACCCCGTCCCCCCGGGCACCGGCGCGGCGCGCCCGAGTAGCGCGTGCGGACCGTCAGTCGTCGTCGAGACCCCGGTCGATGGCGCGGATGCCCTCACCGTCGGCCGTGTCGCCGTCGAGCGACCAGACCATGGCTCCGCCGAGCCCCCGGTCCACCACGTACTCCGCCTTGGTGCGCAGCACCTTCGGGTCGTCGTACGTCCACAGGGAGTTGCCGTCGAACAGCCAGGCGTGGCCGTTCTTCTTGTCCCGGTACACCTTGTACGTGCCCGAGGCCGCGAGCTTCTTGAGCTCCTTGTAGTCCTCGTACCCGGCCTGGTGCTTGGCGGGCGCCGGACCCGTGTTCGGCTGGTGCAGGCCGTCGCCGCCGCCCGACACCCCGGTCCAGCCCTGGCCGTACAGGGGCATGCCGACGACCAGCTTGTCGGCGGGTGCCCCGCGCCGCAGCCAGTCGTTGACCGTCTGGTCCACGCTGAAGTCGTCCTTGGCGTACAGCGCGGACTGCTGGTTCGTGGTCTTCTCGCCGGACACGTGGAAGTCGTAGCCCTGGAGGTTCACGAAGTCGAAGTCCCGCATGATCTTGCGGACCTCGAAGCCCGCGTCGATCTTCGCCGGAGCGGTGGGCACGAACGCCGACAGCTCGTAGTGCTTGCGCTGCTGGCCCTGCTTCTGCTGCGCCTTCGCGTATCCGTCGAGTTCGGTGCGGAACTCGCGGATGAGCGCGGTGAAGTTCTTCTTGTCCTCGGGGGTGTAGGGCGTGTCGTCCTCGCCCGAGGAACCGGGCCACTCCCAGTCGACGTCGATGCCGTCGAAGACGCCGGCCGCGGCCCCCTCGCCGCCGCGGGTGCCGTCCTGGGGCAGGTTGCCCTTGATGTAGAGGTCGACGCAGGACTTGACGAACGCCTTGCGCTTCGCCGGGGTGCTGACGGCGTTGGAGAAGTGCGTGGACCAGCTCCAGCCGCCCAGCGAGATCAAGACCTTGAGGCCCGGGTGCTTCTTCTTCAGCTCGACGAGCTGGTTGAAGTTGCCGGCCAGCCGCTGGTCGTAGGTGTCCGCGACGCCGTCGACGGAGTTCGCCGCGTCGATGGGACGGACGTAGTCCGCCCACGGGTCGCCCTCACCGGGCACGCTGTCGAGGAAGCACTTGCCTTGGGGGGAGACGTTCCCGAAGGCGTAGTTGATGTGGGTGAGCCGTGCCGCCGCACCGCTCTTGTCCAGGTCCTGGACCTGGAAGTCGCGCCCGTAGACGCCCCACTGGGTGAAGTAGCCGATCCGCCTCAGCTCGCTCTGCTGGTTCTTCTTGTCGTTCTGCGAACTGCTGGAATCGGCCGAGGCGGGGGCCGTGACCAGCAGCGAAACCGGAAGAGACGTGGCGCAGGCGGCTATCGCCAGCCGCGCGAGAATTCTTCGACGCATGCCGGGAAGTTATTGGTCTGGACCATCAGGGTCAAGAGGTTGAACCGGTGAACCGCGGTCGGAGTCGGATCGTCCGCCCGCCGGGCCGCGCGCACACCGACGTCCCGCCCGATCTACCCCAACCCCGTTGACGTCATGCCGATTTGACGTCACGTCAGTTATGTCGGAGGTGTTCGACGATGATGTGCCGGACGGGCAGCCGCGATCACCGGCGTCTCCCCGGCGGAGGGCCGGCACGCCGTGCCGGGGCCGGGGCGGGCGACCGGCGCGCCGTTTCACGGGGCGACGCCCAGCAGGAAGCGGTGAACCCTCCTACGATGGAGCGTGGCGCCCGGACGGTGCCGCGGTCATCAACCCGGGGGGCGGGAGACCCATGCCGGAACCCTCCGCCGTGACACGCACCGTGATCCTCACCGTGGACGACGACCCGGGAGTGTCCCGGGCGGTCGCCCGTGACCTGCGGCGACGCTACGGAGCTGACCACCGCATCGTGCGCGCCGAGTCCGGCGAGACGGCCCTGGAAGCGCTGCGCGAGCTGAAGCTGCGCGGGGACCAGGTCGCCGTGCTGCTCGCCGACTACCGGATGCCCCAGATGAACGGCATCGAGTTCCTCGAACAGGCACTCGACGTCTTCCCCGCCGCCCGCCGCGTCCTCCTCACCGCCTACGCCGACACCGGAGCGGCGATCGACGCGATCAACGTCGTCGACCTCGACCACTACCTGCTCAAGCCCTGGGACCCGCCCGAGGAGAAGCTGTACCCCGTCCTCGACGAGCTGCTGGAGTCCTGGCGGCACGCCGACCACCGCACCGTCGCGACCACCAAGGTCGTCGGTCACCGCTGGTCGGCGCGGTGCTCCGAGGTCCGGGAGTTCCTCGCCCGCAACCAGGTCCCCTACCGCTGGTACTCCTCCGACGAGCCCGAGGGGCGCCGGCTCCTGGCGGCGGCCGGGGTCGACGCCCTACGACTACCGCTGGTGATCACCGCGGACGGCACGACCCTGGTGGAACCACCGGACCAGGAGCTCGCCGCCCAGCTCCCGCATCGAGAACTACCTCGGCTTCCCCGACGGGGTCTCCGGCTCCCAGCTCACCGACCGGGCCCGCCGCCAGGCGACCCGGTTCGGCGCCGAGATCCTCACCGCCCGCGAGGTCACCGCACTGGAGGTGACCGGAGCCGCACGGTCGGTGCGGTTCCACGACGGCAGCGCCATCACCGCCCACAGCGTGCTGCTCGCCACCGGCGTGTCGTACCGGCAACTCGACGCGCCGGGCGTGGCCGACTTCACCGGCCGCGGCGTCTACTACGGGTCGGCCCTCACCGAGGCCGCGGCCTGCCAGGACCATGACGTGTACGTCGTCGGCGGCGCCAACTCGGCCGGTCAGGCGGCCGTGTACCTGTCCCGCAGCGCCAAGTCCGTCACCCTGCTCGTCCGGGGCGCATCACTGGCCGCGTCCATGTCGCACTACCTGGTCCAACAGGTCCAGGACGCCCCGAACATCACCGTCCGCACCGGCACCGTCGTGGAGTCCGCCCACGGCACCGGCCACCTCGAAGGGATCACCCTGCGCGACACCCGCATCGACCGCACCGAACGGGTCGACGCGCAGTGGCTGTTCGTGTTCATCGGCGCCGCCCCGCTCACCGACTGGTTGGACGGCACCGTCGCCCGGGACGCCCGCGGGTTCATCCTGGCCGGACCGGACCTCTCCCCGGACGGCACCCCGCCGACCGGTTGGGAACTCGACCGCCCGCCCTACCACCTGGAGACCGCGGTGCCGGGCGTGTTCGTCGCCGGGGACGCCCGCGCCGAGTCCGCGAAACGCGTCGCCTCCGCCGTGGGCGAGGGCGCCATGGCCGTGATGCTGGTGCACCGGTACCTGGAGCAGTCATGAACGAAGGACCGACCGCCCTGCCGTGCGAGACGGAGGAACTGCGCGGGCTGTTCCTCTTCGAGAAGCTGACCCCCGAACAACTGGACCGGCTGTGCGACGAAGGCACGGTCGAACGCCACCCGACGGGACCCGTGTACACCGAGGGGGAGCCGGCGACCTGCTTCTACGTCCTGCTGGACGGCACCGTGGTGCTCTCCCGGCGGGTGGGCGCCGACGACGTCGAGATCACCCGCACCTCCGCGCCCGGGGTCTACGCGGGGGCCTTCCAGTCCTATCTGGGGGACCGGGTGCCCCAGCGGTACAACAGCTCACTGCGGGTCACTGAGCCGTCCCGCTTCTTCGTGTTGCCCGCCGACACGTTCGCCGCCGTCATGCACGAGTGGTTCCCCATGGCGGTGCACCTGCTGGAGGGCGTGTTCTTCGGCAACCGCACCGCCCAACAGGCGATCGGACAGCGCGAGCGCCTGCTCGCCCTCGGCTCGCTGTCCGCCGGTCTCACCCACGAGTTGAACAACCCCGCGGCGGCGGCCGTGCGCGCCACCGCCTCCCTGCGCGAACGCGTCGCCGGAATGCGGCACAAGCTCGCCGTGCTCGCCGCCGGCCCGTACCACCGGGACACCCTGGCGGCCCTGGTCGGACTCCAGGAGCGCACCGCCGACCGGGTCGCCAAGGCCCCCGCCCTCACCCCGTTGGAGGCCACCGACCGCGAGGACGCCATCGGCGACTGGCTGGACGAGCACGGCGTCGCGGACGGCTGGCAGCTCGCGCCCGTCTTCGTCCAGGCGGGCCTCGACACCGACTGGCTCGACGAGATCGCGGTCACCGTGCAGGAGGGCGCCCTCGAAGGCGCCGTCCGCTGGCTGAACTACACCGTGGAGACGGAGCTCCTGATGAACGAGATCGGGGACTCCGCGACCCGGATCTCCGACCTCGTCGGGGCGGCCCGACAGTACTCCCAGCTCGATCGCGCACCGCACCAGAACACCGATGTGCACGAACTCCTCGACGCCACCCTGCTGATGCTCGGCGGGAAGATGGGCCCCGGCGTCACCGTCGTCAAGGAGTACGACACCACCCTCCCGAGGATCCCCGCCTTCCCCGGCGAGCTGAACCAGGTGTGGACCAACCTGATCGACAACGCCGTCGCCGCGATGCGCAGCGCCCACCGGGAGGACGACCCCGACCAGGGGCGGTTGACCGTGCGGACCGCACGCGACGGGGACCGGCTCCTCGTGGAGTTCGCGGACACCGGCCCGGGCGTCCCGCCCGAGATCAGGGACCGGATCTTCGACCCGTTCTTCACCACGAAGCCGGTCGGGGAGGGCACCGGACTCGGCCTCGACATCTCCTGGCGGATCGTCGTCAACAAACACCACGGGGACCTCAGGGTCGCCCGCGCGGAACCGGGCGACACACGGTTCCAGAGCGGCTGCCCCTGACCCCGGCGGAGCCCGACACGCCGGGTACCCCCCAGCCCCCCGAGGAGACACCATGACCGTGCCCGAAGGAATCGACCCCACCGCGGAGCCGTCCGGCACCGGCTGCGCCGAATGCGAGGACAGCGGCGGCTGGTGGTTCCACCTGCGCCGGTGCGCCCGGTGCGGACACATCGGCTGCTGTGACAGCTCCCCCGCGCAACACGCCACCGCACACGCCAGGGCCACCGGACACCCCCTGATACGGAGCTTCGAGCCCGGCGAGCAGTGGTTCTGGAACTACAAGACCGAGCAGATGTACGAGTCGGGTCCGGCGCTCGCACCGCCCGAGTCCCACCCCGAGGACCAGGCCGCGCCCGGCCCCGCCGGCCGCGTCCCCCCGAACTGGGCCGACACGCTGCGCTGATCCGTCATCCCTTGGGTGCTGCCCAGCGGGCGGGTTCGCCGCCCGCGCACAAGGATGGGGGTGACGGCCGGTCGCCCGGGCAGCCGGAGCGGCGTACGGACGAGCGGTCCAGGAAGGACGGTCACCGTGGCACGACCCAGGATTCTCGTGGTGGGCGCCGGTTTCGCCGGGGTGGAGTGCGTCCGCAGGCTGGAGCGGCGGCTGACGCCCGGGGAAGCGGACATCACCCTCGTCACCCCGTTCTCGTACCAGCTCTACCTGCCCCTGTTGCCGCAGGTCGCCTCGGGGGTGCTGACCCCGCAGTCCATCGCGGTGTCGCTGCGGCGCAGCCGCCGGCACCGCACCCGGATCATCCCCGGTGGCGCCATCGGGGTGGACGCGGCGGCGAAGGTCTGTGTGATCCGGAAGATCACCGACGAGGTCGTGAACGTGCCGTACGACATCGTCGTCCTGGCTCCGGGCAGCGTCACCCGCACGTTCGACATCCCCGGACTGGTGGACCACGCCCGCGGGATGAAGACCCTGGCCGAGGCCACCTACATCCGGGACCACGTCATCGCCCAGCTCGACCTCGCCGATGCCAGTCACGACGAGGAGGAACGGGCCTCCCGGCTCCAGTTCGTCGTGGTCGGCGGCGGGTACGCGGGCACCGAGACCGCCGCCTGCCTGCAACGCATCACCACCAGCGCCGTGCGGCGCTACCCGCGGCTCGACGCCCGACAGATCAAGTGGCACCTCGTCGACATCGCCCCGAAGCTCATGCCCGAGCTCGGCGACAAGCTGGGGCTCGACGCCCTGGCGATCCTGCGCCGACGCGGGATCGAGGTCTCGCTCGGCGTCTCGGTGGCCGAGGCGGCGGCCGACGAGGTGACCCTGACCGACGGCCGGGTCCTGCCGTGCCGCACCCTCATCTGGACCGCCGGGGTGGCCGCCAGCCCGCTGATCGCCACGCTGGGCGCCGAGACGGTGCGCGGACGGCTCGCCGTGCGCGCCGACATGAGCCTGCCCGGCACCGACGGCGTCTTCGCCCTCGGTGACGCCGGCGCCGTCCCCGACGTCGCCAAGGGCGGCGACGCGGTGTGTCCCCCCACGGCGCAGCACGCCTCGCGCCAGGGCAGCAAGGTCGCCGACAACGTCATCGCCACGCTGCGCGACCAGCCGCTCCAGCCCTACGAACACCGGGACCTCGGGCTCGTGGTCGACCTCGGCGGCAAGGACGCCGTGTCCAAGCCGCTCGGTGTCGAACTGCGGGGCCTGCCCGCCCAGGTGGTGGCCCGCGGCTACCACTGGTCGGCGCTGCGCACCAACGTGGCCAAGACGCGGGTGCTGACCAACTGGGTGCTCAACGCGGTCGCCGGGGACGACTTCGTCCGCACCGGATTCCTCGCGCGGACCCCGGCCACCCTGCGCGACTTCGAGCACACCGATGCGTACCTGACTCCGGAACAGGTCCGCGAGCACACGGCCGCACTGCGGGCGACCAGGGCGTGAACACCCGCCGCCGGGGCGTTCGACGCCCCGTACCGCGGCATCCGTCCGTCGTGGATCAGGCGCCCGGCACCCGGTCCAGGAAGCCGAACACCGAACGGATCCGGTCGTCCTCGTCGAGCACCATCACATCGGACCCGGCGGCCGGCGCAGACCCGTCCGCCGGGTTCACCAGCTCCCAGGAGAACCGGGCCGTGTCGTGGTGGCCGTCCACGGCGCCCGTCTGCCGGAACACCAGCCCGGGGAACTGCGCGTGGACGCCGTTGATCGCCGCGGCGAGCTGCTCGTGCCCGGCCACGTCCGCCAGCGGGTCCGTGTAGGTGCCGTCCTCGGTCCAGGCGGCGGCGACCGCCCGGGCGACCTCCTCGGGCGAGCCCGCGTTCCACGCCTCGAAGTAACGGGCGGCGGCGTTCTCGTAGCGGTTCGCGGTCATCGCGGGGCCTTTCGTCGGGCCCGGTCCCGAGGTCGGACCGGGGTGTGCCGTGCGGTGGTCACCACGATGCCCGCCCGGCGCGCCGGGGGCGATTACCCGCGAGGTAATCGCCCCCGGGCGGGCGGCCGTTCGCTCAGTGGTCGCCGCCGAGCAGCCACTCGCCCGGCAGCGCGGAGCGGACCGCGTCCAGCGCCGCGGCGTCCCGGGCGCGGGCCCACAGCCAGTCCGTGCCGTCCGCGCGCAGCAGCACGCCGTCCCCGGTGAACCAGCGCACGGGCGGCCCGTCCGGCACCGCCCACACGGGGTACGGGGCGAGGGGGAGCGGGGTGAACCGTTCCGTCAGGGCCGTGCTCGTGGGCGCGTCCAGATGACGGTTGTCGGTGGGTCCGTCGGGCGCGAGGAGCCGATCGGACAGCACCATCTCGACGCAGCCCAGCGAGAAGCGGTCGAGGAAGGGCCGCCACTCCTCCTCGTCGGTCGCCCGGAACCACATCGGGGGGTCGGCGTCCGCGCGGTCGCCGGACGCATCGGCGTCGCGCGACACCGGTACCCCCCATTCGACCGTGTACTGGTTCTCCACCCGGACGATGAGCACCGAACCGCTCGCGTCGGTCTCCCACTGCGCGGGCCGCAGCAACCGGTCCTGGGCGCGGACCAGGTCGTCCCGGCGCCCGAAGAGCGCGTACGCCGCGTGCACGGCGGCCGGCAGTCGGATGCCCAACCGGCCTGCGTGCTCCCGGAGTTCACCGGCGGGCCAACCGTCGTCGGGCGTGAGGGGGGTCGCCCAACGCTCGGCGAACCATCTGATGAAGTCCCAGGCCCCCTCGGCCCCACCGGACGCTGCGGCGAGCACGGGCCGCGGGTCGTAGTCGTCTCCCATGATCGTCAGCCTAGTAGCGGGCGATCATGACACGGGGCCGGATGCCGGGATCGTTCCGCGGACCGTCGGACCCGATGGGACCGGGCGGTGCCGCAGGCGCGCGGGTCGGGGCGCCGGTCAGCGGGCCCACCAATGGGCGAAAGCGGACAATCTGCATAGACTGGCGAGGTCACAGCCAGGACCGGACCCGGACGTGCGGCGGAGTTGAATCATGGCGTCGAACCGCCCCGCGGACCCACCCGACGACCTGTTGGCCCGCCTCGGCTCCCTCACCGCCGAGGCGAGGACGCGGGCGGAGGCGCACCGCACCCAGGTGGAACTGGCACTCGCCCTCCAGCGCGGCATGCTGCCCACCGAGCTGCCCGCCGCCCCGGGGCTGAGCGTGGCGGCCCGCTACGCCCCCGCCTTCGCGGGGCTGAACGTCGGGGGCGACTGGTACGACGGCTTCGTCCTGCCCGACGGCAGCATCGGCTACTCCATCGGCGACGTCCAGGGACACACCATCGAGGCCGCCGCCTTCATGGGGCAGGTCCGGGTCGGCCTGCGGGCGCTGGCCTCGGTGACCAGTGACCCGGGGGAGCTGCTGGGCCGCACCAACGACCTGCTGCTGTCGCTCGGCGGCGCGCTCTTCGCCACCTGCACGATGGTCCGCTTCGATCCGGTCGCCTGGGAGCTGGACAGCGCCCGCGCCGGCCACGTGCCCTTGGTCCGGGCCACCGCCGACGGCGCCTCCGGCGTGGTCGAGGACGAGGGAGGGCTGCCGCTCGGCATCGAGTCGGGGGTCACCTACCCGGTCACCCGGTACCGACTCACCGGGCGGGGCGCCTTCGTCCTGGTCACCGACGGGGTGGTGGAGGGCCCCTCGCTCGCCGTCGACGAAGGGCTGGCCCAGGTGGCCACTCTCGCCGGAGTGGGCGTCGGCGCCGCCCTGGGCGCCGAGTCCCTGGCCACGTCGGTGATGCGGATCGCCGACTCGATCGGCCATGACGACGACGCCGCGGTCCTGGTCATCAGCCACGACGCTCCGCCGCAGGGGGCGGCGTCGGGGCGCGGGGAAGGGGAGGAGCGCACCTGACGCCCGGGGCACCCGTTCCGGGTGCTGGTCTGGACTGGTCCGGTCCGGCCCGATCCGGCACCCGGGACGGTCCGGGCCTTGCGGGGTGGACCGGCAGGGGGGGCGGGCGGTCGGGGCGGGCCCGGTCCGCGGCCCCTCGTGGGGTGGGCCCGCCGCGGGCCGAGCGTGTCACGACGGCCCGACCGGCGGCGCGCGGTGTCTGATGGCTGGCGTGGCGAACAACCAGTCCAAGGGCCGACGGGCCGTGGTGCTCGTACTCCAGAACCTCGCCGTCGCGGCCTGCTACTACGTCGGCGGACGCCTCGGTCTGCTGAAGGCGCTGGTGGTCGAGGGCTCCGTGGTCAGCCCCATCTGGCCGCCGACCGGTATCGCCCTCGCGGCGCTGCTGACGCTCGGACCTGCGGTCTGGCCGGGCGTCGCGCTCGGTGCCCTGCTCGTCGTCGAGTACATCAGCACGCCGCTCCAGCCCAGCGCCATCGGCATCCTGGCCGGGAACACGCTCGCCCCGCTGTGCGCGTACGTCCTCCTGCGGGCGGTCGGCTTCCGCAACGAGCTGGACCGGCTGCGGGACGGCTTCGTGCTGGTGTTCCTGGGCGCGCTCGTCGGCATGCTCGTGAGCGCCACCGGAGGGGTGGGCCAGTTGTTGTTCAGCGGCCGGATCCACGCCTCGGACTTCTGGCCGGTGTGGTCGGCGTGGTGGACCGGGGACGCGCTCGGCGTGCTCGTGGTCACCCCGGTCCTGCTCATCCTGTGGCGGACCCGCTGGCCGCTGCCGTTCGACCGCTGGCCCGAGGTGCTGGCGCTGGCGGTCTGCGCGGGGTTCGTCGCACCCTTCGTGGCGACCAGTGAGCTCAGTCTGCTCTTCCTCGTGTACCCGCTGCTGATCTGGGCCGCGGTGCGCTTCCAACTGCCCGGTGCGGCCCTGTGCGCCCTGTTCGTCTCGGTGGTGACGGCGGTCGCCGCGGCCGACGGCGACGGCCCCTTCGAGGGGCACAGCCAGTTCGAGGTGATGATCAACCTCCAGGCGTTCAACGGCTCGGTCGCCCTGACCGCCCTGCTGCTGGCCGCGCTCGTCACCGAGCAGCGCACGATGCGGCTGCGCGTCGAGCAGGCGGTCGCCGAGCTCGCCGAGGTGGTCGAGCGGCTGGCGCCCGGCTGGGGTGGCGGGCGGCGGCGACCGCCCCGGGAGGAGTGAGCGCAGGTCGGGTGACGTGCCGCAGCTCACGACGGGACCGGAACAAAGCCAGCTGGTTCATCGTTCATCTAGATGTGGACGTGGAGGGAACAGTGTCCCCGGGCCCAACCCTTCGCCCACGAGGACGATCGTTCGGCTGAAGCCTCGTGGAGCCCCCCGCCGAGAGGCGACCGCCCTCCGAGTCCCCCTGGTCCGCCCCGGCTGGTCCCCCCCGTCCAGTCGGGGCTCCCTTTTGCGCCATCCCGGTCGGGTGGTGGGTGCGGTGCGCACCGTTCGCGACCCGGCCCGGGTGCGTCGAGCCCGGTGTTCGAGGTCTCGCACGGGGGCGTCGGTGCGCCCCGGACGGGCGGTCGCGTTCCTTCGCTCCCGCAACGACACACGGCCTGCGGACGTGGCCGGAACTGGCCCGTGTACGGAGCCAGTTCTCCGGTGGTCAGCCGGTCTTCGACCCGACTTTGTCTAGACCTATTTTGTCTAGACCTCTTGCCTAGCCGATGATCCGCGGGCTACGTTTCCGGCTGTTCGGAAGTACTTCAAGTTTCCTTCAATTCCCTTGACGAGCAAGGCTGGAAGGAGCATGTCCGCATGCAGGACCGGAGTTTGTCCAGACGAACCGTTCTCGCCTCCGCGACCGTAGTCGCGGCGGCAGCCACGGGCGTCGTGGGAGTAACGGCCTCCCCCGCACTCGCCAGCAAGCGTGACGCGGGCCTCAGGACGCTCATCTCGAAGATGAGCGTAGAGGCGAAGATCGGCCAGCTGTTCGTGCCGTACTTCTACGGTACCTCGGCCGACAACCCCAACCAGTTCGACCGGGAGCGCAACCTCCGGGAACTGGGCGTCGCCACCGCCGCAGAGCTCATCGCCAAGTACCACATCGGCGGTGTCATCTACTTCTCCGGCTGGGCGAACAACATTCAGGACCCCCACCAGGTCGCGGAGTTGACGAACGGCGTCCAGCGCGCCTCGCTCGCACTCGATACGGGCATCCCCTCCCTGATCTCCATCGACCAGGAGCACGGTGCGAACGTCCGCATCGGCAGCGGCGCCACCCAGCTCCCCGGCGCCATGGCGCTCGGCGCGGGCCGGAGCCTGTCCGACGCGCGCACCGCCGGCTGGATATCGGGCACCGAACTCGCGGCCCTCGGCATCCACCAGAACTACGCCCCGGTCGCCGACGTCAACGTCAACCCGGCCAACCCCATCATCAACGTGCGCTCGTTCGGCGCGGACGCCAACGCCGTCGGACGCATGGTGGCCGCCCAGGTGAAGGGCTACCAGGGGGCCGGTGTCGTGGCGTGCGCCAAGCACTTCCCCGGACACGGCGACACCGGCGAGGACAGCCACACCGGACTCCCCGTGATCACCCACACCCGCGAGGAGTGGGACCGGATCGACGCCCCGCCGTTCAAGGCGGCCATCGCCGCCGGCGTCGACTCGATCATGACCGCGCACCTCCAGGTCCCCGCGCTCGACCCGAGCAACGAGCCCGCGACCCTCTCGCCCAAGATCCTCCAGGGCGTGCTGCGCGGCGAGCTCGGCTTCGACGGGGTGATCGTCACCGACGCCCTCAACATGCGGGGCGTGCGCACCAAGTACGGTGACGACCGCGTCCCCGTCCTCGCTCTCAAGGCCGGCGTCGACCAGCTCCTGTTCCCGCCGAACATCGACGTGGCCTACAACGGCGTCCTGGCCGCCGTGCGGTCCGGTGAGATCACCGTGGCGCGGCTCGAAGAGTCGGTGCTGCGCATCCTGCGCCTCAAGCACAAGGTGGGCCTGTTCGACGGCAACCCCTACATCTCCCCGCGCGAGGTGGACCGCGTCGTCGGCGCCGCCAAGCACAAGGCCGCCGCCGGCCGGATCGCCGAACGCACCACCACCCTGCTCGTCAACAAGGACGAGACGCTCCCGCTGCGCCGCAGGCAGAAGAAGCTGCTGGTGGTCGGCGCGAGCCCGGCCTTCCCCACCGACGCCAACCGCACCTCGGTGCCGGAGCTGGCCAAGGCGTTCGACGAACTCGGCCTCACCACGACCGCCCTCGCCACCGGCCGGGCCCCGGACGCGGCGAAGATCGACGAAGCGGTCGCCGCGGCCCAGGGCCGGGACGCCGTGGTGGTCCTCACCGACAACGTCAACGCCACCAGTGCCCAGCGCACCCTGGTGTCCCGACTGATCGCGACGGGCGTGCCCGTGATCCACCTCGCGGTCCGCAACCCGTACGACATCGCCCACCTCAGCGGCGTCCGGGCCTCCCTCGTGTCCTACTGCTGGACCGAGGTGGAACTGCGGGCCGCCGCCCGGGTCATCGCGGGCCGTGTCGAACCGCGCGGCAAACTGCCCGTGCCGATCCAGCGGGCCGACGACCCGACGAAGGTGCTCTTCCGCTCCGGCCACGGTCTGTCGTACGACGACTGACCCGGCACGGTCGCCACGGGCCGACCACCGGGCGCCGGACGGCGCTCCACCCCACGGGCGGAGGCCGGTGACACGCACACCGCGTCCCGTACCGCCCCCACCGCCGTGCCCCACCCCGCACGCACGTCTGACCCGGCGGAGCCGGAACCCCCCACCGGGGACTCCGGCTCCGCCCAGGTCGTTCCCGGCCCATCCCCGCGCGCGGGCCCGCCGCCCGCGCCGGCCCGGACAGCGCTCGGCCCCGGCACCCTTCACAGGTACCGGGGCCTCGTCGTTCGCGACGGCCGGTGTTACGCGGCCGTGCTCGGCTGGAGGTAGCGCTCCAGCAGGTCGTCCAGACTCACCAGTCCGGCGAGCCCGCCCGACGCGTCCCGGACCACCGCCAGCGAGGCGCGACGCCTGCGCAACTGCTCCACGGCGTACGCCACCGTGTCGTCCTGCGCCAGCTCCGGCAGCGGTCGGGCCAGCTCACGCGCGGTCGTCGCGCGCTCCCGGGCCCGGGCGACCAAAGCGTCCCGGGTGTGCACCGACCCCACGACCCGATCCGCCTCACGGACCAGCAGCCGCGTCCGGTCGGCCGCCGACGCCACTCCGAGGATCGTGCCGGGGCCGGCGGAACCGTCCACCCAGGTGATGTCCGCCGCGGGCACCAGCAACTCCGCCACCGGGGTCAGCGGCTCCGTGAGCGACCGGGTGATCAACTCCGAGTCGGCCGCACTGATCAGACCCGTGCGCCGCGACTCCGCGACCAGGTCCGCCAGCTGTTCGCGGTCGTGTACCGGAACCAGCTCGTCCCGCGGGGTGACCCGGCACAGCCGCACCAGGGCGTTGCTGACCGCGTTGAGCACCCGGATCAGCGGACGCACGGCCTTCACCACCGCCCGGAACGGCGGCGACAGCAGCATGGCCGACCGCTCGGGGTGCGCGATGGCCCAGGACTTGGGGGCCATCTCGCCGACCACCATGTGCAGGAACACCACCACGACGATCGCCACGGCGAAGGACACCCCGTAGCTCAGACCGGTCGGAAGGCCCCAGCCGGTCAGGACCGGGTCCAGCGCGTGGGACACCGCGGGCTTGGAGATCGAGCCCAGGCCCAGGGTGGTCACCGTGATGCCGAGCTGGGCGCCCGCCAACATCAGCGACAGCTCCCGCATCCCGGCGAGCGCGGCCTTGGCGCCGCGCCGCCCCTCGGCGGCGGCCTTCTCCATCCGGTGCCGCTTCGCGGCGACCAGGGCGAACTCCGCGGCGACGAAGAACCCGCTGCCGATCAGCAGCAGCAGGGTCAGGAACAGGGCGACGGACAGGCTCATGCCGTCACCTCCTCATCCGAGTGGCGCAGGGCGGCGCCGTCGTGGCCGCCCCGCTGCGGGGTCTCGCCGGACGGCGTGGACTCCTGGGGTGCGGGCCGGTGCTCGATGCGCACCCGTTCCGGCACGTGCCGGTTCAGGGTGCGCACCTCGATGAGCGCGGCGCTGCCGTCCGGCAGGGCCACGTCCACCCGGTCACCGATCGCGGGGAAACGTCCCAGCCGGTCCACCACGAGGCCGGCGACCGTGTCGAAGTCGTCCTCCTCGGGCAGCGGCACGTCGATGACCGGCGCGACCTCGTCGATGCGCCGACCGGCGTCGACCAGCCAGCCGGACCCGTGGGGCACCGCGAGCGCGGTGACCCGGTCCGTCTCGTCGGCGATGTCACCGACGAGCTCCTCGGCGATGTCCTCGTAGGTGACGACGCCCGCCACCCCGCCGTGCTCGTCCAGCACGACGGCGAACTCGTCGTCCGCCTCCCGCATCCGGGTCACCGCGCCGGGCAGCGGCAAGGTGTCCGGCAGCAGCAGCGGACGGCGGGCCAGCTCGCCCGCGGTGCTCGCCGCGAGCCGCTCGGCGGGCAGCCGCGACAGCTCCCGCACCCCGAGGACCCCGGCGACGTCGTCCGGATGGTCTCCGAGCACCGGGTACGTCGAGTGCCCGTGGCGTGCGATCAGCTCCACGGCGTCCGCCCCGGAGGCGTCCCGGCGGATGAAGACGGTGTCCGCGCGGGGCACCATCACCTCGCCCATGGTGCGCTCGGAGAACTCCAGGGCGTGATCGAGCAGCTCCGCCGTGTCACGGGGCAGTGCGCCCCGCTCGTGCGACTCGTCGATCAGCTGGCCCAGCTCCTCCAGCGTCGCCCCGTGGTGCAGCTCCTCGACCGGCTCGATGCCGATCCGGCGCAGCAGCCAGGCGGCGGCCCCGTCGAAGACGTGGATGACCGGGCCGACCACCTTCAGATAGGCGAGGGTGGACGGCGCCAGCGACTTCGCGAGCCGCTCGGGCACCGCGATCGCCAGGTTCTTCGGGGCCAGCTCACCGAGGACCATCTGCACCACGGTCGCGACCACGAAGGCCAGGGCGACCGAGATCCCGTCCACGGCGGCGTCGGGCACCCCCACCCCCGAAACCAGGGGCCGGATGACCGCCGACACGGACGGCCCGGTGAGGAAGCCGACGATCAGGCCCGTCACCGTGATGCCCAGCTGGGCACCGGAGAGCATGAAGGAGAGCCGGCTCATGACCTTCAGGGCGCGCGCCGCGCGCCGGTCACCCGCTTCCGCCTCCCGCGCCAGCGCGAGCCGGTCGGCGGAGACGTAGGTGAACTCCTGGAGGACGAAATAGCCCGTGCCGACGGTGAGCAGGAGTACCGCCAACAGGCCGAGTGCGGCATTCATCGAACACCACCCCGCCGGGTGCCGCGATCACGCGTGAGAGGGCGGGATGGTCCGGGACTGTGTCCCGGAGGGTCGGGGTCCGTCGTCTGGGCGGACAAGTGGCCACTCCTCATAGGTGGTCGTTCTGTGGGTGCTCCCTACAACGAGCACCTCACGATCATTGTTCCCGAACCCTCCGAGAACCGACGAGGGACCCCCGTCGGGGTACCGAAGAGCAGCCCTGACCTGCGCTTCAGCACCCCGCGGGAGCTGCCGGCGGGGTCAGCCGGCGGGGGTCGGCCCCGGTTCGACGGCGTCGGCCACCGCAGCGGCGCCGCTCGCGGATCCCTGCTGCCGGGCCACCGCGAGCGCCACCGCCCCGGTGACCACGGCCACCGCCAGCAGGGCCGCGCTCACCCACACGGGGGAGCGGTAGCCCAGTCCGGCGGCGATCGTCAGCCCGCCGGCCCAGGGGCCGACCGAGGCGCCGACGTTGAACGCCGCGGTGGCGCTCGCCCCCGCCAGCATCGGCGCACCGGCGCCCGCGTAGAGCACCCGGGTGACCAGCGTCGAGCCGATCGCGAACGCCAGGGCGCCCTGGACCAGCACCAGGACCAGCACCACCGCCGGCCGGCCCGCGCCCTGCGCCAGCAGCACCCAACCGGCGAGGTGCACCACCGTCCCCACCGCCAGCAGCGGCACCGGCCGGGTGTCGGCGAGGCGGCCGGCCGCGGTGACGCCGGCGAAGGAACCGATGCCGAACAGCACCAGCACGGCGGGGACCCAGCGCTCCGGGATCCCGGACACCTCGGTGACCAGCGGCGCGAGGTAGGTGAAGCTCCCGAACGTGGCGCCGTTCACCAGCGCGCACAGCGCCAGCAGCACCAGGGGCTCACGGCGCCCCAGGACCCGCAACTCGGCGAGGACGTCCCGGAACCCGGGGACGCGCGCATCGCCCCGGCCGGCCGGGACGGAACGCCAGACGGCCACCACCGCGGGCGCCGACAGCACCACCACGGCCCAGAACGCCGAGCGCCAGCCCCAGTGCTGGCCGAGCAGCGCCCCGCCGGGCACCCCCGCCACGCAGGCCAGGGTCACCCCGCCGAGCAGCACCGCCGTCGCCCGGCCCTTGGCGTGCGGCGGGACCAGGGCGGCGGCGGCCGTGAACGCCACGGCCAGGAACCCCGCGTTGGCGAGCGCCGCGATGACGCGGGTCACCAACAGCACCGGGAAGCTGACGGTCAGCGCTCCCACGGCGTGCGCGGCGAGGAAGACCACCAGGAACACCAACAGCGCGTCACGGCGGGACCAGCGCATGGCGGCGACCGCCATCAGGGGTGCGCCGATCACCATGCCCACGGCGAACGCCGAGGTCAGCGCCCCGGCGGCCGGAAGCGTGACGTCCAGGTCACGGGCGATGTCCGCGAGGAGGCCGGACAGCATGAACTCGGACGTGCCCATGGCGAAGACCGCCAGTCCGAGGAAGTAGAGAGCAAGAGGCACCGCAGAACTCCACAGCCGTTTCGAGATCCGACAGGAAACGAGACCGGCGGTCCGCGGGGTGGCGTCGGCGCCCCGGCACCGGGGGTGCGGGGGCGCGGCGGGGAGCCACCGGGCGACGGCCGGTGGCTAGCCTCTGTCGGACTCGGGGCTGTTCACGCCGGGCAGCCTAGGAGGACGCGCGGCGTCCCGTCCACTGCATTACCCGGGCGTGCGGGCGACCGTCCCGCGGTCCGCCGGTCCCCGGTGCGGCGGTTGTTCGGGTGCGGGTCGCACCGGCGCGGGCCGGATGCCCCGACGCTCCGGCGAGCCGGGCGTCACCAACACCGGTCGGCCGTAGTGCCGCACGCCCAGCGGTTCGCCGGACAGCAGGGTGTAGGTGGCCGCCTCCCCGGTGATCTCCACCCGGAGCCGTCGCCCCACCACCTCCAGCGTGAACGCGAGCCGGCTGAACCGCTCCGGCAGCCGGGGCGAGAAGTTCGGGGTGCTCCCCAGCAGCCGCATCCCTCCGAACCCGGCCACCAGCGCCATCCAGGTCCCGGCGAGGGAGGCGATGTGGAGCCCGTCGCGGGTGTTGTTCTCCAGGTCGTCCAGATCCATCAGCGCCGCCTCCGCCACGTACTGGTAGGCGAGCGCCAGATGCCCCGCCTGGGCGGCGATCACCGCCTGGCAGCACGCCGACAGCGACGAGTCCCGTACGGTCAACGGCTCGTAGTAGGCGAAGTTGCGGGCCGTGTGCTCCTCGTCGAAGTACTCGCTGCACTTGTACATCGCCAGCACCAGATCGGCCTGTTTGACGACCTGCTTGCGGTAGATGTCGAAGTACGGGAAGTGCAGCATCAACGGGTACTGGTCGGCCCGGGTGTCCGCGAAGTCCCACACCTGGTGCCGGGTGAACCCGGACGACTGCTCGTGCACCCCGAGTTCGTCGTTGTACGGGACGTGCATCGCCTCGGCGGCGTCCCGCCAGGCGGCGCTCTCCTCGTCGTCCACCCCCAGCGCCGCCGCCTGCTGCGGATGGCGCTCGACCGCGTCCGCCGCGGCCAACAGGTTCGCCCGGGCCATCAGATTGGTGTACGTGTTGTCGTCCTGCACGGCGCTGTACTCGTCGGGGCCGGTGACCCCGTCGAGGTGGAACGCCCCGTGGTGGTCGTGGTGGCCGAGCGAACGCCACAACCGGGCCGTCTCCACCAGGAGTTCCACCCCGGTGTCCCGTTCGAAGGGCTCGTCCCCGGTGACCGCCACGTACCGGCTGACCGCGTCCGCGATGTCCGCATTGACGTGGAACGCCGCCGTACCGGCCGGCCAGTACGCCGAGCCCTCCGAGCCGTCGATGGTGCGCCAGGGGAACGCCGCGCCCTGGAAGCCCAGTTGGGCGGCCCGCTCCTTCGCGGCCGGTAGGGTGTTCTGCCGCCAGCGCAACGCCTCCGCCACCGCGAACGGGGAGGTGTAGGTGAGCAGCGGGAGCACGAAGATCTCGGTGTCCCAGAAGGCGTGGCCGTCGTATCCGGAGCCGGTCAGCCCCTTCGCCGGGATCGCCCGCTGTTCGGCCCGGGCGCCCGCCTGCAGGACGTGGAACAGTGCGAACCGCACCGCCTGTTGGATCTCCTCGTCCCCGTCGACCTCCACGTCCGAACGCGCCCAGAAGTCGTCCAGGTAGGTGCGCTGTTCCGCGACCAGCCCGTCCCAGCCGACGTTCATCGCCGCGGCGAGCGCCGCGTCGACCTGGTCGCTGACCGCGGGGAGCGAGCGGGTGCTCGACCAGCCGTACGCCACCACCTTGTCGAGCCGCAGGGTGTCGCCGGGCGCGAGCGTGGAGGCCAGGGTGAGACGGGCGACGTCCTCACGGCTCTCCCTGCTCGTCGTGGTGGGCCGCGGTCCGGTGACCACGTGGTCGGCCGCCGCCCCCACCCGCAGCTCACTGGTCCGGGTGCGGTGCACCAGGCCCAGCCGCGCGCCCGTCGCGAAGTGCGACTCGGGTTCGAGCGGGGACTCCAGCGCCACCGACGCCCGCGGGTCGCCGTTCGCCCCGGGCAACTGCTCGTTGGCGACGAGCTCGGACTGGATGACGATCCGCACCTCCGAGTCGACGGCTTCGACCTCGTAGCGCACCGCGGCGATGGCCCGTTGGGTGAACGACACCAGACGCGTCGAACGCACCCGGACCGAGCAGCCCGCCGGGGACACCCACTCGCACACCCGCGTCAACACGCCCGCCCGCAGGTCGAGGGTGCGCTCGTGGGACACCAGCCGCCCGTACCGCAGGTCGAAGGGCTCGTCGTCGACGAGCAGCCGGATGACCTTGCCGTTGGTGACGTTGATGACGGTCTGGCCGGACTCCGGATAGCCGTACCCGGCCTCCGCGTACGGCAGCGGGTGCAGTTCGTACACCCCGTTGAGATACGAACCGGGCAGCCCGTGCGGTTCCCCCTCGTCCAGGTTGCCCCGCCAGCCCACGTGCCCGTTCGACAGGGCGAACACCGACTCGCTCTGCGGCAGCACGTCCAGGTTCAGCGACCGTTCGCACAGGGACCAGGGTTCCACCGTGTACGAGGAATGGGTGATCATGCGCGCGTCTCCAACTCGGCGAGGTCCCGCACCACCGTGTCCGCCCCGTGGGCCCGCAGCGCCTGCGCCTGGCCGACCCGGTCGACCCCCACCACGTACCCGAAGTGACCCGAACGGCCGGCGTCCATTCCGGCGAGCGCGTCCTCGAACACCGCCGACCCGGCGGGCTCCGCCCCGAGGTCGGCCGCCGCCGCGAGGAACGTGTCCGGCCGCGGTTTGCCGGGCAGTCCCCGCCGCGCCGCCACCACCCCGTCGATCCGCACGTCGAACCGGTCCTCCGCGCCGACCGCCCGCAGGACGTCCCGGCAATTGGTGCTGGAGGAGACGACCGCGGTGCGCAGCCCCGCGGAGCGCACCGCGTCGAGGTAGCGCAGCGAACCCTCGTACGCCTCCACCCCGCCCGCCTTGATCCTCGCCAGCAGCAGGGCGTTCTTGCGGTTGCCCAGCCCCCGCACGCTCGCTTCGTGCGGGCCGTCCCCGTCCGCGCCCTCCGGCAGGGTGATGCCGCGGGAGGCCAGGAAGGACCGGACGCCGTCGGCCCGGGGGCGGCCGTCCACGTAGCGGTCGTAGTCCTCCTGGGTGAAGGGCCGGAAACCGGGCCCGTCGCGCTCGCGCAGGAAGGCGTCGAACGTCTCCTGCCACGCGGCGGCGTGCACCACGGCGGTCTTCGTGATCACGCCGTCCAGGTCGAACAGACAGGCGACGATGGTGTCCGGGAGACCCAGCCCTGCACGTGTCCCCATGGCGAGAACCTCCGGGTCCGGAACGCCGAAGCGGTGGTCGCCGCCATCGTAAGGCGGTCCCCGTCCCCCCACCCGTCGGCGGCCCGGACCGTCGCCCCCTCAGCCCGCCTCAGCCCGCGCCGGCCGCCCGGGGCGCCGCCGCGACCGGAGACCCGTCCGCGCCGAGGAAGTGGAAGTCGGGACGGGGGTGCATCAGGAACTCGTGGTGCGAGATGTTCCAGGCGTAGGCCCCCGCCATCTGGAACACCACCCGGTCCCCGGCCCGCAGCCCCGCTGCGGGGACCCGCCGGGCGAGCACGTCCTTGGGCGTGCACAACTGTCCGACCAGGGTGACCGGGCCGCGGCCCGCGGCGGGCCGCGGCCACGGGTGCGGCCAGGGCCCCACGGGCAGCACCGTGCACGGCTGGTCGTGCCCCTTGGTGGCGGGGGTGCGCAGGTGGTGGGTGCCGCCGCGGACCACCGCGAAGTCCTCGCCGTGGCTGTGCTTGACGTCCAGCACCTCCGTCGCGTACCAGCCGCAGTACGCGGTGAGCGCCCGGCCGGGCTCCACCCGCAGGGTCAGCCCCGGATGTTCCGCGAGCAGCGCGGCGAGGGCGGTGCCGTACGCCGTCCAGTCGAACCGGACCTCGGGCCGCGCGTAGTCGACGGCCATCCCGCCGCCGACGTTGACCTCTCGCAGCCGCACCCGGTGCCCGTCGGCGAGCGCCGTGGACCAGCGCACCACCTCCCGGGCGACCGAGGCGAGGGTGCCGGCGTCGAGGCCGCTCACCAGATGGGCGTGCGTGCCCCACCACTCCAACTGGGGGAACGCGCCCCCGGTCAGGAGGCCGAGGACCGCATCGGCCTCGGCGGGGTCGATGCCGAAGGGGCTGGGGCCGCCGCCCATGGTGAGGGAGCCGCCGGTGAGGGCGTCCTCGGCGACCGCCAGGTTGAACCGCGTCAGCACCGGGACCCGCACCCCGGGCGCGGTGCGGGCGGCGAGGGCGGCGAGCATCCGCAGTTCGTGCGCGCTCTCGACGTGGAACCGCGGCACCGGCCCGCCCGCCGCCGCGCCGGCGAGGGCCGCCGTCACCTCCGCCGGGGTCTTGCCGGGCCCGCCGAAGGCCAACGGACGGTCCGGCACCGCCGTCGCCACGTGCGCGAGCTCACCGCCGGAGGCCACCTCGAACCCGTCGACCAGCGGGGCCAGGGCACCGAGGACCGCGGGTTCCGGATTGGCCTTCGCCGCGTAGTACAACTCCACCCGCTCCGGCAGCGCCGCCCGGACGGCGGACGCGTGCGCGCGCAGCGCGTCCAGGTCGTAGAGGTAGGCGGGCAGGCCGTCGGCGGACAGGTCGAGGACCCGTTCGCGGACCGCCTCCGTGGGCGCGGTCACCGGGCGCTCCAGTCGGTGTCGGTGCGGCTCGCCCCGGACAGCACGTCCTCGGCCAGCGGCGAGGGCACGTGCACGTACCCAGCGTCCCGGTCCGCGGAGCGCTCCCACCGCGCCAGCAGGTTCGCCTTGGCGGGCAGCGGCACCCCGGCGAGGAGGGCGCGCAGCCGCGGCGGGCAGCCGTGTTCGCGGGCGTACTCCTCGACGGTGGCGCGCAGCCGGGCCCACAACGCCCGTTCCCGGTCGGGGTGGAGGTCGGCGAGGGCGGCCAGCACCTCCGCGGCGTGGTTGACGAACAGGCAGTACACGACGCGGTCCCAGCCGCGGCGCGCCCCGTAGGTCAGGGGGCCCGCGACCTCCGGCGGCAGCGCGGCGAGGGTCCGTGCGTGGTGCTCGGGGACGAGCTTGGTGCCCTCCAGGTCCCGGAAGAGCAACTGCACGGGCGTACCGTCGCCGTCCACGCAGACGATGACGTTCTGGAGGTGCGGCTCCAGGACGACGCCGTGGTCGAAGTAGGCGGCCAGCACCGGCGGCACCAACAGCCGCAGGTACGCGGACCACCAGCGCAGCGCGGTGTCGGGGTCCGCGTCGGCCAGCAGCCGGGACACCTGCGCCGGACCGGTCGGGTACTCGTCGGCGACGGCGGCGGCGAGCAACGGGGTGGCGCCGGGGCGCAGATGGCGTTCCAGGCCCTCGCGGACGATCACCCCGAAGCCCTCCAGCAGGGACCGGTCGGGCCGTCCGTCGGGCCCGGGCAGGGCGAGCGAACGGTACGCGGGCTCCCGGAGCACCGCCGTGCCGGGGAACCGGGCCGCCAGGTCGGCGAGGACGGGGGCGAGCACCCGGGACAGGGCGACCGCGCCGGTCAACTCGTAGGCGGCGTTCTTCCGCAGGCAGTTGGTGATGCGGACGTTGAGGCTGAACTTCAGGAACCCGTCGTCGGTGTGCAGGGTGCGCACCGACGCGGTGGGCCGCACGTCCTCGGTTCCCGGGCCGAGGTCCACGACGTCGCCCCGGTCGAGGGCGGCGCGCAGCACCGGGTGGTCGGCCAGCATCTCGTACTGCCAGGGGTGGGCGGGCAGCAGCCGGAACCCCTCGGGCACGCTCCGCAGCCGGTCCAGCGGGTCGGTCGCGGACGGCTCGGTCCGTTCTTCGGCGACCAGATCCTGACGGACGGCCAGCATGCGCAGCGGGAAGGCGGCCCCCGCTTCCGGTGCGTAGGCCGCCCAACGGGCCGGATCGCCGCTGTGCGCCTTGGGCGTGGGGTGGAAGCGGTGGCCGAGCAGCAGGGACTGCTCGGAGGCGAGGTACACGGCGAGCGGATCGTCGCCGAGGGCCCGGGGGGCGGGGCGCGGGGCGGCCAGGGCGGCGCGCACCCCGCGGTGGCTCGCGCCCACCTGGGAGAGGAACTCGTCGTTGTGGGCGCCGGTGCGCAGGGAGAGTTCGGCCCGGGTGTACTCGGCCAGGCGCAACCAGTCGACCTCGGACCAGCCGTCTCCGGTGTCCTCGCCGCCGCGGGCGAGCCGTTCGGTGACGGGGCCGGTGAAGCGGTGCGCGCCGAGCAGGGAGGTGCGGCGCAGGGCCACGCGCAGCAGGACGCCCAGCCGGGGGAGCCGGAGCAACAGGTGGTCGCCGATGACGGACGCCTGCCGTTCGGGCCCCGACACCTCGCGGAGCAGGCAGTTGAGGAGGGTGTGCGCCACGGCGAGGTCCGCGCCGGGCAGGTCCGGGACGGGCGCCGCAGTGCGCGGCAGGCCGGAAAGAGTGCTGGGCATCAGCGGATTACGCCCCTCGCAGGAGGTAGTTGGGACCGGTGGTGTAGTGCTTGTTGACGTCCTGGGCGCCCGAGCGCTGCTTGGTGAGCAGCGTCCCCGCGGTCACCATCGCCTTCACGGGCAGGCGCGCGGCGTCGAGTACGTGGGCGCGCAGGGCCGCGCCGGGCTGTCCGGGGCCGGTGCCGAGCCGTTCGACGGCCTCGCCGAGCCGGTCGCGCACCAGGGCGAGGAGCCGGTCGAGCGGGGCGCTGCCGTGCCGGGCCAAGGCGAAGGCGGGTGCCCCCGCGCACAGGTGGACGGTGATGGTGGTGAAGAGGTCGAGCACGGCGCGGTCGTCCTGCCCGGTGATCCGGGTGTCGTCGAAGCCGCTGAGGTCGTGCGCACCGAGGGTCGCCCGGAGCCGTCCGGTGTGCACCCGGGGACCGTCGTTGTCCTTGAACAGCAGGCGCAGGGGCGGCCGTTGCGGTCGGTCGTCGAAGGCCAGGGAGATGTTCTGCTGGTGCGACTCCAGCGCTATGCCGTAGCCGAAGAGGGTGGTCTGCCAGTCGAACAGCAGGGTGAGGACGGCGTCGAGGAGGGCGACGGGGTCACCGTCGTGGAAGCGGTCGGCGAGCCGGTCGATGACGAGCCCGCCCCCGGGCGCCGGCGCCGTGAGCGCGGCCATCGGCACCACCACCGAACCGTCGAGCCCTGCCGGCCAGCGCCGTCGCAGCACGGCCAGCAGCTCGTGGCCGGCATGGGCGTAGCGGGTCTCGTCGGCGTGCAGCACGGTGCCGTCGAAGCGCGGCTCGCGCGCGGCGACGGCCGCCAGCAGCCGTTGGCAGGCGGCGCCGTCGCGCAGGGTGCCCGGCTTGATGGTCCGGCGGTTGAGCCGGCCGAGGGTCGCCGTGGCCAGCGGCACCTTGAGGTGGGTGCCGGGGTGCGCGGTGAGGGCGACGGTCCGCATCGACAGGGTGGGCACCACCTCCGCGTACGGCTGCTCGGCGAGCACGGCCCGGTCGTCGAGGCCGGCCTCCTTGAGGGCGCCGTGCAGCGGGGCGCCCGCGGTGAGGGGGTGCACCGGCAGCGCGATGTGGTCGGCGTCCAGGGAACGGGGCAGTCCGAGCGTCGAGGGCGCGGGCCAGCCGGGGGCGGTCGTCAGGCCCTCGTCCACCACGTCCACCCGGGGGAGGGCCAGCCAGCGCAGCCGGAAGCTGGGGTGGAACTCCGGCGCGTACGAGCGTAGGTGACGGTCCGTCAGGCCGATTCGACCGCGTCCGGTCGGGTACACGGGGTGGTCGAGCCGGGCGGCCAGGGTGTCGAACGCCAGCGGGTCGGTCCAACGGGCGGGGTCGGGGCCGTACGCGCCGGTGAGCCGGGTGACGACCTCGGTCCGGGTGCCTTGGTGCAGCAGTTCGGCCGCGAGGGACTGGCGGCACTCGTCGGCGAAGGCGTCGAAGCCGGGCCGGTCCGCCGGGTCGGCGAGGTCCCCCAGGGCGGCCAGTACGGCGTCGGCGGTGTCGAGGTCCGTGGCCGGACCGGGTCCCTCGCGGCGCAGCAGCGGCAGCCGGGCGGCGAACTCGGACTGGAAGCCGTCGGGCTCCACCGGCAGGGCGAGCGCACCGCCGGGGTGCTCCCGACGGAGCCAACTGCCGTCCGGGCGCTCCACCCGGGTGCTGCGGGTGCGCAGCCCGGCCACGTCCTCGCGCAGCAGCGCGGTCAGGACCCGTAGGAGGTGCCGGTCGCGGTGCGCGCGGGTCCCTGCGGTCACGGTGTGATCTCCCAGTGGTGGTGGGCGAGGAAGTCCTCGACGGCCCGGTCGACGGCGCCCTGGTCGCGCCCCGTGGCGCGCACCACGCCGAGGAGGTCCCGGTTGGTGTGGTGGACGTCGTGGCGTTCCCCCAGGGCCCGCAGCGGACGGTACGTCAGTCGGACGCCGCCGGAGTCCAGGTCGATCCGCTGGGGGGCGGCGGTCAGGGTGCCGGCACGGCGTGCGTACGGGTAGTCGAGCCGGGCGGCGCCGTCGGTGCGGGCCCCGAGGTCGGCGGGGAGCGGTTCACCCAGATGGGTAAGGAGGACGTGGGCGAACAGGGGAATCCCGAGGAGGTCGGCGAGCAGGAGGTCGCACTGGTCGCCTATGGCCCGGTAATTCACTTCGATGATGCGGGCCCGGCCGCTGCCGTCCACCACGAATTCGGTGTGGCAGGCGCCGAAACCGACCCCCAGCGCGTCGAGCTGCGTCAGTATCTGGTCCACCACGGCCGGGGGGTGCGCCGGGACGTAGGTGAGGCGTTCCTCGATGAAGTACGGGGCGGGGGACAGGTCGGTGCGGAACCCGCCGAGCACATGGCGGGTGTTCCCGTCGCCGAGCGTCTCCAGGGTGTGCAACTCGCCTTCCAGGTACTCCTCCACCACCAGCGCGGCGCCGGGTCGGCGGGCCCGGATCTCCTCGCAGCGGGCGAGCAGTTCGTCCGGGGTCTCCACCCGGACGACGTCCTCGCTGGCCACCCCTTCGCGGGGTTTCACCACACAGGGGTAGGGCAGTGCGGCGCCGTGCAGGGCGTCGGCGGGTGCCGTCGTCGCGGGAACCTCCAGGCAGCGCACGCGGTCGGCCCCGGTGGTGCGCAGATGGCGTCGCAGCAGCGCCTTGTCCTTGGTGCGCAGGGCGGTGCGCCAGTCCTTGCCCGGGAGCCCGAAGTAGTCGGCGGCGAGCGCGGCCTGGGTCTGGAGGTGGTCGCTGTTGGTGAAGATCGCGTCCGGCCGTTCGCCGGCCGAGACCACGCTGATCACCTCCCGGAAGTCCCGTACGTCGCACGGCAGGACCTCCAGGTCCGGATGGCGCGTGCGATGGGCCTCGGGCTGGTCGGTGAGAACGGTGACGCGCAGTCCCAGGGAGCGCGCGGCCGGGAGGAATCCCTCGGTGACCGAGTCGGTGGGATTCAGTGCGAGCAGGTACATCCGCATGATCGGGAACACGAGCCGAGAGCTTAGGTTAGGCATGCCTAAGAGTGTCAATTCGTCCGGGCGTCATGTCGATTGGCTTTCTACCCCGTTGGTGCTAGTAAGGTGAGCCTTCCCTAAAGATCTTTGCGGGTCCGCCGCCACCCGCGGTGATTTTCTCATGCCCCCACCCCGTATTTCGTACGGTGTTCTAGGAGTACCCGTGTTCCTGGCCCCGGCGTCGGCCCCGACCGCCCCTGCCGTGAGCTCCTCCGTCCTGCTGGCCGCCACGTACCGGCGTCTCGCCGCCGCGTGTCCCGCCCTGGACGTGACCTGCGCCGAACCCTCGTCATCAGCCGGCCAGGGCTGGATCGACGGCGCCGAACTCGCCTGCCGCGAAGACTTCCTGAACGCCTGGTTGGAAGGGCACGCGGCCCGCATCCGCACCCGTTACGCCCACGAGCCGCGTCCGGACGTCGTCGCCTCCCGTGCGCTGCACGCCTATCTGTGGTCCGCGGCCGTCCTCATCAGCGGTCCCTGGTACCTCGAACGGCGGGTACCGAGGGTCAGTCCGCGTGATCTGCGGATCAGCCGTACGAGTGAGGCGTACGAGATCGTTCCCGCCTCCTTCAGCTGTCTGCCCGACGACCCCGCCGCCGGGCTGCCCGGGGTCCGCGTCCTGCCCCACGAGGAGGCGTTGCGGGCCGAGTTGCGCGCCGCCGTCGCCGATCACGTGCGTCCGCTGCTGGCCGCCACGGGCCCCCGCGTCCGCCGCGGTCCCCGGGCCCTGTGGGGGATGGTCGGCGACGACCTGGTCTCGGTCGTCTGGTACCTGGGCCGGATGCACGGTGACGAGGCCCGCGGGGTGCGGGAGGCCGAGGAGTTGTTGCCCGGAGCCGTCAGCCCCTATCCCGGCGGCGCGGCCTTCCGGACGCTCACCACCCGCAACGGACGTGAACACCCGACGCGCACCCGCCTCGGCTGCTGCCTCTACTACGCGATCCGTCCCGCCGAGGCGTGCGCCACCTGCCCGCGCACCGGTGACGCCGAACGGGTGCGCAGGATCGAGGACGGGGTCTGAGGTCCGGGCGGGAGCGCGGGTCCGTTCCGCCTCCCGCCCGTCCGTCTCACTGCCGGGCCGTCAGTCGTTCGCCGTCGGCCTTCGCCGCTGTCGCGTCGCGCCGGCCGCTCCCGGCGACCGGGTCGGCCGGGGGTCGGGTGGTCGGCAACCGGCGCAATCGCGTCAGTACGAGGACCGCGAGCGCCGTGGTGACCGCTCCGCTGAGCGCCGCGGTCGTGTGCAGTCCGTCCGTGAAGGCCGCCCGGGCCGCCGTCAGCAGGTCGTCGGCGAGCAGGTCGGGCAGGGACTCCGCGGCGCGGACGGCCCCGCCGAGGGTGTCGCGGGCGGCCCGGGCGGCTTCGTCGGGCACGGCCCCGGGGATCGTGTCCGCGACCTCGGACCGGTAGACGGCGGTGCCGACGCTGCCGATGACGGCGATGCCCATGGCCAACCCGAACTCGCTGCCCGTCTCCGACAGGGCGGAGGCCGAGCCGGCGCGCTCCGGCGGCGAGCTGCTGATGATCAGGTCCGTGGTGAGGGTCATCGCCGGACCCAGGCCGAAGGAGAGCAGGACGAACCCGGTCACCACGAGGGGCAGTCCGTCGCCCGGTCCGTCGGGGGAGACCAGGGAGAGGGTGACGAACGCCGCCGTCGAGACGAGCAGCGCCGCGGCCATCACCACGGCCGGTCGGATCCGTCGCACGAGCAGCGGCGCGAGCATCGATCCGGCGATGCCGAACACGGTCGACGGAAGGGTCCACAGTCCCGCCCGCAGGGGTGAGAGGCCCACCACCAGTTGGAGGTACTGGCCCACGAACAACTGGGTGCCCGCCATGGCGAAGATCGCGAACGCCTGGGTCGACATGGCCAGCGAGAACGTGCGGTTCTTGAACAGTCCCAGGTCCAGCAGGGGCTGACGGAGCGTCCGCTGTCGCCGTAGGAACGCGGAGCCCACCAGCGCCCCGCCCGCGAGCGCGGCCAGGGCCGCCAGGTCGGGGCCGTGTTCGGCCAGCCGCTTCACCCCGTACACGGTGGGCAGAACCGTCGCCAGCGACAGTGCCACGCTGACCAGGTCCGTCCGGCCGGCGCCGGGCTCGCGGTACTCGGGCAGGAAGCGGGGGCCGAGGAGCAGCAGCACCAGCATCACGGGGACGCCGAGCAGGAACACCGAGCCCCACCAGAAGTGCTCCAGCAGCGCCCCGCCCACCAGGGGGCCGAGGGCTCCGCCGGCCGTGAACCCGGTCATCCAGACGCCGATCGCGACGGTGCGCTGACCCGGGTCGGGGAACAGTTGACGGATCAGCGACAGGGTCGACGGCATCAAGGTGGCCCCGGCGATGCCGAGGAGGGCGCGGCTGAGGATCAGCAGTTCCGCGGTGGGCGAGAAGGCGGCCAGTACGGAGACGACGCCGAAGGCCGCGCCGCCGATCAGCAGCAGTCGCCGCCGCCCGATCCGGTCGCCCACGGCGCCCATGGTGATGAGCCATCCGGCGATCAGGAACCCGTAGACGTCCAGGATCCACAGGAGTTGGGCGCTGGAGGGGTTGAGGTCGGCGGTGAGCGACGGGACCGCGAGGTGCAGCACGGTCAGGTCCATCGCGATCAACAGGGTGGGCAGGAACAGGACCGCGAGCCCCGTCCACGCCCGCCGCCCCGCCCGTGGGGGTGCCGGGTCGATCGGGCTGGGTGTCGTGCCGTCCATGGACGTGCGCCTCCTTGCGTCGGGATGAGGCGACGCTAGGGGCTGAAGTTAAGTTGAGGTCAAGCGTGGACGGATGCGGCCCTTCGCCTTGGCCCTCGCCTTGACGCCTCGCCTTGATCCTTCGTCAGGGGGCGGGTTGCTCGCGCCGTGGTGAGTCGTACCGCTTGCCCGATGTTGTAAGGTAAGCCTTACCTTAGTGCGCATGAGGATCGCGGTGCGCACGGACGCGTCCGTGCTGCCCGATGCGCCCCTCTGGAGCGCTGGGGGAATCCGGAGCCGTCGGCGAGCCCGTCCTGACGTCGCGTCAGGACGGGCCGACGCTCCGGACCACGAACCTGCGGCGGGGCGTCCTCCTGTTCGGTCCCTGAGGAGGGCCCTCGCCGTAGTGGAACCGTCAGCGGGCGGGGTGCCCGCGGTCACGTCCCGTCGGCGCCCCGCCCGGCCGCGCAGGGCGACCCCGCCCGGGCGGGGTCGCCCCGGAGCGGGTCAGACGCCGAACGCCGCGGGGTACCGGATGGTGCCGGTGGGAACCGCCCGGGTGTCGTCCAGGGCCAGGGCCATCATGTACTCGTCGGGGACGTCGAACGGGCTCCGGATGCCGAAGCGGGAGGCCGGGGTGAAGCCGAACCGCGGATAGTACTCGGCGTGCCCCAGGACCAGGACGAGGTTCTCGCCCATGGTCCGGGCGGCGTCCAGGGCGGCGCGGACGGCGGCGGATCCGGCGCCGGTGCGCTGGGCCGCGGGGCGTACCGCGCAGGGTGCCAGGGCGAGGGCGGGTGCGTCGTCGACGTGGCACCGGGTGAGCAGTGCGTGTCCGACCGGGGTCCCGTCGGGGCCGGTGGCGATCATGGACAGGCCGTCGATCCATGCCTGCGGATCGGTGCGCAGCGCGTCGACGAGGTCGGCCTCCAGCGCGGTGGGGAAGGCGGCGAGGTTGATCTCGCGGACGGCGGCGACGTCCTCGGTGCTCCGGGTGTCCTCGGGGCGGGTGGTCCAGATGGTCATGGTGTTCTCGTTCTCGAAGAGGTGAGGGGTGTCGTTGAGGGGGCCCGGGGTGGGGGCGGTGCGGGTGCGGCTGCGGTGCCCGCGCGGCACGCCGACCTCCGGCCGGAGTGCGGCCGGGGTCTCGGGCGCGCCGGGCTGCGGAGCGGTCGGCGTATCGGTGTGGGGCGCGCGCTCCGGCGTTTCGGCCGTCCGTGCGGCTGGCGCTCCCGGAATGCCGGGCGGCCCGGTGGGAGCGGGGGAGGAAAGGGGTAGGGACAACGTGGAGACCCTTGAAAAGGGACCCCGGTGACCGTGAGGTCGCACCCGTGGGCCGTGGGGCCGGGGGTGGGTGTCAGGTCAGACCGGGGCCCGGGACGTGAGGATGGTCCGGCGGGCACTGCACACGGCAGTGGCCTCTACGACGGTCATCAACTCACCTCCCCTTCTGGTCCCGCAGTCGACGTGCGTCGTCCCTGCACGGTCAACGCTAGCACGCCCGTTCTCCGGTGTCGGACGGGGCCGCGGTGGAGAACGGGTCGGTCGCGGGGGGTCGGCCCCGCCTCATGACGCGCAGCGGGTTAACTTAGGCTTACCTAAGTTCGCGTGGTCGCTCCTGGCGGTCTGCGTCCGCGGTAGCCATTCCTCTGGGGGAGTTGACACACATGTATCAGGATCCGGACGAGTTCGCGCTCCTCGCCGCACAGGCGGGTGTTCATTTCGCGGACCGGCTCGCCCCGGGCCCCGCCGCATTCCAGACGGCCGACGTGGTGGAGATCCACGGCCCGTTGGACGAGGAACTGTTCGGCGCCGCGCTCACCCGCGTCGTGAGGGAGGCCGAGACCCTGCGGACCGTCGTGCGCGAGCACGCCGGCGGGCCCCGGCAGCGGGTCGCCCCCGCTCCCGCCGACGCCCCGCTGCACCGACTGGACCTGCGTGCGGACCCCGCCCCGCTCGCCGCCGCCCGGGCCTGGACCCACGCCGACCTGACCCACCCCTGCACCGCACCGACCCCGACCGCCGGCCCCGCAGACCACGCGGCCGGTGCCCCCGGGGCGAGCGGTGCGCCCACCGCCCCCGAGGGCGGGGGAGCGGACGCCGCCCCGCTGATGACCCAGGCCCTCATCCGTCTCGCGGACGACCACTACTGGTGGTACCAGCGGGCCCACCACATCGCCGCCGACTCCCATGCGCTCCACCTCGTCGGACGGCGCACCGCCGAGGTGTACACCGCGCTCGCCACCGGACAGGAGCCCCCGCGGACCCGCTTCGCCCCGCTGCGCGAGGTGGTCGAGGAGGAATCCCGCTATCTGAACGGCGAACGGTACGCCGCCGACCGGGAGTTCTGGACCGAACGACTGGCCGGGACGGAGGTGCCCACCACCCTCGGCGGTCCGCCCACCGGCAGGCCCGCGACCGTCCTGCGTGGTCACACCGACCTCCCGCCCGGAACCTTCCACCAGCTCACCGAGGCCGCGGCGACCAGCAGGGCGACCTGGGCCGAACTCGTCCTCGCCGCGACCGCCCTGCACCTCCACCGCGGCACCGGCGCCCGGAACGTCGTCCTCGGCCTGGCGCTGGCCAACCGGCGCGGCCCGGCCGCCCTGCACACCCCCGCCACGGGGGAGAACGTCGTGCCGCTGCGGCTCGACGTCCATCCGGCGGACACCGGCGCCGAACTCCTGCGCCGTGTCGCCCTGGAGGTCCGCGCGGTCCGCCGTCACCAGCGCTACCCCCAGTCCGACCTGCGTCAGGACCTCGGCCGCACCGGCGCCGACCGCCCCCTGACCGGCCCCGTGATCAGCATCAAACCGGTCGGTGCCGCACTCGACTTCGCCTCGTCCCCCGGCACCGTGCACCACCTGGCCACCGGGCCCGTGGAGGACCTGACGATCGGAGTCGCCCCCGGCGTCGACGGCGGACTGCGCCTGTCCTTCGACGCCCACGCCGGCCGGTACGACGAGCCGGCGGCCACCCGGCACCGCGCCACCCTCGGCCACCTGTTGACCGCCTACGCCGACCTGCTGCTGACCGACCCGCAGCGGCCCGTGGGCACGCTCGACCTCCTGCCCCGCGACGAGGTGTGGGCCGCCACCCGCGGGCGCGCCGAAGCCCCCGCCCGGCGCACCCTCCCCGCCGCACTCACCGACCGCGTCGCCCGGACGCCCGACGCCGTCGCCGTGCGCGCGGTGGACGCCACCCTCACCTTCGCGGAACTGGAGTCCGCGGCCAGTGGCCTCGGCGCCGAGCTCGCCCGGCTCGGGGTCACCACGGGCACGCCCGTCGCCCTCGCCCTGCCCCGCACCTCGACGATGGTCGTCGCGCTGTTCGCCGTGCTCGGGGCCGGCGGCGTCTGCCAGCCCCTCGACCTCGAACACCCCGCGGCCCGCACCCGCGCCGTCCTCGCGGACGCCCGTCCCGTCTGCGTCCTCGGCACCACCGGGACCCTGGCCGCCCTCCCCGACCAAGGGTTGCCCGTGCTCGCCCTCGACGACCCGGCCACCCGGGACCTCCTCGCCCGGCACCTCGCCGCCGTGCCGAGCACTCGTCCGACCCCGCGCGACCCGGCCTACCTCGTCCACCCCCACCACTCCCATCACCCCAGTCACCCCGGTCACGGTCCGGACCCCTTCGACGGCCGCGCCGAAGGCGTGCTCGTGAGCCACGCCGCCCTCGCCAACCGGTACGAAGGCCACGGGACCGACCACATCGCGCCCGCGGTCGCCCGCACCGGACGGGCGCGGCTGCGGCTCGTCCACAGCGCGTCGTTCGCCTCCGACGCGGCCTGGGACCCGCTGCTCTGGATGGTCCACGGGCACGAACTGCACCTCCTGGACGAGGCCACCCGCCGTGACCCGACGGCCTTCACCGCGTACGTGCACCGCGAGCGCATCGACCACCTGGCCGTCACCCCGTCCCAGGCCGCGGCCCTGCTCGCCGAGGGGCTGCTCGACGAGGGCCACCACCAGCCGGCCGTGCTGACCATCGAGGGCGAGCCCGCCCCGGAGCCGCTGCGGCAGCACGTCCCCTCCGCGGCCGGGCTGTACACGGTGCACCAGTACGGTCCGACCGGGGCCCACGGCGCCGCCTACTCCTGGCGCGTCGGCGAACCGGGCGACCCACGGGGGCCGGTGGTCGGGCGGCCCGTGCGGGGCTCCCGCGCCTACGTCCTCGACGCCGCGCTGCGCCCCGTCCCGCCCGGGGCGACGGGAGAGCTGTACCTCGCGGGACCGTGCCTCGCCGTCGGATACCTCGGCCGACCCGACCGCACCGCCCAACGGTTCGTGGCCGACCCGTTCGGAGCGCTGCACGACCACCCGGGCAGCCGGATGTACCGCACCGGCGACCTGGCGCGCCGCCGCGCCGACGGAACCGTGGAACTCCTCGCCCCCACAGTCCCCGAAGCCCCTGTCACCCCTGAAGCTGCTGATGTCCTCGGAGCCCCCGTCGGCCGTGGCGACCGTCGCGCACCGGTGCGGCCGGTCCCCGCACGCGACGCCGGGCTCCGGCGGCGCGTGCTCGGCGCCGACGACCCCCGTACCGGGGCGGCGCCGCGGCCGGCTCCCGTCGGGTGCACCCTCCCCGAGGTCTACGGCGCGGTCGCCCGCCGCTACCCGGACCGCATCGCCGTCTCCCACGGCGGTGCCACCCTCTCCCACGCCCGACTGTGCGCACGTGCCCACCAAGTGGCCCGCATGCTGGCCGTGCGGGGCATCGGACCCGGATCGGTGGTGGCGCTCGCCCTGCCCCGCTCCACCGACCTCGTCACCGGACTCCTCGCGGTGACCCTCGCCGGGGCCGCGTACCTCCCCCTGGACCTCGACCACCCGGCCGGCCGCCTCTCCTGCGCACTGGCCGACGTCGCCCCGGCGGCCGTGGTCACCGATTCGGTCACCGTGCCCCGGCTCCCCGACCACGACCTGCCGATCCTCTGCACCGACTCCTCCTTCGTCGACCGGTACGCCACCCGGCCGCTCACCCAGGCCGAACGGACCCGGCCGCTCACCCCGTACGACCCCGTGTGCGTCATCCACGCCCCGGACGCCGCCGACGGACCGGAGGGCGTGACCGTCACCCACCACGACGTCACCCGACTCCTCACCGCCACCGACCGCGGGTTCGGCTTCCGCCCCGACGACGCGTGGACCCGCTTCCCCTCCCACGCCTTCGACTCCTCCGTGTGGGAGTTGTGGGGAGCCCTGCTGCACGGCGGCCGGGTCGTCGTCGACGCCGCGGTGGCGGTCCGTGCCGATGTCGCCGGCGCCCGCCGGGACACGACCCCGTCCGAGCCGTTCGCCCCGCTCGCCCGCGTGCTCAGCGAGCGACTGACCGAACGGGAGAAGTGACCCCGACATGAGCGACCCCGACCCGAGCAACGCCCCCACCCACCCCTTCAGTGCCGAGGGCGAGCGCCGCGGCGCGGGGCCCGCGGAGTTCACGGTCCTCGCCGACGACTGGGGAGAGCACTCCTTGTGGCCCGTCTTCGCCGAGGTCCCGGACGGGTGGCGCACCGTGTACGGGCCCGCCGTCCGGCAGGACGCCCTGGACTGGATCACCGAGCACTGGATCGGTCCGTCCACGAACTGAGCTGCTGTCGACGGGGGATGGGGGCCACGGGTCGCCGGCGTTCCGCCCCACCCCGTACCGGCCGCCGATGCGTCCGGTCATGAGGGTGCGTCATGTGGTGCACCCTCCGGGATGTGGTGCGCCCTGCGGCAATGCGCCCTGGATCTGGGCGGATTGGGCGTCGAGCGTCGCTCCGGCCGAGGGTTTCACTTCGGCCAAGTGAGGTTAGCCTAACCGAATATGTGTGCCGCCTCACTGGGGGATCGGTCGGGTGTGCAAGCTTAATGAGTTAGGTTAGGCTCGCCTAAGTGAGGGGGGAGATTGCTCATGCCTGAACACCGACCCGAACACCGTACGGACTTCGTGGGCCGCATCGCTCTCGTGACCGGCGCCGGACAGGGGATAGGGGCCGCCGTCGCGGTCTCGCTGGCGACGCTGGGAACCGAAGTGATCGCCACCGACCGCTCCGCGCACGGGGTCGACGAGCTCGCCGCCTCCTGGCGGGAACGAAGCGGTGCGGACGGGCCGGACGGGCCGCACACCGGCCCCGGATCGATCACCCCGATGGTCCTCGACGTCACGGACCGCGCCGCCGTGGACGCCGCGGTCAAGGTCATCGAGGACGAACACGGCCCGCTCGGCCTGCTCGTGAACGTCGCCGGCGTACTGAGGCCGGGCCCCGTCGCCGAACTCACCGACGACGACTGGGCGCAGACCTTCGCCGTCAACACCACCGGCGTCTTCCACACCTCCCGCGCCGCGGTCAGGCCCATGACCGCCCGCGGCGGCGGATGCATCATCACCGTCGGCTCCAACGCCGCCGGCATTCCCCGCACCGGCATGGCCGCCTACGCCGCCTCCAAGGCAGCGGCCACCATGTTCACCAAGTGCCTCGGGCTGGAAGTCGCCCGCAGTGGTGTCCGGTGCAACATCGTCGCCCCCGGCTCCACGGACACCGCCATGCAGCGCGCCCTGTGGACCGACGGCGACGCCCCCCGGCGGGTCATCGCCGGGGATCCCCGCACGTACCGCACCGGGATACCCCTCGGACGGATAGCCGAGCCCCAGGACATCGCCGACGCGGTGGTTTTCCTCGCCTCCGACCGCGCCCGCCACATCACCATGCAGGAGCTGTACGTCGACGGCGGCGCCACGCTCAGGTAGACGGCGCCCCGTCCCCCCACCCCACCTCCGTGCACGCACGGAGCACCCGAGAAATGGAGCCCCCGTGTCGACGGCATCCGAAGTCGCCACGCACGTCCCCCTGGCCGGACAGGCCCTCACCGTGACCGCTGACGCCGCGGTCCGCCCCGACACGTCGCCCGACCCCGCGTACCCCGCGCTCGGTGCGGCGACCGCCCTGCTCCACGCCTACCGCACCGGGTCCAGATTCCTCGCCACCCCCACCCGCACCCTCCTCGGCCACGGCACCCGCGCCGAAGTCCCCCACGACGACAGACCGTTGCCCGTCAGGGTCGCCGAGGCGCTGGCCGCGGCCCGGGCCGACGGCCACGGCACGCCCCTGGTGCTCGGCGCCGTCCCCTTCGACCACCACGCCCCGGCCGCCCTCGCGGTCCCCGCCGAACTGCGCACCGGTCCCGCCCTCGCCTCGGACCCCATGATCGCGCTGCCCGCCGAGCGCCCCGACCCCGTCGACTGGGGGATACGCCAGGTACCCGCACCGGACGCGTACGCCGCCGGGGTCGCGGACGCCGTCGACCGCATGTGGCAGGGCGAGTTCAGCAAGGTCGTCCTCGCCCGCACCCTCGAACTGACCGCGCCCGGCCCGCTGGACCTGCCCGGCATGGTCGACCGGCTGGCGCGCCGCGACCCCTCCGGTTACACCTTCGCCCTGCCCGTCGGCCCCGACCGCACCCTGCTGGGCGCCAGCCCGGAGCTCCTGGTGTCCCGCCGCGGGACCCAGGTCGTCGCCAACCCCCTCGCCGGATCCACCCCGCGCGGCGCCGACCTCGCCGAAGACGTCCGCCGGGCCGCGGCCCTCCTCGAATCCGCCAAGGACCTGCACGAACACGCCGTCGTCGTCGACGCGGTGTACACCGCCCTCGCCCCCTTCTGTCGTGACCTCGTGGTCCCCGAACGGCCCACCCTCGTGCGGACCGCCACCATGTGGCACCTGTCGAGCACGGTCACCGCCACCCTCATCGACCCCACGACCTCCGCCCTCGAACTGGCCTGCGCCCTGCACCCCACGCCCGCCGTCTGCGGTACCCCCACCGCGCTCGCCCGCCGCGTCATCGCGGACACCGAGCCGTTCGACCGGGGCTACTTCACCGGAATGGTCGGCTGGGGCGACGCGGACGGCGACGGCGAATGGGTCGTCACCATCCGCTGCGCCGAGGCCGAGGCCAACCGGCTGCGCCTGTACGCGGGCGCCGGAGTCGTCGCCGCCTCCCAGCCGCAGGCCGAGACGGAGGAGACCGGAGCCAAGTTCCGCACCTTCCTCAGCGCCGTCGGAGCGGAACTGTGACACCGCGTCACCCCGCCCTCCTCGCAGATGCGTTCGAAGCCCGAAGATCGAGGGCGAACCGGTCGCACCCCGTGTCCGCCCACTGATCCCGTCGCTCCCCTCCGCTCCCCTCCGCTCCCCGTCGCTCACTCGAACGGAACCACCGACACCATGGCCCTGCCCGCCGTCACCCCCTATCCGATGCCCACCGCGGGGGAGTTGCCCGCCAACCGGGTCGACTGGAAGATCGACCCCGCCCGCGCGGTGCTGCTCGTGCACGACCTCCAGAACTACTTCCTCTCGGCCTTCGACACCTCCGCGTCTCCCGTCACCGAACTCCTCGCCCACACCGCGAGGCTGCGGCAGTGGGCCGCCGGGGCGTCGGTCCCGGTCGTGTACACCGCCCAGCCCGGCGGCCAGACACCCGCCGAGCGGGGACTCCAACAGGACTTCTGGGGGCCCGGTCTGCCCGCCGACCCGCACGCCGCCGCCATCGCGGACGCGGTGGCTCCCGGCCCCGGTGACACGGTCCTCACCAAGTGGAAGTACAGCGCCTTCGTCCGCACCGACCTCCTGGAGCGCATGCGGGAACTCGGTCGCGACCAACTCGTCATCACCGGTGTCTACGCGCACATCGGCGTCATGATGACCGCCTGCGACGCCTGGATGCAGGACGTGCAGGCGTTCGTGGTCGCGGACGCGGTGGCCGACTTCTCGGCGGACGACCACGCCGCCGCGCTGCGCTGGGCGGCCGGGAAGTGCGCGGTGGTCACCACCACCGGGGCGGTCCTGGGGGAGGGCTGACCGCGGTGCGCACCACCCCGGGTACCGGGCCGACCCGCTTCGGCGGCTGACCCCCGAGGCCCCTACCGGCCCGCCGGACCGTGGCGGGTCGGTCCGCGTCCCCTTGCCGGCCCGAAGGGGCGCGTACGGGGGCGTGACCGGGATGCGCACCCTAGGGGCCCTGCCCTTCAACGGCGGGTCACGGGCACGGTGTCCTTCGTCAGCAGCGTGTCGCCGGACCAGCAGAGCCGGTAGAGGTCGACCTGGCCCAACAGATCGCGGCCGGACCGGTAGAACTCGCAACGGGCGCCGGCCGGCCGGGAAGCGGAACGGGCGTGGTCGGACGGGTAGGGGTAGGCGCGGGCCGGCAGCAGGGGGGCGAGCTCGGCGCGGGGCCGGCCGGTGGTCAACTCGTCGAACCGGGAGGGCGGTAGCAGGCTCGTCGTCAGTTGCCATCCGGGTGGGGCGCGGTCTCGGACGGCGACGCGGGCCCTCGGGTGCCGACCGGCGTGCCGGGCTCGGCCCCTGGTCCCCGTGTCGGCGCCCCGGGGCGGGCGTCGGCCTGGTGCGGGAGGACGGCGGTGACATGGAATCCTCCCGCGTCGGATGCGGTCCGCAAGGAACCGCCGAGGACCGTCACCCGCTCCCGAAGCCCCATCAGCCCCCGGCCACCGGCGCCGTGTGCCGGGCCCTCGCCCGCGTGCGCCGGACCGCCGGCCGACGAGGCGGTGTTCACCACGCTCACCCGGGTGCGGTCGGCCCCGTGCGTGATCCGCACCCTGATCGCACAGTCCGATGCGTGCTTCACCGCGTTCGTGAGGGCCTCCTGCACCACCCGGTACATCCCGCGTTCGACCAGCGGAGACAGCGGGGGCGCCACCCTGCGCCGCTCCCAACGCACCGGCACCCCGGAGGCGATCGCCCGGGTGAGGAGGTCCTCGACGGTGTCGTGGACGGGGAGGCCCGCACCCGTGTCCGGGCCGGGCGGGTCGTGCAGGACGGCGACGGTCTCCCGCAGTTGCTCCACCGCGTCCGCGATCGTCCCGCGCAACTCGGCGAGGTCGGCGCGGTCGCGGTCGGTGAGGTCGGGCGAGAGTTCCAGGGCCCCGGCGCGCAGGGCCACCAGGCTCAGTGCGTGGCCGAGGGAGTCGTGCATGTCGGCCGCGATGCCCGCGCGTCCGGTCAGCCAGGGCAGCAGCAGGGCGCCGAGCAGACAGCTCAGGGCGGCCAGCGACAGGACGTGGGCGTTGCCGGGGGTCGCGGGGTCGGCGGCGGGACCACGGCACGGCCACCGCCAGGACGGCCAACGGGGGGAGGCGGCCATCTCCGCGTACGAGGCCGGCCTGGTCCGGACCGTTCCCCGCTGACCCGGGGTCAGCTCCCCGGAGCGGTCCGCCGTACGGGGTGGGCCGCGGTCTTGACCGTCTCCAGTGGTAAATCTGACGAGATCCTCACACCCATAAACGTATGATTCACCGTATGTCCACGATCCCCGACCCCGCCCGGTCCGGCGCGGCCCTGCGCTCCGCCGACGACATCAACGAGGACATCCGTGCGCTGTGGGCGCGCGCGGGCGGCAGACTCAGCACCGAGCAGCGACGGCAGTACCAGTGCCTGGTCATGGAGTGGTCCGCCGCTCGGCAGGCCGCCCGCCAGTCCCCGCCCGCCCGGGACCCCCGGACCGTGACCGACGACGTCGCCGTACCGGGGTGCGGGAGCCACGCCGCCTGAGCGTGCCCGTCCCGCTCCGGGCGGCACCGCGCTCCCGTTCCGCTGCGGCGACGTCAGTGCAGTCCGGCGACGACGTCGGCGAGCCGCTCGGGCATCGACAGGAACGGCGAGTGGGCGGCGTCGAGTTCCACGACGGAGGTCGGGTTCTCGGGGAACGCGGCGTCGGCCTCGGTGATGAACTTCCGTTGGAGGGCCGGGGGCAGTGCCCTGTCCCGGGTGCAGACCACGTAGGTGCGGGGCACCGAGCCCCAGCCGTCGGCGGTCAACCGGGTCGTTCCCCGGGCGATGCCCGCCGGGGCGTCGGGCGTGAGCAACCCCGTCGCGGCGTCGGCGAGGTCGCGGTCGACATCGGTGTAGAACGCGTCCCGCAGCAACCGGCGGTAGCCGGCGTCGGCGGAGGCGAGGTCGATCCGGTGCGCCCCTATGACGGCGGCATCGGCCCTGATGACGGCCCCGATCAGACTGTCCGCGTTCTCGGGCGCCTCGTGGTAGGCGCCCCCGGCGATGTCCGAGCCCGGCATGAAGGCGGCCAGGTACACGGCACGGCCGACCAACTCCGGTGCCCGTTGTGCGGCTCGGGTCAGCACCGCGCCGCCCATGCTGTGGGCCACCACCGTGACCGGGCGCCCGCCACCGATCCGTGCCAACTGCGCGACCAGTAGCGCACCCGCCGCATCGAGGTCGACGTCCGCCACCGGAGAGACCTCGCTGGTCAACCCGGCAGGGTCGAAGGGCCGTTCGGACAGGCAGCGGGCGCGCCGTGCGTGCAGTCCGTGTCCGGCCATGTCCACGGCCACGGCGGGGCGGCCGGCCGTCGCCACCCGGGCGATCACCTCGCTCCAACACCAGCTGCCGTGCCAGGAGCCGTGGAGGAACAGCAGCGGGGCGGGACCGGTGGACATGACGGCTCCTTCGGGGGCGCCGACCGTGGTGGGGGCGGCCACAGTCGTGCGTCGGTAGCGGTGGACGGGGTGGGAGGGGTGTGAGTGACCCACGCGTCAGCCTGGCACTCGGCGAGGTGTGCGACCAGTACGACGTCCGCCAAGTACCCGGCCGGCACCTGCGTCCGCCCGCGCACCGTCCGGGCCGCCCGGTGCACCGTCCGGGCCGCCCCGTGCACGGGCGGACGCACGGATCGGGCATGCGGTTTGCACGGGGAAGGCGGGGCTCCGAATGGTGACAACCGCGACTGGCCGCCCCGGATCGGGCTGTGGAAACGTTTCTCCCGTCCCCGCCGAACGAATCCGTGAGGAGCGTGTGTGAACCCCGAGTACGCCGCGTACACCCAAGCGGACGCCGACTTCTACGACTCCCCCCGGCACGGTGCGGGGAAGTCCACCGAAGGACCCGAGCTGTTCGCCGCCGCCCGGGCTGCGGCGCCCGAGGGCTGGCGGACCGAATGGCGCGGGGACTGGCTCTCGTTCAGTCCGCAGGGCCTGCGGTTGCCCGCCCAGGGCTGGAAGATCCACATATCGGCCGCGGCCGACAACGCCGAACGCGTCCTCGACCGGGTCGTCGCCCACTGCGTCGAACGACGGCTCCCCCTGAAGTTCGTCCCCGGCCCCCGACTGCTGCTCCTGCGCAACGCGAAGTACGCCGACCGCGCCGGCAGCGGCAAGTTCATCACCGTCTACCCGCACTCCGAAGAGCAGTTCCCCGCAGTGGCCGACGCCTTGGTCGACCTGCTCGCCGGAGAGCACGGGCCGTACGTCCTCAGCGATCTGCGCCTCGGCGACGGACCGGTGTACGTGCGCTACGGCGCCTTCGCCCGGCGCTTCTGCCTCGACGCCGAGGGCCGTACGGTGCCCGCGGTCGCCGATCCGGACGGCACCCTCGTCCCGGACCTGCGCGGACCGTCCTTCCGGGTCCCCGCGTGGGTGACCCCGCCGCCCTTCCTCGCACAGCACCTCGCCGCCCGCACCGGCGCCGACGCACTGCCGTACACCGTGGAGGGTGCGCTGCACTTCTCCAACGGCGGAGGCGTCTACCGGGCGCGCGACCCGCACACGGGCCGGCGGGTCGTCCTCAAGGAGGGGCGCCCGCACGCCGGTCTCGCCGCCGACGGGGCCGACGCGGTGCAACGCCTCGACCGGGAGCGCGCCGCGCTGGAACAACTCGCCGGGCTCGACTGCGTGCCCGAACTGCTCGGCTCCTTCACCGTCGAAGGACACCGCTTCCTCGCCCTGGAGTACGTTGCGGGCACCACGCTGAACACCGTCCTCGCCCGACGCTTCCCGCTGTCCCGGGCCACCGCCACCGCTGCCGAACTCGCCGAGCACGCGGCCTGGGCGCGCGACATGCACGCACGGGTGGCCGACGCGGTGCGCGCCGTGCACGAGCGCGGGCTCGTCATCAGCGATCTGCACCTGAGCAACATCATGGTCTCCGAGGACGGCACGCGCGTCGTCCTCCTCGACTTCGAGGCGGCCTCGCCCGCCGTCGAGCGACGCCGTCAGATCGTCGCCAATCCCTCCTTCGTCGCCCCACCGGGCCGGCGTGGGACGGACATCGACACCTATGCGCTCGCCTGTCTGCGGCTCGCCCTGCTCACCCCGTTGACCGTGCTGTTCTCCATCGACCGCGCCAAGGCCCGCCACCTGGTACGGGAGATCACCAGGATCTTCCCCGTCACCGCGGACGAACTCGCCCCCGCGCTCACGGAGATCCTGCGCGACCCCGACCCCGACCCCGACCCCGACCTCGCCCCCGACGCTGGCGCCCGCCCGGTGCGCCCGGTCAGGTCCGGCGGACCCGCCGCGGCACGACCCGACGCCCCGGACGTACCGGAGCCAGCGGATTGGCCCCGCAGCCGGGACTCGATGGTGCGTGCCCTGACCGCGGCCTGCACACCCGATCGCGAGGACCGATGTTTCCCGGGCGACATCGCCCAGTTCCTCACCCCGGTCGGCGGCCAGAGCTTCGGCTACGGCGCCGCCGGCGTGCTGCACGCCCTGCACGAGACCGGAGCCGCCCCCTGTCCCCAGGCCACCGAGTGGTTGCTGGACCGCGCCAAGGAACCCGTGTCCGGCACCCCGATCGGCTTCTACGACGGACTCGCCGGCATCGCCTGGACGCTGCACCGGCTCGGCCACCGCGCACAGGGCCTCGCCCTGGCCCGGCTGATCGCCCGTGAGCCGCTCGACGGCAGATCCGCCGATCTGCACGGCGGACACGCGGGCCTCGCCCTCGCCCTCGACGACCTCTCCCGCGCCACCGACGGGGCCGAAGCCGCGGCCCTGCGCACCGCCGCGGAACGCTGCACCGAACTCGCCGCGCACACCGTCCGGAACGCCTCCCCGACCCGCCGCACCGGACTGCTCCACGGCGCCAGCGGCCCGGCGCTCCTCTTCGTGCGCCGCTACGAGACCACCGGCGACGCCGCCTACCTGGACCTCGCGGCCACCGCACTGCGCCAGGACCTCGACCGCTGCCGCACCGGCACCGACGGCGCCCTGCTCGTGCTCGACGGCAAGCGCACCCTGCCCTACCTCGGCGGCGGCAGCGCCGGCATCGCGATGGTCCTCGACGACTTCCTCGCCCACCGCGACGACCCCGAACTGCGCGCCGCCCGCGAGCAGATCGAACCGGGACTGCGGTCCGCCTTCTACATCCAACCCGGGCTCTTCCGGGGCGCCGCCGGACTGCTGCTGCAACTCGCCCGCACCTCCTGCGGCGATCCGGCCGAACGGCAACGGACCCGCGAGCGGCACGCCCGACTGCTCGGGCTGCACTCCGTACCGTACGCGGGCGGACTCGCCTTCCCCGGCGAACAGATGATGCGCCGCTCCATGGACCTGGCCACCGGCACCGCCGGCTGTCTGCTCGCCCTCGGCGCCGCCTTCGGCGACCGCCCCGCCTCGCTGCCCTTCCTCCCGCCGCTCCCGCGGCCCACAGACCGGCCCCAGCCAGGGGCCGTACCCCAATGAGATCCATTCGTCCCCAGAAAGGACCCGTCATGGCGCTTCTCGACCTCCAGTCCCTGGACACCCCCGAAGAGGAGTTCGAGGGACCGGCCACCGGCAGCCAGGTGAGCCTGTTGGTCTGTGAGTACAGCTCGCTGAGTGTCATCCTCTGCACCCCGTGACGCTCCGCCGGGAGACCGCTCGATGAGCCGCCGCGCCGGTCCGGCCGACGCGACCGCCCGTCCCTCCCGGCCATGAGTCGCCGGTCCCGGGCCCACCAGGGCCCGGGACCGGTCGTCGTACGGCGGTCCGACGGCGCAGCGCCCCACCGGCGCCGCCGTCGGACCCGTTGCGGCCGACCCGGCACCGCCTGCGCACGGCGACGCCATCCGCGGCGAAAGGACCCCGGCGTGTCCCCCAGCCTCCCCCCGGCCCCCGACGGCCCCCGGGCCGCGCTCCCCGCGCCCGCCCGACCGCCGCTCGCCGTGGTCCTGCTCTGTTCCCTGGGCGGCGCCCTCGCCGCGCTCGCCCTGCCCGCCGTCCTCGGGCACGCCCTCGACCGGCTCCTCGACTCCGGCCGCGTCCCCTGGCCCGCCCTGCTGCTCGCCGCGGCCCTGACCGCGACCGAGGTCCTGCTCGACAGCACGGTCGCCGTGGTGGGCGGCAGCACCACGGCCCGGTACGCGGCCCGACTGCGGATCGACATCCTCGACCGGGTGCTGCGCGCCGAGCCCCACCGTGTGCGGGAGTTCCCGGCCGGAGACCTCACCACCCGACTCACCGCGAACGCCGCCGAGGCCGCGGCCGTGCCGGTGACCCTCGCCACCGCCGCGGGCACGGTGCTGCTGCCGCTCGGTGGTGTCCTGTGCCTGTTCCTCATCGACCCCTGGACCGGACTGGCGCTGGTCACCGGACTGCCGCTGTTCGTCCTGCTGTTGAGGGCCCTCGTCCGGGACACCGCCAGCGCGGCCACCGACTACCAGCGGGAGCAGGCCGCGATCGCCGCCCGGCTCACCGAGACGATCGACGGCATCGACACGGTGCGCGCCGCGGGGACCGCCGAGCACGAGCGGGCCCGCGCCCTCGAACCCCTCCGGCGCCTTGCCCGGCACGGCCGGCGGACCTGGCGCGTCCAAGGCCGTGCCGCCGCCGGTGCCGGGGCACTGCTGCCGCTGCTGACCCTGCTGGTGCTCGCCGTCGGCGGGCTGCGCCTGGCCCACGGCGCGCTCAGCACCGGTGACCTGCTGGCCGTCGCCCGCTACGCCGTCCTCGCCGTGGGCCTGGGAGCCCTGACCGGCGCGCTCGCCGCGGTGTCCCGGGGCCGCGCCGCCGCCACCCGCCTCACCGCCCTGCGGGACCTGCCCGCACCACCGCACCGCGGACTCGCCCTGCCCCCCGGGGGCGCCGGGGAACTGCGGTTGCACGGCGTCGGCATCGTCCGCGACGGGCGGCCCCTGCTGGACGGCGTCGACCTGGTCGTGCCCGGTGGCACCACGGTCGCCGTCGTCGGCCCCTCGGGCGCCGGGAAGTCCCTGCTGGCCGCGCTCGCCGGCCGCCTCCTCGACCCCGACACCGGGACGGTCACCCTCGACGGCGTCCCCCTCGACGGGGTCGACCCGTGCGCCCTGCGCACCGAGATCGCCTTCGCCTTCGCCCGACCGGCCCTCCTCGGCCCGACCGTCGCCGCGGCCATCGCCTTCGGCACCGAACCCGGACCCGACGCGCACCGGGTGCGCACCGCGGCCCGCGCCGCCGCGGCCGACGGTTTCATCGGCCTCCTCCCGCAGCGCTACGACACGCCCCTCGACCAGGCGCCCCTCTCGGGTGGCGAGCGCCAACGCCTGGGCCTGGCCCGGGCCTTCGCCCGCCGCGGACGGCTCCTGATCCTCGACGACGCCACCTCCAGCCTCGACACCGCCACCGAACGCCTCGTCCAGCGGGCGCTGGCCGGCGAGAGCGGACACCGCACCCGGATCGTCGTCGCCCACCGCATCTCCTCGGCCGCCGCGGCGGACCGCGTGCTCTGGTTGGACGGCGGCCGGGTCCGCGCCCACGGCCGCCACACCGAGCTGTGGCGCGACCCCGCCTACCGGGCCGTCTTCCGCCCCGGAACACCGGCCGCGCCGCCCGCTCCCCCCACCCCCGCCGCGCCGCCCGCCCGGCACTCCCCGACGGGGGACGCACGGTGAGCGGCCGGGGCGCGCTCGCCCGGGTGAGCGGGCAGGCACGGCCGTTCCTGCGCGCCCGGCTCCCGGACGTGGCCCGGCTGTCCGTCTGGTCCCTCCTGGAGTTCGCCCAGACCTTCATCGGCGGGTACGCCGTCGCCCGCGCGCTCGACGGCGGATTCCTCGCCGGCACCCCCACCACCGGACTCCTCTGGCTCTCCCTCGCCGCACTCGCCGTGCTGCCCGCGGCCCTCGCCGCCCGCGGCGTCTTTCGCGCCCTCGCCGACCTGGTGGAACCGCTGCGCGACGGACTCGTCCGCCGCGCCGTCACCCACGGCATCGCCGGGGCGCTCACCGCCCCCGCCACCGCGACCACCACCCGGTCCGTCTCCCGGGTGACCCACCAGAGCGAGATCGCCCGTGACGGCTGGGCCGGACTCGTCCTGTCCCTGCGGTCGTTCGTGTTCACCGCCGTCGGCGCCCTGGCGGGCCTGGCGGTCCTGTCGCCCCGACTGCTGCTCGTCGCGGTGCCACCGGTGCTCGTCGGATGTGGGTTGTTCCTCGCGACCCTCGCCCCCATGGCCGTGCGCCAACGCACCTACCTCGACACCGACGAGGCGTTCGCCGCCCACACCGGACGGACCGCCTCGGCCGTGCGGGACATCGCGGCCACCGGCGGCGCCCCGACCGTCCTCGACGGGGCGGACCGCCTCAGCCGCGAACAGAGCCGGGCGGCCCGCTCCCTCGCCCGGTGGGCCGCCGTGCGCATCATCGCGCTCGGCATCTGCGGAGCCCTGCCGCCCCTCCTGCTGCTGCTCACCGCCCCCTGGCTGCTGCGCCACGGGCTCACCACCGGGGGACTGGTCGGCGCGTTCGCCTACCTCACCCAGTCGCTGGCCCCGGCGGTGCACGCCCTGCTCACCGTCCTCGGCACCGCCGGCGGGCGCCTCGTCGTGGTGCTCGACCGCTTCACCGCCCCCGGGCGACTGCCACCCCCGCCGAACCGGCACCCCGCGTACGGCCGCCCGCTGCCCACCGGCGGGGCGGCCACCGCGGAACTGCGGGCCGTCACCTTCGGCTACGGGCCCGCCGCCCGCACCGTCGTCGACCGGCTCGACCTCACCCTGCGCCCGGGCGAGCGGCTGGCCGTCGTGGGCCCGAGCGGCAGCGGCAAGTCGACCCTCGCCGCCCTCCTCGCCGGGGTGCTCACCCCCGACCGGGGCGAAGTACGCTGGCTCGGACGCCCGTTGGCGGCACCCGACGGCCCCGAGCCCGGTGCGGTGCGCACCCTGTTGCCGCAGCGCGGGTACGTGTTCACCGGCACGGTCCGCGACAACCTCAGGTACCTGCGCCCGGAGGCGGCCGACCGGGACCTCGTCGAGGCCGCGGACCGGTTGGGCGCGACCCGGCTGGTGGACCGGCTCGGCGGTCTCGACGCCACCCTCGACCCGGCCCGACTGTCGGAGGGCGAACGCCAACTGCTGGCCCTGGTACGGGCCGGACTGTCCCCCGCCCCGCTGCTCATCCTGGACGAAGCCACCAGCCAACTGGACCCCGCGGCCGAGATCCGGGCCGAGGAGGCGCTCGCCCGACGTCCCGGCACCCTGGTCGTCATCGCGCACCGGCTCGGCTCCGCCCAGCGGGCCGACCGGGTGCTCGTCCTGGACGGGGGTACGGCGGTGTGCGGCCCGCCGCACGACATGCCGCGGCGCTCCGCGTTGTACCGGGATCTGACCGGGCACTGGGCGCCCGCACCGCCGGCGGCGGACGTCGTGCCCCTGACCGGCGGGGCGTCGACGCGCGACCGGGCGGGGTGAGGGCGGTCGGACGGGGGGACCCGCGGCGCACGGCGGCCCGGCCGCCCCCGGCCGGAGCCGGCCGGGCCGACGAGGAGCGGGCGGCGGCGCCCGGACGCGGCGCAGCCCCCGACCGGTCACAGCCAGCCGAACTCCCTGGACAACCTGATGGCGTCGAGCCGGTTGCGCGCCCCGGTCTTGCGGATCGCCGCGGCGAGGTAGTTGCGCACCGTTCCACTGGCCAGACACAGGGAACGCGCGATGGAGGCCACCGACTCCCCGTCCGCCGCCAGGGCGAGCACCCGCAACTCCCGTGCGGACAGGGGGACGTCAGTGGCCTGGAGGAGACTGAACGCGAGCGATTCGTCGATGTGTCGACCACCCGCCGCGACCTTGCGCACCACCTCGCAGAGGTGGTCGACCGGACCGCACTTGTCGATGTAGCCGGTGGCGCCCGCCTCGAACGCCCGCCGCAGGTCACCGGTGCGGTTGCTCCGGGCGAGGACAGCCAGGGCCATCTCGCTCTGCGTGCGTGGCGTGCGCAACGACTCCACGAGTCTCAACACGTCCCGGGAATCCGGACAGTCCAGGTCCGTGACCAGTATGTCCAAGGACGCCTCCGCCAGCGCCGAGGGCACGCCGCCCTTGTCCGTGGCGTGTATGTACAGTTCGCTGTCCTCGCTGAGCAGGGAAACCAAGGAGGCACGCCACAGGGACACCGCGTGCACCAGCAGAACCTTCGTCATGAGCTGCTCCTCAACGCCGTTCCCACCGAACGCCGCGGCCGGGCCCGCCGCGCGCGTGATCCCGATCATCCGCACCCAGCACACCAGGGGCGCGCGCCGGGCATCTCCCGTTTTCGGCGAGTGGCCAGATGACTGGATGCACGAGGGCGCAACGAAAGAGCGTGCCCGCCCAGGCCGTGCGCCCCTACGGTCACCGCCTGCCCCGAATGGGCGGGGGTGCGCACACTGCGGCGCTTTTGGCGGGAACTCGATTCCGGCCGGTCACGGATCACCCGAGGTGGCCGGTGTGATCGTCGAACGAACGGTGCCGAGACGGGGCGAACCACCCGGGCAGGAGTGGCGAATTGACGAAGGTGCGCCCCCGCGACGGCGGTGGTACGGGCTGCTGTTGCCGCCCGCGGGCCCAAAGCCAAAGACGCGGAACCGCCCCGTGCCGGCCGGGTGGGCGGAACGGGGCGAGCAGCGGGCGACGATCCGGTGGACCCCGGCTTCGTCGGCGGGGTCCCGCGGGTCGGGGTCGGGGGTCGGGAGCGCGCGTCAGTCGGTGGCGGTGAACGCGAGCCGGGCCGCTCGGCGCCAACGGTTGGCGGGTATCGCGGGGCGCAGTGCGGCGAGCGCGCCGCAGTACTTGGTGAAGACCGCGGGACGAATGCCCCGCGCGTGCAGGAACCGGTCGGCCTCGGTCAGCTTGCCCGCGTTCTTCGTCTCCACCAGGACCAGACCCGGATCACAGCGCACCGCCGTGCCCGCGCGCACGTCCGCGCAGCGCAACCCGGCGTCACAGGTGACCCGTTCCCCCCGGGAGACCAAGGTGGCCCGTCGGTAGTCCGTCGTGATCGACGGATGGAGCCGCCGCGGAGCCTCGATGCCGTATGCGGCGTGCAGTCGGTCCGCGAGGAACTCCCGGAACGGGGCGTCCAGCGGGGTGGCGCCCTCGCCCAGCGGACGTCGGTGCTTGACGGTCTCGCCGCGCCCGCTCTTGAGCTTGATCTCGAACTGCCGTTCCCCGGAGTCCTGGTAGACCCGTTCACGGATCTTGAAGCGCAGCCGGCGCCCCCGACGGTGGTCGTCGAAACAGCGCAGCTCCGGAGTGTCGTAGTAGACGGAGTGGTACCGGAACCAGCGGCGGCCGTCGATGGTGAGGGCGCGGAACGGTCCCCCGGGCCGGCCCGGGGCGGTGAGGTGGGCGGCCAGCTCGGCGAACACCTCGACGGGCACCAGATAGGCGTGGTCGAAGCGGGCGAGGAGTTCGGCGCTCGCCAGCACCTCGGGCAGGGAGATGGACGCGGCGGCCAGCACGGGGTCCGCCACGAGGGCCAGTTCGGGGGCGGGCGCGTCGTCGGGCGGGCGTGGTGCCTCCCGGACGGCCACGGCGTCGGCGGGGCCGTACACGCCCAGGGTGTCGGTGTTGTAGCGCCCCGGGCGGAACGTGCCCGCGTTCGGCGTGACCTTGTTGCGGGTGACGGTGCAGGGGTCGCCGGCCGCCAGGGTGACCGGGGCGGGCAAGGGGGCCAGGGGAGGGGCCGGCGGGCTCACGCGGCCTCCAGGGCGGACTCCGGGGCGGGCGCGGCGGCGATCTTCCCGCGGGGCTCCAGCGGCTCGCGGTAGCGGACGTCCACGACGGTGAGGTCCCGCACGAAGTCCACCTCCATCACGGTCCAGTTCATCGGTTCCCCGAGTCTGCTGACGAGTGCGGCGCGCAGTTCCACGGGCCCGTCGTACACGGCGTCCAGGACGACGACCGTGCGTCGGGAGCGGGCGAACAGCCGCGGGTGGTCGGCCAGGTAGACCACGGCGAGGAGCACTGCGGCGAACGCCGCCGCGTGGGTGAGCCGCAGGTTCGGCAGGCCGCAGATGAGGCCGAGCACCAGGGTGGTGAAGTAGTAGGCGACTTCCTCGTGCTGGATGGCGTCGGACCGCAGCCGGATGATCGAGAGCACGCCGAAGAGCCCGAAGCCGAGGGCCATGCCCCCCGATCCGCCGACCTGCGCGAGGGCCGCGACCACGGTGAACAGGGCGACGTTGAGGGCCAGGTACGCGGGCAGCAGATCACGGCGCCGGTGTCTCGGGTAGTACACGGCGAACGTCAACAGGCTGACGGCCGCGAGGTCCACGGCGAGATGGACCGCCAGATGTCGTAAGGACTCCATGGAAACCTTCCAGCAAAGGGAATGTGAGAGGGGTCGGAATGCTGGAACTCTAAGGGAACATCGGGTAAACGAGTCGGCAAGGGAAGCTCTGTCTATGGAAAAGAGGTGGAACTTGAATCGCGATATGCGGACGCCCTGTTATGGGTTCGGCGGGTGAGAAGGTTCTCATCTGCGTGGCGAAATCCGCTGCACCCCTTCGGCCGGTTGTCGACGCGTCGCAGGAAATGCCGTCGTGAAAGTGAATGAGTTCGGCTCTGATATCCTGCGAGGATTTCGCGACTCGATCTAGGAATTCCTGGACGCCTCTCCCGGACCGTCGTGGCGGCGCTCGTATCAGGCCAGCGGCGCCACCGCGACGTCCGCCCGGTCAGGGAGCCGTGAACGGCACCGTCCGCCAGGGTCCTTCCGGATGGGCCGTCAACTCGTGGTGCGCGGCCAGCACCGTGGTGTACCAGGAGCCGAACGCCTCCTCGTCGAAGTGCAGGCACCGCCCGAGGACGTAACCGGCGGAGAACTCTGCCCAGGAGCGGTACATGACCCGGGCGGCCCGGGCGACCCGTTCCAGGGCCGTGTGCATCTCCGCCTCCGCCGCGTAGCGGGCGCCCCGCCCCCAGCGCGCCATCTGGGAGGCCCGCCCCAGGTCCCAGGCGGCCACGGTGCGCACCGTCCCGTCCGGCGGCAGCAGACCGTCCGCCCGGAACCTGGCCTCGTAGCGGAGTACCGAACCCACCAACGACCGCAGACGGCAGACCAGTGCGGTGAGCTCGGAGCCGTCGGTGTGCTTCCCCTGCCGGGCGGCGCCGGACCGTACCGCCCGTTCCACCTCGTCCCGCCACCGGGACGGGTCGACCAAGCCGTCCGCGCGGTCGGCGTGCAGGGCGGTGCGCGCTTCGAGGACGAAGTCCCACACCCAGGGGCTCACCTCCCGGGCCAGCAGCCGTTCCTGCATCGCGAGCCAGTCCTCCCGGCCCCGTACGCCCCAACTGTCGGCGATCCGGTCCACCTCGCCGGAGTACCCCGTACCGCCGTGCCAGTGCGTGGTGTTCCAGGCGTCGCCGTTCTGGAAGCACAGGTGGGCCCCGCAGGCGAGTCCGTGCAGCAGGTCGCCCGGGCCGGGGCCGCCGGTGCGCAGGGTCACCACGCGGTCCGCCAACGTCGTCGGTTCGAAGAGTTCCTGGTGGAGATCCAGCCAGGTGTCCCGCTCCTCGGAATCGGTGGAGAAGTACTGCTCGCACGGAGTCGCGGCATTGACCGCGAGTACGTCGACATGGTCCGGCAAGTCATAAGCGAGGGCACCCAGCGTGGTGTGTTCGTAAACGAGGAACGGATGCGTGCGCGGCAACAGGCCCCCCGTGTACACCTGGGCAACGGTCCGTCCGTCCGGTACTTGGAACGTCAGCAGCGGCGCGTCCCCGGTTCCGCATTTCGGTTGCGCCATCGCCGCGTCGAGTCGCACCGGGTAGTACACGCCCTCCAGGGCCAGCGTCCGCAGATACGCGTAGCCGTTGTCCGCCCGGCTCAGTGCGTACAGGCGCTGCTCGACATCGGTGGGAGCGATCCAGCGACTCCCGTCGGACGGTGGTTCCACGTGCGGGAAGAACTCCTCGTGCATCTCCTCCTCGAATCCCGTGAGTTCGGCGACGCTCGTGGCGCCCGACTCCTCGGGTGCTGCCCCCCTGCTCATGCCCAACCCCTCTTCCCGGGCGCTCCCCGCGCCCCCGTTCCGGTCGCTCACCTGGCCGTTCGTACGCTAGCCGCCCGTCCACGGCGGGCGGCCCGCACGGCCGCCGGACGGCGGGGCGCGGACCGCCACCGACCCGTCGCCCCGCGGGTGGTCGGCCGCCCGTCCGACGGCCGGGCGCCCCTTGTATACGATCTTCACGATGCGGGCGCGGCGGTCGGCGGGTCGCACGGGCCGGCCCGTGGCACGTCCGCGCCCCCGTCCCGTCCGGATCAGAACCGGGTCGAGGCGGACCGGACCGTGGGCGGCACCGTCGCCGCGCCGTTCGGTCGATCGTCGGGCCCGCCCCGCCTGACCTTCGACACCCCCCACGCACCATCGGAGAGTTCCCCCCATGCAGGTCACCGACCGGAGGTCCGTGCGCGTCGCGGTCCGCTGCCTCGTCGCAGCCGTCCCCCTGGCCGCCGTCACCGGCACCTCGTCGCCCGCCTTCGCCCACCCGGGGTTCGTGCACGGCACCCCGGGCTCCGGTGCGGTGCTCGCCACCCCTCCCGACCGGGTGACCCTGACCTTCAGCGGCCCCATGAGCCAGGACTACGCCCAACTCGCCGTCTCCACCCGGCACGGCGGTTCGCTCGCCACCAGCATGCCGCAGGTGTCGGGGGAGCGGGCCACGGTGGAACTGGAGGGTTTCGCCCCCGCCGGGCACTACCGGGTCGGGTACCGGGTGCTGTCCGCGCAGGGCCACCCCGTCTCCGGCTCCTACACCTTCACCGTGCGCTCCGCCCGACCCGGGCCCGGTGCCACCCAGCCCGGCGGCCCCGCTGCGGTCGCGCGGACCGCGCGACACCACGCCCTGGGCGAAGGGGCGTCCCCGGCCCGGTCCGTCCCCCTGCTCGCCGGGGTCGGCGCGGCGCTGGTGACCGTCACGGCGGTGGGGGCCCGGGTGGCCCTGCGGCGACGCCCGGACACCCCGGGCGAGGGGCCCTGACCGCAGCACCCGTGTCCGACAATCGTCGGCCGAGGAGGCTCCGTTGTCCCCCTCCGCCCCACGTGTCACCGTCGGTCCGCACACGGTGACCGCCGCTGGGGCGGCCCGCTCGGGGAGGAGTCTCGATGAGGACACGCAGGTCCGGATGGATCGCGACGGTGGCACTGATCACGTCCGGGGCGACCCTCGCCGTCGGCGCACTGGCCTCGACGGCCCAGGCGGCCGAGTCCCGCCCCGGTGCGACCGCCGGGACCCGGGCCGAGGTGGCGTTCCAGAGCGATCCCACGCCGGAGGAGCAGCAACGGCTGCGGGAGATCGCGGGTGCGATCTGGACCCCGCAACTCGCCGCCGGCTGGAACATGAACGCCGAGGTGGCGAACGTGCTCTCGCAGGCGACGGAACGCATCCTCACCTGTTCCGCCGCGTTCGCGCTGGTGCCACGGCCCCCGGGGTTCATCCCGGGCCTTGGCTACCTGGTGCAGTACTGGAAGAACCTCAAGGACTACTTCCTGGCGGTGAAGGACAACCGCACCTACCGCGCCTGCGTGGTGTCCACCGCCGCGTACTACCGCTCGATCATCGAGATGGCCTCCGCCGGCATCTGACCCGGGGCCGCGCGACGCCCGGCGCCGCGCGGCCCGCTCGTTCCCGTTGCTTCATGCCCACTCGGCTACTTCACGGCCACGATCATCGACTCGGGCCCCGACAGATGGGTCACCCGGCTCTCGGCGAACCCGGTGGCGGCCAGCCACTCCTGGCACTCGGGGCCGGTGTACTCGAAGCCGCCGGGGGTCTCCAGCAGCATCGTCAGGCTCATCAGGAGGCCGTGCACGTTCTCCTTCCGCTCGTCGTCGAGCAGGGACTCGTAGACGATGAGGCTGCCGCCCGCCGGCAGCGCCTCGTACGCCTTCTCCAGCAGGCTCCGGGCCTTGGACCGGGAGAACCCGCTGATGATGTGCCCCAGGATCAGCACGTCGGCGCGGGGCAGCGGCTCGGCGAAGAAGTCGCCGGGCCGGAAGTCCAGCCGCTCGCCGAGCCCCGAGGCGTCGAGGCGGCGCCGGAAGCCGGAAGCCACCGCCGGGAGGTCGAAACCGACGCCGTGCAGATGCGGGTGGCGGTGCAGCAGATGGGTGAGGACCGCGCCCTCGGCGCAGCCGACGTCCGCCACGGTCCGGTACGGGGACCAGTCGAAGGTCTCCGCCAAGGCGTGCGCGGAGCCCATGGACAGGCCGGTCATCGCCTCCTGGAAGACGGCGAGGCGCTCGGGGTCCGCGTAGAGGTGGGCGTACATGCCGTCGTCGCTCTCGGTGCTCCCGTTCTGCGGCTCTCCACTGCGCAGCGCCGCTTCGAGGTTCCCCCACAGCCCGTACGTCCGGCTGTCGTTCATCTCCAGGAAGCCGCCGGCGTACGCCGGTCTGCCCCGGACGAGGTAGTAGTCGGCGGCCGGGGCGTTGCGGTAGCCGTCCGTACCGCGTTCCAGGGCGCCCAGGGCGACCAGGGTGTCGAAGAAGTCGTGCGCGGAGCGCGGATGCAGGTCCAGCCGGTCCCGCAGTTCCTCGCCGCTCACGGGGCCCTCGGCCAGGGCCGTGAACAGGCCCACGCGGGCGGCGACGAGCAGCACCTTCGAGGCCATGAATCCGGAGGCGAGTTGCATCAGGTGGTCGATCGGCGGGGCGTCCGCGGGATCGGCGGAGGGGTGGGTCACGGTCGGCTCCTCGTGGGGGTCGTCGTGCGTCGGGCACCGCACGCACAGGCCCTTGCCTACCCCGTCGGGTGAGCGGTCAGGCACGCTCCGTGATGGGCTCTGGTGTGCGTGGGGTCGTTGTGCGCCGCTGGGACGAGCCGTGGGCGCCGACCGCCGCCCCCGTCCGGCGGGCGCCCCGCGCTCCGGCGCAGTTCGGTCCCGGAGTGCGCCGGCACCGCTCTGACCTGCTGTTCGGTACGGTCAAACAGCAGATAACGGTTTGACTTTTACCCTGCCTTTACGATTGTGTGCGGGTCTCACCATCAAGACCCCGGGGGTTCCACCATGCGTCGTTCCATCCGTGCCACGGCCGTGTCGGCCGTGACCGTCGCCGGCCTCGTGTTCGGACTCGGCGCTTGTTCCGAGGCCGCCGACGCGGTCAAGGAGAAGAAGGACCAGGCCGTCGACGAGGCCGTCGACAAGGCGATGAACGAGGAGTACGAGGTCACCTACGAGGTCACCGGGAAGAGCGTCGACTCCATCGAGTACGCGTCCGGCGGCGGCACCGCGGGCAACCCGAAGACGACGACCGAGAAGAAGCCGTCCCTCCCCTGGACGAAGACCGTGAAGCTGCGCGGCATCATCCCGCCCTCCGTGCTTCCCCTCGCCCTCGACGCGGGCGGCGACGGCGCCGTGACCTGCAAGATCCTCTACAAGGGCAAGCCGATCGCGGAGGAGTCCGGCAAGGGCGTCGCCAGCGCCGCCGGTTGTGTGGCGATCTCGCCCCTCGTCTGACGGCACGCCCCCGAGCAGGGGGCCGCGAGAGCCGCCCGCGGCCGGGTACCGGAACGACTCCGGTACCCGGCCGCGTCGTTGTGTCGTCCCCGTGAAATGTCCGGCCGCCCCGTTCACCCGGCACCGGCCCGATGGGATGCTGACGGCCCCTCCCGTACGGTGCCGGCACCGTACGGGAGGCCCGTGAACACCGTGACGTCAGGGGAGTTGCCGTGTCCGTCGTGCTCGACCAGGAGACCCGCAGGTTGCTGGACGGAAGGAACTTCGCCACCGTCGCGACCCTGAACCCCGACGGGGGGCCGCACACCTCGTTGGTCTGGGTCACCAGGGACCTGGACACGGTGCTGTTCTCCACCACCGCCGGGCGCCGCAAGGCGCGCAACCTCGCCCGCGATCCGCGGATCAGCCTCACCGTCTTCGACCAGGCGGACCCGTACCGCACCGTGGACATCCGGGGGACGGCCGAACTCGTCGAGGACCCGCACAAGGACCTGCCGAGGGAGCTCGCCCGGCAGTACCTCGGTGCGGACCCGCCGCCGGAGTCGGACGACGTGCTGCGGCTCGTCGTCCGGGTGACCCCGCTGAAGGTCACCTCCTTCTCGGTCTGACGGCCCGCCCGGCTGTCCGGTCTACGTCTCCCGGGCCCGCACTCCCCACCGGGCGTACACCGCGACCCCCACCAGGAAGAGGGCGACGGCCGCCACCCAGGCACCGCCCCGTTCGGCCTGCGACACGGGCCAGGTGACGGCGTCCCAGACGCGTCCGCCGTCCGACCGGGCCACCAGGTGCAGCCCGCACAACCAGACCAGCGGGGGCAGCCAGCTCAGCCGGGCGCCCAGGAGCACCGCGGACAGGGTCGCCACCCCCGCCGTCCCCAGCGTGTTGCGGGCCAGCACCGCCGTCCCGTACTCCTGCGGCGGGCCGTGGACGGCGACCGCCAGGAGGAGCGCGGCGACGGCGGACAGCAGGGTGACGTGGGCCAGTCGACGCGGCCACCACGCACGCGCCGCAGTCCGGTCCAGCCCGTCCGCGTACCCGTGCAGGCTCGTCCCGACGACACTCGCCGCCGCCAGCGGGGCGAGCAGCGCCAGGGCCGTCCGCACGTCGAGTTGTCGATCCGCCCACCGGACCCCGAGGGCGATCAGGACCAGGGCGCCGAGACTTCCGGGCAGCTTCCGGGAGCGGGCGTACAGCCACCCGCCGGCCGGGGCGTCGCGTCGGGGCACGGGCGCTGCCCGGTGGAGGCGTGCGCTCACAGCGGCGGCACCCGCCCGGGTGCGCACGCCGCCCGTGCGGCGAAGTAGCCGGCCAACCAGGTGCGTCGATCGGCCGGTGCCAGGGCGTCGAGCCGCGCCACCGCCGCCGCGCGCGCATCGAGCGCGGCCAACTCCTTCGGTGCGCCCGCCGACCAGCCGCGTTGGCGCTCCGTCTCCCGGGCCCGCGCCGGGTCCGGCAGGAGCCACAGCGCCACCGTCGAGCCCGCCGTCGCCAACCGGTCCTCACGAGCGGCCCGGCAGGACGCCGGAGCCCCGGTCAGTTCGTAGGCGACCGTGGTCAGATACCCCTCGGGGTCCGACAGCCGCCCGCGCACCACCGTGCTGCCCGACTCCAGACGCGGCAGCACCGCGTCGTCGGGCCGTCCCCCGCCCCGGACGTCCCACAGCCGGGGGACCCCGGTGACGCCGCGCAGCCGCCCGTCGAGCGGCGCGAGGGCCCGCTCCACCTCCGGCAGCACCTGCGCGTACAGGCGGTTGGTGCAGATCCGGGGCGCCGTCGCGGTGGCGCACACCGCCTGCCGGGACAACGGGTCGGGCCGCCACACCCGGTCACCGGTCCGCACCAGCGGCACCGCGGCCACCACCAGGGCGACGAGCGGCACCAGCGCCAGGGACCGCCGCCGGGCAGCACGGGCCAGGACGGCGGTCAGCACGAGGCCGCCCCACCCCACGGCCACCGCCCACGGTTGCCACCCCACGGCGACCGAGTCCAGCGGCTGCTGGCTCCCGCCCACCGGCGTCAGATGGCGCGCCCCGGACGGCACGGACGAGACGAACAGCACCAGCACGCCGAAGAGCGGGGGAGCCAGTCGGTGCGGCCACAGCGCTCCGCAGACGTGGCCGAGCACCGCCACCGACACCAGGAACACCGCGTCCGTGAGGGCCGGGCCGAGCTGCGGTGCGCCGTCCCCCGCGTACGGCAGGGTCGCCAACAGGCACCCCGCCGCAACGACCAGGTAGCCGACGGCCGCCCAGAGCGCACCGGGCAACGCCGCGAGGGCCAGTTGGGGCAGGGGCCCCCGGGCCGCCCCGGCCCGCAGCTCGACGGTGCGCCTGCGGTGCTCCCGGGCGCCCTGCAAGCAGCCCGCGGCCCCCGCCAACGGGGCGGCGAAGACGGCCGCCGCATGCCGCAGCACCACCTGGGTCTCCCACCAACTGCCCTGCCACGAGGAGGAGGTGAGCAGCAGGGCGAGACCGGTCGTCGAGGCGACCACGAGCCCCGTCCACGGGGCGGTCCCGCGCAGCGACTCGACCCGCAGCGGATGGACGTGCCGGGGTGCCCGGCGCCCGGCGGAAGGTCCCGCGGCGGGTCGGGAGCGGGTGTCGACGGTGCTCACCGGCGTCCCCCGACCCATCCGCGGAGCCGCCCGCGCTCCGACGCCGCGCCGTGCTCCGCCACCCCGGTGGCCGACCGTTCCCGGTGCCGCCGCAGTGCCGTGGTGTACCCGCGCTCCCACGGGCTGGCCCCGCCGGTCTCCGGGTGCCCGGACCCCCGCGCCCCGTCGCCCGTCACCGCGGACGTGCCCAGCGCGGCCAGGCCCTGCGTCGTTCCGCGGTGCGCCACCCGGCCGGACTCGATCAGCGTCACCTCGGTGCACGCCGCCGCCACGTCCTCGACCAGGTGCGTCGACACGATCACCGTGGCCGAGCGGCCCACCTCCATGAGCAACGCACGGAAGTCCACGCGCTGTTCGGGGTCCAGTCCGGCCGTCGGCTCGTCCAGCAGCACGAGCGCGGGTTCGTTCACGATGGCCTGCGCGATGCCGACCCGACGGACCATGCCGCCCGACAGCGTCCGCACCTTGTCGTCGATGCGGTCGCCCAGCCCGACCCGGTCCACCGCGTCCTCCACCGCCCCCGCGACCGTGCGCCGCGGCATCTCCTTGAGCCACGCCACATAGGTGACGAACTCACGGACGGTGAACCCGGGGTAGTAGCCGAACTCCTGCGGCAGGTACCCCAGTCGGCGCCGCACCCAGGTGCGTCCCGCGGCGTCCGACACCTCACGGCCCAGCAGTTCGACCCGGCCGGTGGAGGCCGCGGCGACGGTCGCCAGCACCCGGATGAGGGACGTCTTGCCCGCTCCGTTGGGACCCAGCAGACCGTGCACTCCGGTACCGAAGTCCAGGTCCACGCCGTCGAGCGCCACCGTGCGGCGGTGCCGCACGGTCAGCCCGGTGGTCACGACCGAACGGGTCGCCGACCCGTCCTCCACCTCGCTGCGAAGGGTGGTGTTCATGTGCGCTCCAGATGGTCGAAGGACGAGCGGCGCACGGCGACCAGAGCGGCGCACAGCAGCGCCGCCACCGCCCAACCGGCTTGCTGCGCGGGCTCCGCGGCGTACCGCGACAAGGACAGGGACAGACGATCGGTGACGCCGGCGGAGCGGTGCAACAGCGGCGGCAGGAAGGCCGCCGCCAGCCAGGCGCCGCCCAGCACCGCCGCGGCCGGCCGGCAGCCGGTGAACGAGCCGAGCGCGAGGGTCGCCGCCGTCAGGGCCAGCGCGGGCAGCAACCAGGCCGCCGCCCCCGGGACCCCGGCGCCGGACGGCAGCAGCGCCCCGGCGGCGGTCAACAGCGGCACGCTCACCACAAGCACCGCGACGGTCCGGGTCAGCAACAGCCGCAGCCCCCCCGAACCGGTCGCCACGGTGATCTCGTGGAGCGGATCGCTGCGCGGGCCGTAGGACAGGGCGACCCCGAGCACCGGCAACGCGGGCGCCAGGGCCAACAGCAGCGGACGGGCCTGCGCCGCGAGACCGGCGACGTGCGCGAGCACCAGGGCCGCCACCGCGACCAGGACCACCCCCACGAGCCACGACCCGCGCACCGCGGGCCCCGCCGCCCACAGGATCCGGGTCGTGACCCGGGCCCCGCGGGGCGACTGCGGCACCCGCTGCGGTGCCCGGCCCGCTTCCGCGTCACGCACCTCGGGCCGGGCACCCGCCTCGGCGCGGGCCACCGCGAGGAGCTCCGTACGGACGTCGGCGAGCAGGGCCGCCGCGGAGCCGTCCCGTGCCGCCGCCGAAACCCGCGCCGCGCACCCCGGGCATCCCTCCACGTGCTTCTCCACGGACCACGCCTCGGCGTCCCGGACCCCGCCGTCGACGTACCGGGCGGCGAGCGCCCCGCTCACGTGCCAGGTGCCGTCGTCGTCCGACCACGGCCCGGAGTGCTCCTGTCGGCTGCTCATGCGGTGCCTCCCACCGGTCGGGTCTGCGGGGCGCACTCGACCAGTGCGGCCCGCAGCGCACGGCGGGCACGGGACGCCCGCGTCTTGACGGTGCCTTCGGGGATGCCGAGCAGCCGGGCGGTCTCGCGGACCGTCAGCCCGTCGACCACGGTGGCGCGCAGCACCTCGCGCAGTTCGGGGGAGATGCGCTCCAAGGCGGCGCCGACGTCGCCGTACTCCAGCCCCGCCAACACCCGTTCCTCGGCGGACGGTGCGCTGCCGGCGGGGGCCGCGGGGTGCGGCTCGACCCGTTCGCGACGGGACTGCGCCCGCTGCGCGTCCACCAGTCGGCGCGCGGCGATCACCCACAGCCATCCGCCCGCCTCGCCCCCGCGGTGGGAGCGCGCCGAACGCCACACCGTGACGAAGGTGTCCTGGAGCACCTCCCGCACCGTCTCCGCATCGGCACAGCGGCGGCTCAGCCGGGTGTGGAGCCAGCCCGCGTGCCGGTCGTACAGCATGCCGAGGGCGTCGGCGTCCCCACGGGCGACGGCCCGCAGCAACTCCGTGTCGTCCTCGGCTTCGGCCCCACCGGGGCGCATCGACCTCATACCCTCCCTATCGCTCGCGGCGCCCCTTCCGGTTCACCCGCCCGCCGACGGCACCCGGGGGCGCGGGGCCCGCGTTCCCGCACGTCGCGGCCCGGCCGGGGGCCACCGGTCGCTGGTTATGCTGGGCCGCATGGACATCGTGATACCGCTCTTCGACAACTTCGAGCCGCTCGACGCGATAGGGCCGTACGAGATCCTCGGCTACGTACCCGGAGCCACCGTGCGGTTCGTCACGAACGAACCCGGGCTGGTGCAGGACGTGTTGGGCTCCCTGCCGGTACACGTTCCGACCGGGTACGCCGAGGTGGAGCGGTGCGACGTCCTGCTGGTCCCGGGCGGGGGCAGCTTCCTGACCATGGTGGACGACACCGCGTTCCTGGACTGGGTGCGCCGGGTCCACGCCGGTACCCGCTTCACCACCTCGGTCTGCACCGGCTCCCTGGTGCTCGGCGCGGCCGGCCTGTTGGAGGGCCTGACCGCCACCACCCACTGGGACGCGGTCGCGGATCTGGAGGCGTACGGCGCCCGTTACACCGCCGAGCGGGTGGTCCGGCAGGACAGGGTGATCACCTCGGCCGGCGTCTCCTCCGGCATCGACATGGCCGTCCAGTTGGCCGCCCTGCTCACCGACGAGCTGACCGCACAGGCGATCCAGCTGTACACCGAGTACGACCCGCAACCCCCCTTCGACACCGGCTCGGTGGCCAAGGCCCCGGCGGCGGTGCTCGAACGGGCCCGCACCCTGGGCTAGCCCGTGGGGACGGGGCTTCAGCCGGCGAGCGCGGCGGTGATCTGACGGGTGGTCTGCGCCGCCACCCGGGGGTCGTGCTCGGCGTACGCGGTGTAGGCGTTCAGCCCGGTGGCCAGGGCCCAGCCGCGGCCCCGCGTCCAGGTCGCCCCGTCGACCCCGAGTTCCGTGCGGAACGCGGCTCGGCCCGGGGCGGACAGCAGGGTGAAGGCGACCATCAGGTCACAGGCCGGGTCGCCGACCCCCAGCCCGCCGAAGTCGATCACGGCGCTGAGTCGTCCGGCCGAGGTCAGCAGGTTCCCGGTGTGGAAGTCGCCGTGGAACCAGACCGGCGGACGGTCCCAGCCGGGTGCTGCCAGCGCCGCGTCCCACAGTGCGGTCATCGCCGTCCGGGCCGTCCGGTCGAAGGCCCCGGACACGTCGGCGATCGCGGCGCGGGTCGCCCGGTCGCGATCCCTCAGGGACCAGCCGGGAAGGTCGGGGTGCCCCGTCTCGGCCGGCACCCGGTGCAGCGCCTTCAGGAACCGGGCCAACTCGGTGGCCGCGCCGGTCGATTCCCCGAGCGCGCTGACCGTCGCCACCTCTCCGTCCAGCCAGCGCGTCACCGACCAGGGCCACGGATAGCCGAGGTCGGGCGCGCCGAGCGCGACCGGCACGGGGACCGCCAGCGGAAGCCGCGGAGCGAGCCGGGGCAGCCACACGGACTCCTTGGCCCCTTGGCCGGCGGCGTCCTGGTGCCGGGGCAGACGTACGGTCAAGGCGTCGCCCAGCCGATGGATGACGTGGTCCGAGCCGGCGGGTCCGTACGGGACGAGCGGGAGTGCGGCCCACTGCGGGAACTGCGTGTCGATCAACTGCTCGACCAGTGCGGTGGTGATGAGCGGGCGGGTGTCCGGGTCGGCGCCGAGGCCCAAGGACTGCTCCTGTCGCGGGCCCACTCCGGGCGGTGGGCGATGCCCCCATGGCACCACCTCGCGGGTGCGCCCGTCGAACGCATTTCCCGGCGCCCGCCCGCCCGAACGCCGCGCCGTCAGGCCGCTCCGGGGACGGCGGCGTCGGCCGCCGAAGGGCCCGGGGACGCGGGGCGGTCGGGCTGCGGCGAGGTCGGAGCGCGGAGCAGGGCGACGCCGTACGCCGTGGTCCACACCACCCAGAGCAGCCAGCCGACGAGGCCGAGCAGTCCCAGCGGGCCGCGTCCGTCGATGACCAGGGGGGTGAGCGTCGCGGAGCTGAACATCAGGGCCGCCGCGAGCAGCCCCAGCGCGCCGTGCCACCGGGCGATGAGCCCGGCCCGGGTCCCGGCCGTGGACAGGCCGATCAGGGCCATCGCGAGGAAGGTGCCGTTCAGGGTGAACAGCGCGTCGTGCACGGCCCACAGCGCCGTGGCGGGGGCGCCCGCGGGCAGGGCGACCGATGCGAGCGCCAGCCGGATCGCGACGATCGCGGCGAACGCGCCGTTCTGGAGGACCAGACCGGCGAAGCCGAAGAGGGACCACACCTCGGAGCGGGCCCGCGAGCCGTGACGGAGCGCGGAGACGACGCCGGCGCCGAACAGCGCCGCCAACAGCCAGGCGGTCGGGGTGAGTAAGGACCCCAGTACCACGCTGGTGCCTTCGGTGGCGAAGAACTGCGTGACCTCGTCGGTGGGGGAGCCCGTCGGCGGGAGCCCCGCGGGCACCAGGACCGCATTGCTGAGGGTGATGGACAGGGCGAAGCCGATCGCGGCGAACCCGCCGACCCGGGAAGTGGGGGCGGGGGTGCCGCGCCGTGAGAGGAGTATCATGTATTCAATATAAGCACGTTAAAATGAATGATGAGGGGAGCGGAAGTGGAGGAGCGGACGGTGGGGGAGCCCGAAGGGAAGCCGGCCAAGCGCCCGTACGGGTCGCTGCGCCGGGCCGCGCAGGCGCAGGTGACCCGGGCCGACATCGCGCGTGCCGCACGGCACCTGTTCCTCGACCGGGGATGGGCGGCGACGACGGTGCGCGACGTCGCACGCGAGGCAGGCGTCTCCGTTCCGACGGTCTACGCGGTCTACGGGAACAAGTCCGGGCTCGCCCGGGCCCTGGCCGACGCGGCGGACCTCTCGGCGGACCCGGGGCGTCTCCTCGCCGCGCTGGAGGCGCCGGGCGTCGCACCGGCGGGCCAACTCGCCGCGATGGCGGCCTTCGACCGGCGACTCTTCGAACGGGCCGGCGAGGTGATCGCGCTGGTCCGCGAAGCGGGCCGCAGCGAGCCCGAGTTGGCCACGTTCTACGCCGACGGGCGCCGACGTGCCGACGAGACCCGCACGGGTGTCTTCACCTCCTGGCCGCCCGGCGTCCTCCGGCCCGGGGTCGACCCGCGGACCGCGGCCGACGTCTACGCGGCGCTGTGCACGGTCGACGTCTACCGCACGCTCACCGTCGAGCGCGGTTGGAGCGCCGAACGCGTCGAGCAGTGGTGGATCGCGGCCCTCGCCCGCGAGTTGTTGGCGGAGGCGCCGGCGGCCACCGGGGGATGACGACGCCCCGCTGACCGTTCCCCGGGTTCATCCGCCGTCCGTCGGGCACCCGGACCGGATCACGCACCGGTCGACGCCCCGCCCGTCGCCGGCCCGGTGCCGCGTGCTCCCTGTCCGCCCGCCCCCGCCGCGTAGTCCCTGTCCGCCCGCCCCGCCGCGCAGGCCCTGTGCGCACGACTCGCCCGCACCGCGCGGCGGTTGCTCGACGAAGGGCGCCGGTCCGCGACGCCCTGGCCCCTTCGATGCGCGTAGGCGTACAACCATCGGCGGGTCCCGTTGGTCTCCCCCAGTGATCACACGGTGATCACGTACACGAGGAGACCGTCATCAGTACCGTCCGCAAGACCCTCGCCGCCACCGCCGTCGTGCCCCTCGTTCTCGTCGGGTCCGCAGCCTGCGGCACCATGGAGAATCTGTCGGCAGGTCAGAAGCTCGACCGCGCCTTCGACCGGCTCGGCGAGGAACACTCGCTGTCCTTCGAGCTCGACCTCGACACCGACGCCGCCACGCTCAAGGGGCTCGACGCCGCCGACACCGCGCCGGAGGACCGGATACCCGACGAGATCGCCGAGCTGATCAGCGGCGGGCGGATCTCCGTCTCGGTGGAGTCGAAGAAGCCGCTCGCCGAGTCCGGCGAGAAGGACCTCAAGGGCTTCGCCATGGAGGTCAGCGGTCCCGACAGCACCCTGCTGGAGTACCGCATGATCGGCGACTACGTGTACGGCCGCGCCGATTTCGAGCAGTTCGGCCAGCTGGCGGGCTCCTCGATGCCGTCCGTGGACCTGCTGTCCCCCGGCGATGAACTGCCCAAGGGCGCCGAGGACCTGGAGAAGTTCCTGAACGGGGACTGGGTCAAGATCTCCACCAAGGAGTTCAAGGAGGCCGGCCTCTTCGCCGGCGGCCCCGACACCGGCGGTGCCCCCGACTCCGGTCGCCCCACCGACCTGCCCACTTTCGACGCCTCGACCCAGAAGAAGCTGCTCAAGGCCGTGGGCGACGTCATCTCCAACGAGGTGGACTTCACCACCACGGACGGCGAGGACGGTGCGGAGCGCATCACCGCCACGGCCTCCCTGCGCACCCTCGCCACCTCGCTGATCGACGAGGTCCGCCCGTTGGCGAAGGAGTTCCCGGCGGGCTTCGAACTGCCGACCGCCAAGGAACTCAAGGAACTGCCCCGGAAGAAGGGTTCCGCCGACTTCACCCTGAAGAACGGCGACCTGACCGAGGTGTCCTTCGACCTCACCCAGCTCGACAAGAAGCTGAAGGGCGAGAAGCTCGGACTGGTGCTGCGCCTCGGCGAGGGCGAAACGCCGACGGCCCCGTCCGGCGCCACCGAGCTGAACCTGGAGGAGTTGCAGAAGGCCATGATGCCGGAACTCGACACGCTTCCGCTGGACGCCTGACCGCGTACGGTCGAGTCCGCCCGCTGACCGCCCGGTGCCCGCGGGCACCGGGCGGACTCGCAGCGGTCGGGGCGGACGCCGGTCGCCCGGCCGGGGCAGGGCCGTTGGCGGGTCGCTCACCGTCGTGCCCCCCGGCCGAGCCCCTGCGCGCCCCCGCCCGACCGGGCGAGCCCCGGCCGGACCGGGCGAGCCTCCGGCAGTGACGGCCGGGGCCGCGCGATCGTGTCCTGCGGGCCGGGAAGCCCGGTCCCCCCACCTTCCGCAGGAGGCACCACCATGCGTCGAATCGCACGCCTCGCCGCCGCTGCCGCGCTGACCTCGGGGTTGGCCGCAGTGCCGGCCCCCGCGTCCGCCGCGCCGACGGCCCTCAGCCACTTCACCGGCTCCCACTGTCCCTCGAAGAGCCTCTGCCTCTACCGCGACCGCGACTTCAGCGGCGGCGGCATCGCCATCCGGGCCGGGGACCACATCGGCTTCCTCGGGGAGCACGGCGTCAACGACCGGATGTCCTCCTGGTCCAACGACAGCGGAGCCACCTGCACCTGGTGGTCGGACGCGCACGAGCGCGGCACCCCGCACCTCATGTACCACGGCTACCGCGTCAACGTCCGCGCCGCCGAGAACGACACCGCGTCCTCCGTCCACTGCTGACGGGGCGGCAGCCCGGGGCGTCGACGGTCCTGCCGCTGACGCCCCGGGCCCGTCCGGTCGCACCCGTCCGTCGGACGACGGCCGCTCAGTGCTCGGTGAGCAGGCCGGAGCGGAGCTCCTTGAGGGTGCGCGAGAGCAGCCGGGAGACGTGCATCTGCGAGATGCCGAGCCGTTCCCCGATGGCGGCCTGCGTCATCTCGCAGCCGAAGCGCATTTCGAGGATCTGCCGGTCCCGCTCCCCGAGCTGCTCCAGGAGCGGAGCCAGCGCCCGGAGGTCCTCCACCAGCTCCATCGCCGGATCGGTGTCCCCGAGGACATCGGCGTAGGAGCGGGTCTCCTTGCCGCCCCCGGGGCCGTCCTCCGTATCGGTCCGCGGCGTGTCGAGGGAACTGGCCGTGTAGCCGTTCGCGGCCACCAACCCCTCGACGACCTCCTCCTCGTCGAGGTCCAGCGCGCCCGCCAACTCCTGCACCGTCGGTTCCCGGTCGAGCACGCCGGCGAGTTCGTCCCTGGCCCGGGCGATCTCCGTGCGCCGTTCCTGGAGCCGCCGCGGAACGTGGACGGCCCAACTGGTGTCCCGGAAGAACCGCTTGATCTCCCCGACGATGTAGGGGATCGCGAACGAGGTGAACTCCACCTCACGGCTCAGGTCGAAACGGTCGATCGCCTTGATCAGGCCGATCATGCCGACCTGGACGATGTCCTCCATCTCCCCGCCGCCCCGGTTGCGGAAGCGGCCCGCCGCGTAGCGGACCAGGGAGAGGTTCATCTCGATGAGAGTGCCCCGCGCGTACTGGTACTCGGGGGTCCCCTCCTCCAGGATCGCGAGCCGGTCGAAGAACACCCTCGACAACTGCTTCGCGTCCCTCGGCGCCACCCGGGCCGGGTCGGGGACGTACGGCAACTCCTGCGTCTGCTCCGGAGCCGTCCCGTCCGTGGTGGCGAACCGGTCGGTGGCACGGTGCGCGGTCGGGGTGCTGCTCGGCATCTTGTGGATCCCTTCGCGGAAGTCGGCGGGCCGGACGTGAGGCTGCGCCTGCCCCCGTACTCCGATCGCACACCTCGGTATGGCACGGTTCACAACACCGGCACCCCGGTCCGCCCTCAGGACGGGCCGTCGGCGGGGTCCGCGTCGGGCCGCTGGAACCGGAAGTACCGCTCGTACAGGCGCAGGTACGCCCCACCGCCCGCCAGGAGCGTCGCGTGGTCACCTTCCTCGACGATCCGGCCGTCCTCGACGACGACGATCCGATCGGCCTTGCGGACCGTGGGGAGCCGGTGCGCGACGACGAGGGTGGTGCGGTGCGCCGCGAGTGCGTCCAACCCCTCCTGGACGAGTGCCCCGGTCAGCGGGTCGACGCTCGCCGTGGCCTCGTCGAGGACCAGTACCGGCGCGTCCTGGAGGAAGACCCGCGCCAGCCCCACGAGTTGGCGTTGACCGGCGGACAGGCTCCGGCCGCCCTCGTCGACGGACGTGTCCAGTCCCGCCGGCAGTTGGGCCACCCAGTCACCGCCGGCCACCGCCCGGGCCGCCGCCTCGACCGCGTCCCGTCCGGCCCCGGGCCGCCCCCGGGCGATGTTGTCCGCGACGCTGCCCGTGAACAGGAACGGGGTCTGGGTGACCACGCCGAGGTGACGCCGGTACTCCACCGGATCGAACCCGCGCACGTCCAGGCCGTCGACGGTGAGGCTGCCCCGCTGGAACTCGTAGGCGCGGGTGACCACCCGGACCAGACTGGACTTCCCGGCCCCCGAGTGGCCGACCAGGGCCACCGTCTCCCCGGCCCGTACGGTGAGGTCGACCCCCTTGAGGACGGGACGCGTGCGGTCGTACCCGAAGTGGACGTCACGCAGCACGATCTCCCCCCGCAGCCGGGGCACGGGCGCGCCACCGGTCCGGTGCACCGTCGGGTTCCGGTCGAGGAGGGCGAACACCCGCTCGCCCGCGGCCAACCCCTGCTGGAGCTGACTCCAACTGGCCGCGATGCCGGTGAGCGGTGCCCAGAACAGCGCCAGGGCCTCCAGGAACAGCACCCACTCGCCGACCGTCACCCCGCCCCGGCCCACCAGGCGGCCCCCCACCAGCACCACGGCCACGGTGCCCAGCCCGGTGAGGGAGATGAGCAGCGGGAACACCCCGCTGAACAGCCGGTTCAGCCGTACGCTCGCACGGAACCACCGTGCGTCCACGGCGCGCAGCCCGGCTTCGGCGGTCCGCTGCTGCCGGTAGTTCCGTGCCACGGTGACCCCCCGCAGGGTCTCCTGCACGAAGCCCTGGACATCGGCCAGGGCCTGTTGCTGGCGGCGGGAGGCGTCGCGGGCGGCACGCCGGAAGGCCAGGCTCACCACCACGATCAGCGCGGCCACCGCGGTCGTCACCAGGGCGAGCGGCACATGGATGACGAACAGCGCGCCCATCAGCAACAGGACCGTCAACACCTGCCCGAGGGAACCGAGGACCAGGGTGGTGAGCAGCGCGAACGCCTGGGTGTCGTTGACGACCCGGCTGACCACCGCACCCGTGGGACGGGCGTCGTGGAAGGCCATGCCCTGGCGCAGTGCCGCGGCGAACGCGTGCTCCCGCAGTCGTTGCACCACCGTGCCGACCACGACCGCGGTCCGGCGCTCCTGGAGGAACGTGCACAGCCAGGACGCACCCCCCGTGCCGAGCAGCGCCCCCACCAGCAGGCCGACGGCACCGTTGCCGCCGTCCGTCCAGGCCGCGTCCACGGCGCGCGCCAACAGGACGGGCAGGGCGCTCCCGGTGACCGCGGCGGCGACCACGGCGAACGTCACGAACACCACCGCGGAGCCCTGCCCGCGGAAGTACGGGGCGGTGCGGCGCACCAGTTCCCGATCGCCGTAGCGCCGGCCGTCGTCGCCGGTGCGCCGACCGCCCGGAGCGTCGGAACGTTCCCGGCCGGCGCGGGCCTCCTCGGGAGCGTCGATGCCGTCCAGTGGATGTGCCATCAGGGGGCCTCCTGCGTGGTGCGGGCGGTGCGCGACCCGCTCGGTTCCTCGCGGTACGGCGCGAAGATCCGCCGGTAGTACGGGCACTCCCGGATCAACCGGTCGTGGTGGCCCTGGCTGACGATCCGGCCCGCGTCCAGCACGAGGACGTGATCGGCCGCGCGGATCTGGGACAGCGTGGAGGTCACCAGGACGGTGGTGCGCCCCGCCGAGGCGTGGTGCAGCGCGCGTTGGAGCTCGTGCGCGGTGGTGCTGTCGACGACGCTCGTCGCGTCGTCCACCGCGAGGACCCGCGGATCGGCCAGCAGGGCGCGGGCCAGGGCGAGGCGTTGGCGTTGCCCTCCGGACAGCGTGCCCCCGCGCTCCCCGAGGACGGTGTCGTACCCGTTCTCGGTGGCCATGACGAAGTCATGGGCGCGGGCCGCCCGCGCGGCCGACTCCAGCCGGTCCCGGTCGACTTCGCACTCCACCCCGATGCCGATGTTCTCGGCGATGCTGCGGGAGAACAGCACCACGTCCTGTTCGACGACGGCGACCTGCGCGCGCAGCGAGGTGGTGGCCCAGTCGGCGGTGCTCACCCCGTCGACCAGCACCCGCCCGGAGTCGGGTAGGTAGGTGCGGTTCAGCAGGTGCAGCAGGGTGGACTTGCCGCTGCCCGTGGCGCCGACGACGGCCACGGTCGCGCCGGGCGGTACGCGGAAGGACACCCGGCGCAGTACCGGCCGGGCGGGGTCGTAGCCGAAGCTCACGTCCTCCAGGGCGAGTGCGCCGACGACCGGTGCGGTGTGCGCACCACCCCGTTCGTCGTGGTCGCCGGGGTCGTTGACGACCTCCAGGATGCGCCTGGCCCCCGCGGCGCCCAGGTGGAGGAGCCCCAGACTGAAGGAGGCGAGTTGGCTCGGCTCCCGCAGGGTGCCCATCAGCCCCAGTACGGCGACGAGTTCACCGAGGCTGAGGGTGCCCGCGCGCAGCAGCGTCACGGAGTGCAGCAGGGCGCCCGCGGTGGCGAGGGTCAGCAGCAGCGGTGGCAGGGACAGCGCTTGGGCGCGTGCCTGACGGACCGTGGCACTGCGGTGGTGCGCGGCCAGTTCGGCGAACCGGGCCCGCTCCCGGTCGGTGCCGCCGGTCGACTCGACCACTTCGATCCCGGCGATGCTCTCGTCGGCCTGCGCGGTCAGCGCACCGAAGGACTCACGGGCCGCATCGGAGACGGGCCCCAGCCGCCGCCCGTGGGCGACCACGGAGACGGCGAACAGGGCGACGAACGCGACGGGGGACCACAGCAGACGCGGGTCGATCAGACCGATGAAGACGATCGGCAGGAGGACGTTCAGCGCCAGGTCGACGGCCAGGTCCCAGCCGGGCGACACCATCAGGTTCAGCGACTCGGCGTCCGCGGTGGCCCGCGCCGACAGGTCGCCGACCCGCCGCCGGTTGAAGTAGCCCTGCCCCTTGCGGAGCAGACTGCCGAAGACCTGGGCGCGCGCGGCACGTTCGAGGCCGCTGGCGAAGGACTCCAGTGCGTAGGTGGACGCGATGCCGGCGACGCCCCGCACCACCACGAGGGCCAGGAGCACCCAGACGACGGTGGTCAGGTCGTCAGCGGGCCCGGTGCCCGCCCGGTCGGGGGCCACCACCGCGTCGAAGGCCAGACCGGTCGTGACGGGGATCGCCGCGGTGAGGGACTGCCAGAGCAGGCTGCCCGTGAGGTGGACGGCGAGGGGCCCGCGGAAGGGCCGGGCCCGGGCGAGGAGCCAGCGGGCCACCCCGTCCCGGCGGCCGGGAGGATCGCCGGCCGGGGCGGGGCCGCCGCGGTGCGGGGAGGGTGACGACGGGGTCGGGAAAACGTTTTCGTCGGTCGTGGTGCATCGATCATCGGTCATGGTCCATCGATTTCCTTTTCGCCTGTGCCATCGAAATTCCCGACAGCACGAAAAAGGGCTCGGTAAAGTGAATCGAGCCGACCCGGATGAATTCAGGTCGGTGTGCGGCAGGCCCGGGTGGGTGCCGGCGCTCAGGTCGGTGAGCGGGTGCGGCCCGCACCAAAGGGGAGCCTGACCAGCGAATTCGTGGCCTTGACGGCAGGGTGGCGGGCCGCGGCGAAGGGGTCTGGGAGGTCTCCTGGGCCAGGGGTAGGTGTGCCGAAATACTCCGCGGACGCGACGGACGGCTGGGGCGTCGCCCTAGGGAAAGTACTTGTTTTCAGCGAAAAACAAAAGCCGACTCCGGTGGTGAAATGCGGAGGCGAATTCAAACAGTGCCGTGCGCGGTCCGCCGAGCCCGTCGACCGGCCGGGCCGACGGGACGTCACGGGCCCGCCGGACGGCTGGGTGCGATCCGGCCGGGCCCGTACCCGCGCACGCACCCTCACCCGAACGGCTCCCCGTCCTTTGACGCGCCCCGCGCCCGGCCGGATCGTGGCGAATGCCCCCTGCGTGGGCGGAAGGGCTGGTCGGCAATGGCGGACAAGCGGGCCGAACGCATCGCGCGACTCATCGCACCCCTCCGGGTGCCGCCGGGCACCGAGGTGGACCTGGCCAGGGACTACGACCCCCGCTACAAGGCCCATCTGAAGAAGCGGGAGGGAAGGGATCTGCTGGCGGTCGGGGTGGACCTCCTGGCCGAGTACCAGGCGCGGTTGGCGGCCCAGGACACGTACGGCGTCCTGTTCTGCCTCCAGGCGCTCGACGCCGGCGGCAAGGACGGCACCATCCGCCATGTGATGAGCGGGATCAACCCGCAGGGCGTCCACGTCAGCAGCTTCAAGGTGCCCTCCGCCGAGGAGCTGGACCACGACTACCTGTGGCGCTACGCGCGGCGGCTGCCCGCCCGCGGGGACATCGCGGTGTTCAACCGCTCGCACTACGAGGAGGTCCTCGTCGTCCGGGTGCACCCCGACGTCCTGGACCGGCAGCAACTGCCGCCGAAGGCACGCGGCAAGGGCATCTGGAAGCGGCGCTACCGCGAGATCAACGACTGGGAGCGCCACCTCACCGACAACGGCTTCGCCGTGGTGAAGATCTTCCTCAACCTGTCCCGGGAGGAACAGCGCACCCGCTTCCTCAAGCGCATCGACCTGCCGGAGAAGAACTGGAAGTTCTCCGCGGCGGACGTCCGCGAACGCCGTTACTGGGACGACTACCAGCGGGCGTTCTCGGAGATGCTGTCGGCCACCAGCACCAAGCGGGCGCCCTGGTACGTGGTCCCCGCGGACCGCAAGTGGTTCGCCCGGATCTGCGCATCGGCGGTGCTCGTGCACACCCTGATGGAGATCGACCCCCAGTACCCGGTGATCGGTGAGCGGGCCCGTGAGGACCTGCGCACCGCCCGCCGCGAGCTGGAGGAGCAGGCGCCCGAGGGGGCCCCGGCGGACCCGTACGCCGCCGGACGCGACCGGCGCGCCCGGACGAAGGAGTGACGATGGCCGCACAGCCGGAACCCGTCGGCCCGCACCCCGTCACCGCGTCGGGCTGGTACGCGCGCTCCCCGCAGGAGGTGGTCGCGGCGTTCGACGTGGACCCCGCGGTCGGGCTCACCGCCGCCCGGGCCGCCGGACTCCTGGCGGCGAACGGGCCCAACGCCCTGCCCGAGGAACATCCGCCGCCGGCCTGGCGACGGTTCCTCGACCAGTACCGCAGCTACATGCAGATCATCCTGGTGGTGGCCGCTGCCGTGTCCTTCGCGATCGCCCAGTGGAGCACGGCGATCCTGCTGGTGCTGCTGACCCTGCTCAACGCGGTCGTCGGCCTGCGGCAGGAGGGCAAGGCGGAGAGTGCGATGAACGCGCTCAAGTCGATGATGAAGGCGACCGCCCGGGTGCGGCGCGACGCCGCCGAATCGGAGATCCCCGCCGAAGGGCTCGTCGCCGGCGACATCGTGCTCATCGCCGCCGGGGACCAGGTTCCCGCCGACGGACGGATCCTCACGGCGAACTCGCTCCAGATCGACGAGTCGGCTCTCACCGGGGAGAGCGTGCCCGCCACCAAGGACGCCGGCACCCTCCCCGCCGGCAGCCCGGGGCCGGGCGAACAGTCCAACATGGCCTTCATGAACACCCCCGTCACCCACGGCAGCGGCGTTCTGGTCATCACCGGCACCGGTGCCGACACCGAACTCGGCAAGATCTCCGGGATGCTCTCCGCCACCCGTACGGAGGACTCGCCGCTCACCCGGCAGCTGAACAACCTGACCCTGTGGATCGCCGCGGCGGCCGGCCTCACCATGATCGTGATGTTCGCCCTCGGACGCACCCGGGGACAGGCGTGGGACACGCTGTTCGTCAGCGCGGTCTCCCTCGCCATCGCGGCCATCCCCGAGGCCCTGCCCACGGTGACCCAGGTGATCCTCTCCGTCGGCGGCCTCAACCTGGCCCGACGGCACGCCATCGTCAAGGAACTGCCCTCGGTCGAGACCCTGGGGTTCACCTCGGCGATCAACTCCGACAAGACCGGCACCCTGACCATGAACCAGATGACCGCCGTGGAGGTGGTCACCCCGACCGACCGGTACACCGTGTCGGGCACCGGCTACGGACTGGAGGGCAAGGTCCACCACGCCGCCGGTTCCACCGCGACCATCGACGACGCGATCCTCCCGTTCCTGATCGCGAGCGACGCGCAACTCGTCGACGGAACGGTGGTGGGCGACCCCACCGAGGGCGCCCTGCTCGTCCTGGGACACAAGGCCGGGCTCGCGATCGACGACACCCGCGCGCGGTTCCCCCGGCTGGCGACCCTGCCGTTCGATCCGGACTACAAACTGATGGCCACCTTCAACTCGGCGGTCGACGACACCGGCCGCCCCGTGGTGCGCTGCTTCGTCAAGGGCGCCGCGCCGGCCGTGACCGCGCGGGCGGCCAGCGCGATGGTCACCGGCGGACCGGACGTGCCGTGGGACGCGGGGCTCGACCGCCGCGCCCAGGAGGAGACCCGGCGCATGGGGGACGAGGGCCACCGGGTGATGGCCGCCGCCACCCGTGACCTCGACCCCACCGCCTTCGACCCCGGGGGCGACCTCCTGGACCACGTCACCGACCTGCGGATGACGGCCCTGGTCGGCATGGTCGACCCGCCGCGCGCCGAATCCAGGGCGGCGGTCGCCAGCGCCCAGGACGCCCACGTCCGGGTCCGCATGGTCACCGGTGACGACGTCACCACGGGCGCCGCGATCGCCCGGCAACTCGGCATCCCCGGCGAGGCGGTCCTCGGCGCGGACTTCGCGGCCCTCCCCGAGGAACAGCGGCTCGCCCGCATCGAATCCATCGGCGTCGTGGGACGGGTGGCCCCCGAACACAAGGTGCTGCTCGCCGAAACGCTGAAGAAGAAGGGCGACGTGGTGGCCATGACCGGCGACGGCGTCAACGACGCGCCCGCCATCAAGGCCGCCGACATCGGCATCGCGATGGGCAGCGGCACCGACGTCGCGAAGAACGCCGGCCGGATGATCCTCTCCGACGACAACTTCGCCACGATCGTGTTCGCCGTGGAGGAGGGCCGCAAGCTCTACGACAACCTCACCAAGTACATCCGCTTCGTCCTCCTGCTGCTGGTCGCGTTCGTGCTCACCTTCCTCGGCGCGACCGTCCTCAACATCGCCGCCGGCCAACCCTTCACCCCCGCGCAGGTGTTGTGGATCCACTTCATCGTCAACGCCCCGTTCGGCTTCGCCCTGGGCTTCGACCGGGAGAGCCCCGGACTGATGCGCCGGCTCCCGCGCCCCCGCGGCGAATCGGTGCTGACCCGACCGCTGCTCGTCACCGTCACTCTCGCCGGACTGGTCGTGACCGTTCTGCTGCTCTCCCTGATCAAGCTGGGCGAGCACCGGTTCGACAGCGTCGCGACCGGCAGTTCGATGGCGTTCACGGCGTTCGCCCTGTGCCTGATCGTCGCCGCCTTCGAATGCCGCAGCGAGACGGCTTCCGTGCTGCGCGCCTCCACCTTCGACAGCAAGCAGATGAACTGGGCGGCCCTGGCCGAGTTCGCGCTCGCCGTGCTGGTGACCCAGATGGACGGCTTCCGCCGGCTCCTCGGCACCACCCGGCTCGATCTGGGGCAGTTCGGCTGGGCGCTGCTGGCCGCGCTCGTCCTGTTCGTGGCCTGGGAGACGGGCAAGCTCATCGCCCGCGTCGTCCGCCGCCCCTCCCGCCCCGAGCCCACCGACCGCCCCGCTCAGCGTGGTTCCGCCACCGGACCGTAGGTGTCGCCCAGGGTCCGACGGGCCGTCCACCCCTGGCGCTGCGCCTTCTGGACATCGAGCACCACCGACCGGGCGAGCTGGTCCACCGCGTACCGGGTCAGCGGCGGCTCGGCGTGCCGACGCACCCGGGACAGCGTCTCGCCCGCCAGCGCCGCCGCGTGCGCCAGGGGCAGCGGAACCCGGCCGATCCGCGCCCGCACGCCGTGCGCGCGCAGCACCCTCGCGACCGCCTCGTCCCGTCGGTACGCCACCGGGTCGGCGATGTTGTAGGCGCCCGGCGGCCACCCGGCCGCCACCACGCACGCCTCGGCCAGGTTCTCCACCGCGGTCAGACTGAGCGGTACGTCGTCCCCCGGCAACAGCAGCAGACCGCGCCGGACCCGGCCCAACAGCCGGGGCACCAGATGCGGGTCCCCGTCCCCGTAGACCGCGCGCGGGCGCAGCACCACCGCCCCCGCGGCAAGCGCCAGGGCCTCACCGGCCGCCTTGGTGCGCCCGTACGCGTTGAGCTGCCCGCGCACCGGGTGGTCCTCCGTGATCGGGGACCGGGTGGCCCGCGGTTCGTACACACTGGCGCTGCTCACCCAGACCACCGGGCGCCCGGCGGCGGCCTCCAGCAGCCGGGCCGTTCCGTCGACGTTCACCGCGTGCATCAGCCGCTCCGCGGGCGAGCCGGGCACGGGGTCGCCGACCGCCGCCGCACAGTGGACGACGACCTCCGCGCCGCCGAGGTCGGGAAGCCCGCGGGTGGCGTCCCAGGGGAGGTGCCGACCGACCGGCCCCGGGCGGCGTCCCACGCACCGCACCGCCATCCCCCGGGCCGCAGCGGCGACGGCGACGTGCGAGCCGCAGAACCCGCTCGCCCCGGTCACGGCGACCACCGTCACGACTGCTCCCCGCGCCCGTCGTGGGCGCCGGACCGGACGGTGAGCGACCGCCAGCCGGGCAGTGCGGCCCGCCGGTCCACCCGGGCCCGCACCACGGTGGGCCGGTGTGCGGCGAGTGCGGCGAGCGCGTCGTCGAGTTGGGTGCGGGCCAGCCGGGCGCCCGGGCAGGCGTGCGGACCGGCCCCGAACACCAGCTGCGCCACGGCGGGTTCGACCGGGTGGTGGGCATCGGGCGGGGCGTCGTGGGCGCGCACCGCGTGCCGGGCCACCAGGAGCAGCCGGTCCCCGGCCCGTACCGGTCGCCCGCCCAACCGGGCGTCGGCCGCCGCCACGCGCGGCAGCAGCGGGGAAGGCGCGGTGACCCGGAGCAGTTCGCCGACCAGGGCGGGCCGCAGCCGATCGTCGGCCGCCTGGTCCCACAGCCGGGCGTCCGCGCACCAGGCCGCCGCCCGGGGCAGCGCGGCGACGGTGGTGGTGACGGCGGCCACGGCGAGCACCGCCCGGAGCGCGGCGTCCGGCCGGTGGCCGCCCGGGTCGAGCAGGTGCTCCAGCCGGGCGGCGGCTTCCACGGCGGCCCGTGTCCGGTGGGCGAACCGGGGCCCCGGGAGGTGATCGCGGACCGCGGCGGCCGCTGCGGTCGTCGCCGCCGCGGCCAGCTCCCGCGGGTCGGCGGCGCTCCCCAGCAGGGCGCACACCGTCGCCCCGGACAGGACCCGGGCCACGTCCACCAGGTCCACGGTCCCGCCGGCGCCGAGCGGGGTCAGCTCCTCTTCCAGCAACCGCCGCCACACCGGGCGCAGTTGATCCACCCCGACCGCGCCGAGATCCGCTGCGACGGCCCGGCGGGCCCCCCGGTGCTCCGCCCCCGTCTGGTCGAACAGCGTCCCGCCGTCGGAGAGTTCACGCGCGGCACCGCCCGTGGTGCCGGCGGCGGTCCGGTCCAGGGGGACGCGCGTCAGCGCCTCCCGGTAGGGGACGCCGTCCTGGACGAGGACCGCACGGCCCAGCCGAGTGACCGGGCGGCCCCGGGTGGCGGCCAGCAGCGCGAACAGCACCGGATGGGAACGGGTGTAGACGCGCCGGTCGCGTCGTCGGGCGGCGCGGGTTCCCGGGGGAGCGGCGGTCGGGGGAGCGGTCATCGGACGTCCGTCTCGTACGGGTCGGTGGGAAGCGTCCGGCCCCCGCGGGGCGGACGGTCGGGGTGCCGGCGCCGTCATCGGACGGGCACCCCGGGGCGGTCGGCGGCGAGCCGGGCGGTGGCCGCCCGGTCGGGCTTGCGGGACCGGCCGGACAGCGGGACCTCGGTGAGCAGCAAGGTGTCCGGGCGGGCGGTCCCCATCCGGTCGAACACCTCGGCGAGCGCGGTGCGCACCCGGCGCGGGTCGGCCCCCCGACCGCTCTGCACCACGGCGACCAGCCGTTCGTCACCGTCCCCCGCCGGAACGCCCACGAGGAGGGCGAGTTCGACGCCCGGGACGTGCAGGGCCGGCTCGTACAGGCCGGGGTAGATGTTCTCCGCCCGGCGCAGCACCATGTCCTTGCAGCGTCCCGCCAGCACGATCCGTCCGTCGTCGATGCGGGCCCGGTCCCCGGTGGCCACCCGGGGGTCGGGCTCCGCACCGAGGTAGCGGTGACGTGCGGCGGGACCGGCCAGCAGCAGTTCCCCGTCGGCCGAGACGGTGGCGGACACCCCGGGCAGCGGCGCCCCCACCAGGTCGCCGGAGCCGGTGAAGGCGGCCTTGTCCGCCTGTTCCACGGCCGCGGCGGGGAACAACTCGGTGAGCGCGTACACCCCCCACGCCTGGTGGGCCCCGGCGGCCTTGACCCGGGTGAGCAGATCCTCGCTGGCCGGGGCCGAGCCGGTCCACACCCGTCCGCCGAAGCGGGCTCCGGCAGCGAGCGCCGCCCGTAGCTGAGGTGGCGTCAGATAGGTGGCCTGGGGGTCCAGCCGACGCAGTTGTCGGGCCAGTGCCCGGGGCCCGCGCGCCGGCAGCGCGACCGGTGCGCCGGCGGCCAGGGACGGCACGAGGACGAAGAGCGTGCCGCCGAGCACCGGCGTGCCGGGCACGGGGCGCACCAGGTCCGTGACCGCCGCCATGCCCGCGGCCAGCGAGGACCGGGTGTGCACCACGGCCCGCGGACGGTCGGTGGTGCCGGAGGTGAAGACGATCACGGCGTCCCCGTCGCCCCCGGTGTACCGGGGCGGCGTCCTGTTGCCGGGCGTTCCGCGCAGGGCGGGGGCGCAGCCCGGTAGGCGGGGGCCGACCGTGGCCACCGGACCCCACTGGGCCAGGTCCGGCAGGACGAGACGGGCCCGGCGGGCCAGGGCCCCGCCCCACCCGGCGGCGGCCTGTGCGACGGCATCGGCCAGGACGAGGTCCGGGCGGGCCAGGGCGAGCCGGGCCCGCAGCACGTCCGGACCGGCGCCCGGATCGAGTACGGCGACGCGTGCTCCGACGCGGTGCGCGGCCAGCAGCACGGCCAGGGCCCTCGGCCCGGGGCGCACGGCGACCCCGATCGTGCCGCCGCGCCCGACGCCCCGGGCCCCCAGGCCCTCGGCGTACCGGTCGGCGAGGTCCGCCAGGTCACCCCGGGTGATCCAGGTGCGGACCGTGCCGCGGCGGGTGGTGCCGAGCACGGCGGGGCGGTCCGGGGCGGCCCGCAGCGCGTGGTCGAGCCGTTCGAACATCAGCGCGGGTCCTCTCCATGAGCACCGGGACCCCGGTCGAGGTACCAGCGGGCGGTGCCGAGGACGCCGTAGGCGCGCAGCCGTCGGGTGGAGTTCTCCACCACCATGTCGCGGGCGTGCACGATGGCCGTGGTGTGGCGCCGCACCCGGTTGAGGAAGAGCCGGTCCGTGGGGGAGGGCCGCCGGGGCATGCCGCCGACCGCCTCGTACAGCCGGGCGGTGACGGCCATGTTGTTGCCCGCGTGCATCCGGTACGCACAGCGGTAGCCGTGGCTGCGGCGGTGCGCGGGACGCACCCGGCCGAAGAACGCGGCCGCGAGGACCAACGCGCGGAACGCGGCCCGGCCGAGCGGTCCGTGTTCGTCGCGCCGGGCTTCGATCCGGCCGCAGACCAGACCCGCCCCGCGGTCCGCCGCCGCCCGGGCGGCGGCCGTCCAACCGGGGTGCGGCAGACAGTCGGCGTCGGTGCGGGCGAGGAGCCGGGCCCCGCGCCCGATCGCGAACCGGAAGCCGGTGTCCACCGCGCAGCCCACGCCCTTGTCGGGTTCGTGGAGCACGTGCACGGGGAACGGTGCGCGCCGGGCGAAGGCACGGGCGATCGCGGCGGTGTCGTCCCCGGAGGCGTTGTCCACCACGACGAGGGTGAAGTCCCGGTCGTGTTGGGCGGCCAGCGCCTCCAGGGCGCCGCCGATGCGCGCGGCCTCGCGGTGGGCGGGCACCACCACCCACAGGTCGCTCATGCCTTCTCCCAGACCATCGTCATGATGCTGACGCCGCCGCCCAGGCCCACGAACAGCACCCGGTCGCCGGGCGACAACCCGTCGTGCACGCGGTCGAGTTGCACGCCGAGGGTGGCACTGGCCAGATTGCCGAGTTCGCCGACGGTGACCACCAGCCGGTCCCGGGGCACGCCGGTCAACTCCGAGAAGCGCTCCAGGTAGGGCGCGGTGACCTGGTGGACCAGGACGTGCCGGAAGTCCGTCCACTCCAGCCCGGTGCGGGCGCGCATCCGGTCCAGCACCTCGGTGCCGACGTCCTCGAACACCTCCCGCAACGCGCTCCCCTCCCCGCGGAAGTAGGTGTGCTCGTCGCCCCTCGGGTGGCGTGAGCCGCCGCCCGGTATGCCGCCGACCCGCCAGTGCTCGGAGTGGGTGACGGTGTCCACGTCGAGGATGCCGCCCGAGGACACCTCCTCCAGGACGACCGCCGCACCGGCGTCCCCGAAGGTGTAGCCGGCGAACGCGTCACGGAACCCGGCCAGGTCGGCGGGGTCGTGGCGCACGGCGCGGCTGGGCGTCTCGCCGGTCACCACCAGGGCGCGCCGGGCCCGCCCGGCGAGGATCATCGCGCGGGCGGTGTCGATGCCGTTGACGAAGCTGTTGCAGGCGTTGGTGAGGTCCAGCGCGTGGGCGCGGGAGCCCAGTTCGTCCTGCACGATGTGCGCGGTCGCGGGCTCGGCCACGTCGCGCGAGGCGGAGGCGAACAGCAACAGGTCGATGTCCGCGGGGTCCAGGGCGGCCCGGCGCAGGGCGACCCGGGCGGCGGCCGAGGCCAGGGTGGAGGCGAACTCGTCGGGGCCCGCGGCCCTGCGGGTCGCGATCCCGGTGGCCCGGGTGAAGACCCCGTCGGGCAGCGGCAGTCCACTGGCCGCGGCCACCCGCTGCCGCAACTGCTCGGATTCCACGACCCGGTGCGGGAGGAAGGCGCCCACGGAAGTGATGCCCACCCGCGGTGCCCCGGCCCGGTGGGCGTTCGGTCTGTTCATGGCGGGAACGCTACGGAGCGGCCGGGGCGGGGCGCGTGAGCTGTCGTACTCAATCGGCCCTGGGGGAATCCGGCAGTCCGCCCGGGGTCGGGCGGGTGGGACCGGTCGGTCAGCGGGAGCCGCTCCAGGGGGCCGGCACGAAGGTCCAGGTGACCTCGGCGGGCCCCGGGCCCACGTTGCGCCAGGTGTGCGGTTCGCGGCCGGAGAAGGTCAGGGTGTCCCCGGCGGCCAGGGTCTCCGTACGGTCCGTGAACTGCACCGCGACCTCGCCGCTGACGATGTGCAGGACCTCGACGTCACAGTTGATCGTGTACAGCCGTTCGCCCCCGTGCGCGCCCATTTCGAGTCGGGAACGCAGGATCTGGATCTTCGACTGGGCACGGGGCGTGACCATGCGGTCGACGACACCCTGACCGCCCATGTTCAGGTGCGGGGCATCCGCCAGTCGGACGACCTCGGTGTCGGCGTCCTCGAAGAGCGAACCGACCGGCAGTGACAGCACCTGACACAGGGTGACCAGGGTGGTGACGCTCGGCGAGGTCTCGTCGCGCTCGACCCGGCTGAGGAAACCCCTGGTCAGGCCGGTGGCGGCGGCAACCTGCTCGATGGTGAGGCCCTGGGCCTTGCGGGACGCCCGCAGACGCGCCCCCACGCGGACCGGATCGCCGGACGGCGTCGGGTGCAGCGCTCTCATCGAACTCCTCGCGTCGCTCGGACGACTCACGGACGACCCTTGACAGGGTGGTGACCCAGGGCAACACTACCCGGAATACAAGTTGCCTAATAAGCATTCTTTGTTGTGTATAGGTAACTTCCCTCCTGGAACAGATCCGAGATCCCGATGAACTCCGTCGAACCCCCGATCGGCCCCCCGGACGCGAGTGCCAGCCCCCGGTACGCGGGCCTCGCGACCTTCGCGCGGCTCCCCCGCCTCGAAGACGTACCGCGCGCGGACATCGCCGTCGTCGGCGTCCCGTTCGACAGCGGCGTCAGCTACCGACCGGGCGCGCGCTTCGGACCGTCACACATCCGTGAGGCGTCCAGGCTGCTGCGGCCGTACAACCCGGCGCAGGACGTGGAACCCTTCGCGGCCCAGCAGATCGCCGACGCGGGCGACATCGCCGCCAACCCGTTCAGCCTCGACGAGGCGGTCACCCAGATCCACACCGCCGCCCGGGAGCTGACCGCGGACGGCACCCGCCTGCTCACCCTCGGCGGCGACCACACCATCGCGCTCCCGCTGCTGCGCGCCGTCGCCGAACGGCACGGACCGGTCGCCGTCCTCCACTTCGACGCGCACCTCGACACCTGGGACACCTACTTCGGTGCCCCGGTCACCCACGGCACGCCCTTCCGCCGCGCGTCCGAAGAGGGGCTCATCGACCTCACCGCGAGCCTCCACGTGGGCACCCGCGGACCCCTGTACTCCCGCCAGGACCTCCGGGACGACGAGCGCCTCGGGTTCGCCGTCATCTCCAGCCCCGAGATCGAGGCGGAGGGCCTGGCCCGCGCGATCGCACGCATGCTGGACCGCCTGGGCGACCGCCCCGTCTACCTGTCCATCGACATCGACGTCCTCGACCCGGCACACGCCCCCGGCACCGGGACCCCCGAGGCCGGCGGCATGACCAGCCGCGAACTCCTCGCGATGATCCGTGCCCTGCGCGCGGTGCGGCTGGTCGGCGCGGACGTCGTCGAGGTGGCCCCCGCCTACGACCACGCCCAGCTCACCGCCGTCGCCGCGGCCCACGCCGCGTACGAGATCCTCTCCGCGATGACGCCCGACCACCTGCCCCCGCCGGACGCCCGGCACCACGAGCGATAGGGGATGGCGATGTCCTCCTCGGAAACCGCGACCCAGCGCGAATCCGCGATCGAGCAGCACTCGATCGACTACGTGCCCAGCTCCGAGCGGCACGGCAAGGTGTGGCACCAGGGACCGTTCTGGTTCACCGGGAACTTCGTCCTCCCCACGATGGTCGCCGGCTTCGTCGGCGCCTCGATGGGGTTGAGCGTCTGGTACAGCGTGCTGGCGATCGTGCTCGGCGTCGGCGCCGGCACGTTCTTCATGGCCTTCCACGCCAACCAGGGCCCGCGGATGGGCCTGCCGCAGATGATCCAGTCGAGGGCCCAGTTCGGCAGCCGCGGATCCACCGTGCCGTTCGCCGCCACCGTGTTCGTCTACGTCGGCTTCCTGGTCTTCGACACGGTCCTCGCCGAGCAGGGCCTCGGCCTCCTGCTGCCCGACGGCAAGCTCTTCTGGTACCCGGTGCTGATCGCGGTCTCCATCGTCATCGCCGTGGTCGGCCACGACCTGCTGCACTTCGTGCAGCGCTGGCTGACGTACCTGCTCGTCGTGGTGTTCGCGATCCTGACGGTCGTGGCGATCGTCCACTTCGGCGGCAACCCCGTGGGCGCGGACGTGCCCGCCGCCACCGCGGGCTGGGACCTGACGGCGTTCCTGGTCCAGTTCTCCCTCGCCGCCGGCTACAACATCAGCTACTCGGTCTACGTCTCCGACTACACCCGCTACCTCCCGGCGAACGCCCCCGCACGCAAGCTGATCACCGCCGTCTACGCCGGCGCCGCGTTCTCCGCCGTCTGGCTGATGTCACTCGGCGCGATCCTCGCCAGCTACCTCCCCGACCCGGACCCGATCCTCGCCCTGCGCGAAGTCGGCGACCTGCTCTTCCCCGGCTTCGGCCTGATCGTCGTGATGACCTCGGTGCTCGCACTGATCTCCATCATGGGCGTCAACGCCTACGGGGCGATGCTCACCGGAGCCAGCGCGCTGGACGGCTTCCGCAAGGTGCGCCCGACGGTGCGGCTGAGGATCGTCGGACTGGTGGTCGTCGGCGTCGTGTCCCTGGTGGTGGCCCTGCTGATCCCGGACGACTACATCGGCAGCTTCAACAACTTCGTGCTGATGATGCTGTACTTCCTCGTCCCGTGGACCGCGGTGAACCTGGTCGACTTCTACTTCGTGCGCCGCGGCAAGTACGCCATCGCCGAGATCCTCAAGCCGGACGGCATCTACGGCCGCTGGGCCTGGCGGGGCGTCACCGCCTACGTCCTCGGGTTCGTCGCGATGATCCCGTTCTTCTCCACCACCTTCTACGTCGGCCCGGTCGCGGACGCGCTCGGCGGCGCGGACTTCTCGTTCGTCGTCGGTCTGACCGTCTCCGGCGTGCTGTACCTGCTGTTCTCGCGGAACCTGGACCGTGACGCCGAGGCCGCCGCCCGGGTGGCCAGCGAAGCCGAACTGGAGGGACCCGCCCGATGACCCAGCACCCACCCCGGTCCGCCGCGCCCGAGCGCACGCCGGTCACGGTCGCCGTCTGCCAGATCGCCCCGCAGGTCGGTGACGCCGAAGGCAACCGGCGACGCATCCGCGAGGCCGTCGAGGAGGCCGCGGACCGGGGTGCGCGCATCGTGGTCCTGCCGGAGCTGGCCAACACCGGCTACGTCTTCACCGACGCGGACGAACTGCTCGCGGCGGCCGAACCGCTGGACGGCCCCACCCTGAGGGAGTGGGAGGCGCTCGCGGCCCGCCGGGACCTGGTCATCGTCAGCGGATTCGCGGAACTGGGCGAGGACGGCCGGGCCTACAACGCGGCCGTCCTCGTCGACGCCACCGGACTGCGCGCCGCCTACCGCAAGGCCCATCTGTGGAACGGCGAGAAGACCTGGGGCTTCACCCCCGGGGACCGGCCCCCGCCCGTGGTCGACACCGCCCACGGCCGGATCGGCTTCATGGTCTGCTACGACCTGGAGTTCCCCGAGTGGGTGCGGCTGGCGGCCCTGGCCGGCGCCGAACTGCTCTGCGGACCCGTCAACTGGCCGCTGTACCCGCGGCCGGAGGGCGAACGACCCGGTGAGGTCGTCCGCGTCCAGGCCGACGCCGCCGTCAACCGGATGTTCGTCGCGGTCGCCGACCGCACCGGCACCGAACGGGGCCAGGACTGGCTCGGCGGCAGCGCGATCATCGACGCCGACGGCTACCCGGTGGCCCCGCTGCGCCTGGGCGAGGAAGCGGTCGTCACCGCGACGCTCGACCTCGCCGAGGCCCGGAACAAGGCCATCAGCGAACACAACGACGTCCACGCGGACCGTCGGCCCGCGCTGTACGCCCCACCCCCCGGACGCCCGGGCACCCCGGGACCCGGAGCACAGGAGCAGCCATGAGCACCACGGTCGCCATCGTCCAGCAGCCACCGGCCCTGCTGGACCTCGACACCTCCCTGCGCCGCGCCACCGCCCATGTGACAGAGGCCGCGCGGGCCGGTGCGGACCTCGTCGTCTTCCCCGAGACCTGGCTCACCTGCTACCCGGCGTGGGTGTTCGGCCTCGCGGGCTGGCGGGACGCCGAGGCGCGGCACTGGCACGCACGGCTGCTCGACCAGAGTCCCGTCCTGGACCACGAGGGCGGGGACGACGCGCTCGCACCCGTCCGGACGGCGGCCCGGGAGCACGGGGTGACCGTCGTCCTGGGACTCAACGAGCGGGCGGCCCGGTCCTCCGGGTCCCTCTACAACTCCCTGGTCACCATCGGCCCGGACGGCGGCACGCTCAACGTGCACCGCAAGCTCACCCCGACGCACACCGAACGCATCGTCTGGGCGGCGGGCGACGGGGCGGGGCTGCGGGTCGTGGACACCCCGGCCGGACGGGTGGGGTCCCTGGTGTGCTGGGAGCACTTCCACCCCCTGGCCCGGCACGCGCTGCACGCACAGAACGAGGAGATCCACGTCGCCGCCTGGCCCGACATGCCGGAGAGCCATGTGATCGCCGCGCGTTCCTACGCGTTGGAGGGCCGCTGCTTCGTGGTCTCGGCCGGGCTGGTGCTCTCCACCGACGACGTGCCGGCCGACCTGCTGGACGCCTACCGGGCGGGCGTCGGCCCGGACGCCCCGGCCGACGGGCCGCTCTTCACCGGCGGTTCGAGCATCGTGGGACCGGACGGCTCCTGGATCGTCGAACCGGTCTACGACGAGGCCCGCCTCATCACGGCCACCCTGGACACGGGACGCCGCTACGAGGAGGCCCTCGACCTGGACGTGGCCGGTCACTACGGCCGGCCCGACGTCTTCACGCTCTCCGTCGACCGGTCCCGGCGCGGCAGCGGGGTCGACTTCACGGAGTGACATCCGGCTTGACGGAACGGGCGGGCGGGGGGCGTGGCAGCGGTGCCGCGCCCCCCGCCCTCGTCCGTACTAGAGCGCGATCAGCCCCGCCGGGGTGGGAGCGAAACCGCACGCGTCGACGTAGAACCCGTGCAGATGGTCGTCGAAGTCGACGTGCAACCACTCACAGCCCGCCGCCCGGGCGCCGCGGACGGCCTCGGCCACGAGTCCGCCGCCGATGCCCCGTCCGCGCAGCTCCGCGGTGACCACGGTGTCGAGGACGAAGGCGTGCACCCCGCCGTCCCAGGCGACGTTCACGAAGCCGACGAGCCGCCCCCCGCTCCGGGCGCAGACCCAACCGAGGCTGTGCCGGTGGACCTGGGCGTGCCAGCCGATGGGCAGCACCGGGTGCCCGAACCCCTCCGCGTGCAGGAGGTTGACGTCCTCGTCGGCGAAGTCTCCGCGCCAGGTGTAAGCGATCGTCACGACGGCATCGTAGGTGCTGCCGTGACGTGCGGAACCTCTCCTCGGCCATGTGGGAATCCGTCTGTTCATGGTAACTTTTGGTGCTTACTGTGAGCTATTGGGGTGGGGGGTGGGGCGGTGCCCTGGCCGTGCGGTGCCCGGGCGTTCACGCCATGGACGGGCCCCGCCCCGGACCGGCCGGCGCTCCGCTCCACGAAACGGGGGACCGCATGACCGCCGACGACACCGGACGACCGGCCGACGCGGGATGGGACCGGGCGCGCTGCGAGCGGGCCGCCGACGCCCTGCTGAGCGCCGTCACCCGCCATGCCTCGCCCTCCTTCGCCCGCATCGAACTCCCCGGCCGGAGCTCCTGGTCGGGACCCGACTCGGACGCCCTGGAAGGCTTCGCCCGGACCTTCCTCCTCGCGGCACTGCGCATCGCCGGGGCCCGGGGCACCGGCCCCGAGGCGACCGCCCTGCTCGACCGGTACGCCTCGGGGCTGACGGCCGGCGCCGACCCGGACCACCCCGAAGCCTGGCCCAGGATCTCCGCGGACCGCGGCCAACCCATGGTCGAGGCCGCGTCCGTGGCGCTGGCCCTGCACCTGACCCGCCCCTGGCTCTGGGACGCACTGGACCCGGGCGCCCGGGAACACGTCCTCGACTGGCTCGGCGGATTCGTGGGGCGCCGCACCGTCCCCAACAACTGGATGCTCTTCCAGACCCTGGTCGAGGAGTTCCTGTGCTCCGCCGGCGCCGAGCACCGCCACGACGAGATCGTGCGCGGCCTCGACGCCCTGGAGGGCTGGTACCTGGGCGACGGCTGGTACACCGACGGCGACAGACGCCGCATCGACCACTACAACGGCTGGGCGCTGCACCTGTATCCGCTGATGTGGACCCGCATGGCCAGCGGGGGACCGCGCCGGGCGCTCGCCGAGGAACGGGCCGCCACCTACCGCGCGCGGCTGCACCGCTTCCTCACGGACTACGTCCACCTGGTCGGCGCCGACGGCGCACCCCTCCACCAGGGCCGCTCCCTCACCTACCGCTTCGCCGCCGCCGCACCGCTGTGGACCGGCGCCCTCTTCGACTGCTCACCGCTCGCTCCCGGGCTCACCCGCCGCGCCGCCACCGGCGTGCTGCGGCACTTCGCGGACCGCGGCGCCCCCGGACCCGACGGACTGCTGTCCCTCGGGTGGTACGACGCGTTCCTGCCCATGACCCAGCCCTACTCGGGCCCCGCCTCGCCCTACTGGGCGGCCAAGGGCTTCCTCGGACTCCTGCTGCCCGCCACCCACCCGGTGTGGACGGCGCCCGAAGAGCCGCTGCCGGTCGAACGGGCGGACACCCTGACCCGGGTCGCCCCGGCGAACTGGCTCGTCCAGGGCACGGCGGTCGACGGCATCGTCCGGCTGCACAACCACGGCAGCGACGGAGCGGGACTCGGCTCGCACGGCGACGACCCCTTCTACGCCCGCCTCGCGTACTCCACCACGACCGGCCCCTGGATCGAGCCCTCCGAACACCGGCCCGACAACCAACTGGTCCTCACCACGCCCGACGGCACCACCCTGCGCCGCGGCCCGCTCACCCCGCTCGGCACCGTGCGCGGCGACACCTGGGCCACGGCCGGCTCCCGGTACGTGCCGCTGCGACCGGGTGCGGACGACACCGTGACGCCGGAACCCGACGTCCGGGTGGAGACCCACACCGTCGCCCACGGGCGGTTCGAGATACGTCTGCACGCGGTCACCGCCCCCGCGGGCTGGCGGGTCCGGGAGGGCGGCCACCCGCTGGCCGCCGCCTCCCCGCCGGCGACCGGAACCGGCCGTTGGGCCAGCGCCGTGCGCGTCGACGGCACCGTCAGCGCCCTCGCCCCGCTGCACGGTCACGACCGACTCGGCGTCAGCGAGGCCGAGGGCGTGAACGCGCTGGGCCGCCACGCCGCCCTCCCGTACCTGACGGCGGACCACCCCGGTGGCACCGCCCTGTACGCGAGTTGCGCGGTCCTCAGTGCGGCCCCCCTCGACCTGGCCGCCCCGCCGCCCCTCACCCTGCGGGTCCGGGAGACCCGGGTGGAGATCGACCTGCCGGACGGCCGCACCGTCCGTTTCGACCGCACCCGGGACACCGCGGGCCCCCGACTCGTACCGCGTCCCGACCGAGCGGGGCCGGTTGGTCACGACGGTGGGCACACCGGTCCGGTTACCTTCTCCCGTCGGCACTCGTCATAGGGCCGAGGACCGAAACGAACGGTCCTCTCGGCAACGAGTGAATCGAGAACCGGATGTTGAGCAACCTCATGTACGTGACGGTCTACGTCACCGATCAGGACCGCGCGCTGGCGTTCTACACCGAGGGGCTCGGCCTGGAGAAGCGGATCGACTTCCCGGGTCCCGACGGGCGCTTCCTCACCGTCAGCGTTCCCGACGGCCCGGTGCAGATCATCCTGTGGCCGCACGCGACGGCCGCGGGGCAGCCGGGCGACCCGGACCCACAGGCCTCGCCCGGGCCGCTGGTCCTCGAATCCGACGATCTGCGCAAGGACGTCGAGATCCTGCGCCGGCGCGGCGTCGTCTTCGAACAGTCCGCACCCGAGGACTATCCGTTCGGGGTCCGCATCGAGGCGGTCGACCCGGACGGCAACCGGGTCTCGCTCCGTCAGCAGCGGAAGCCGTGACCGCCCGCCCGGCCGACCCCGTGACCGAGGCGTTCGAAGCCCAGCGCGAACGGCTGCGCGCCGTCGCGTACCGCGTGCTGGGCACGCACGCCGACGCCGAGGACGTGGTGCAAGAAGCGTGGATGCGCCTCGTCCGCCAGGACGCGGCGACCATCGACAACCTCGCGGGCTGGCTGACCACCGTGGTCGGTCGCCTCAGCCTGGACCTCCTGAGGACCCGTCGGGCCCGCCCCGAAACCGCCTACGGGAAGGAGTGCGCGGACCTCGTGGTGACGCCCGCCGACGACCCCGCGCCCGACGAGCAGGTGGCGCTGGCCGATGCGGTCGGCCTCGCCCTGCTCGTCGTGCTCGACTCGCTCAGCCCGAGCGAACGCCTGGCGTTCGTCCTCCACGACATGTTCGCGGTCCCGTTCCGCGAGATCGGCCAGATCCTGGGCACCTCCGCCGACGCCGCCAAGATGACCGCCAGCCGCGCCCGTCGCAAGGTCCACGCCGCGGACCGGACGACGGCGCCCGGCCGCGAGCACCGGGAGGTCGTCCGGGCCTTCCGCGCCGCCGCCCGCGGCGGCGACTTCGAAGCGCTCCTGCGCGTCCTCGCCCCGGACGTGAAGCTGACCGTCGACACCCCGGACGGCGTGGTCGTCACCCTCGGCGCCACCGAGGTCGCCGCCGGCGCCCGCAGGTTCTCGGGCGAGGTCGCCCGCCACCGACCCGTGCTCGTCAACGGCGTCCCCGGCTACCTGTCCTGGCGCCCCGACGGAACCCCTCTCTCCGTCATGGCCTTCACCGTCACCGAAGCCCGGATCACCGGCATCCACATCGTCGTCGACCCGGCCAGACTCGCCTCGATACCGCTGCCCGCCCCGGACTGAGCCGGGGCAGGCCCGTGCCGGGGTACGGCCGGGTGCGCGCACGGAACGGACCGCGCACCCGGCCCTACCCCCGCGGGAGGGGACGGGTCAGTCGCCGGGCGTCGGCTCCGGGCCGCCCAACACGTCGTCCAGCATCTCGGCGCGCGACCGCGGCCAGCCGAGCGCGTCGGGACGTCGCTGCCAGGGGTGCGGCCCGGCCAGCGGACGGTACTCCACCCCGAGCGCGTCGAGCCGGGCCAGATGGTGGACCAGCCGCGGCTCGAACTCCGCGTAGTCACGCGGTCCGCGCGTCCAGACGGCCTCGGCGAACGCGGCCAGCCGCGGGAAGGCCAAGTAGTCGAGGGCCCGTGGACCGTCCACCGGCTCCGTCCACAACTGCGCCTGACCACCGAGGACATGACCCGTCTCGCTCAGCGACAGGCCCTCGGGAACGGGCTCGAAGGCATAGGCGTCCGCCAGGCCGATCACACAGCCCACCGGAATCGGCTCGTCCGGGTCGTCCGACTGGCGGTAGTCGAAATAGACGTCGGTGAGCGGGCAGGCGATGACGTCGTGCCCGGCACGGGCCGCGGCGACCGCTCCGCCCGTGCCCCGCCACGACATCACGGTCGCGCCCTCGGCGAGGCCCCCGTCCAGGATCTCGTCCCAGCCCAACAGCGCCCGCCCGCGCGCGGTCAGGTACTCGTCGAAGTGCCGCACGAACCAGGACTGGAGGGCGTCCTCGTCGGCGAGACCCCGCTCGCGCATCCGCTGCTGGACCCGTGCGTCGCTGCGCCACTCGGTCTTCACGCACTCGTCCCCGCCGATGCACACGTACCGGGAGTCGAACAGCTCCAGCACCTCGTCGAAGACGTTCCGGAAGAACGCGAGCGTCGACTCCTCCGCGTTCAGGACGTGTTCGCCCGGCCCCCAGGCGGTGCGGACCTCCACCGGCGCGTCGCTGTTGCCGAGTTCGGGGTAGGCGGCGATCGCGGCCTGGGTGTGACCGGGGAGGTCGATCTCCGGCACCACGGTGATGGCGCGCTCCGCGGCGTACGCCACGATCTCGCGGATGTCGTCCTGGGTGTAGAAACCGCCGTGCGGACGGTCCTCGTGACGACCGTGGCGCGACGACCCCACGGTGGACCCCTTGCGCCAGCCGCCGGTCTCGGTGAGCGCGGGATAGCGCTTGATCTCGATCCGCCACCCCTGGTCGTCCGTCAGGTGCAGGTGCAGCACGTTGATCTTGTGCAGGGCCATCAGGTCGAGGTAGCGCAGGACCTCCCGCTTGGGCAGGAAGTGCCGGGCCACGTCGATCAGGGTGCCGCGCCAACCGAACCGGGGCGCGTCGGCCACGGTGACGGCGGGCAGCCTCAGCGCAAGCGGCGCCCCCGCGCTGCGGTACACCGCGGGCGGCAACAACTGCACCAGCGACTGCGCCGCGTAGAAGGCGCCGGGGTGCGCGCTCGCTTCGGCCAGCACCCCGCCCGGGGTGACCGTGAGCCGGTACGCCTCCTCGGCGAGGTCCGGGGCGTGCCGGAAGCGGACGGCCGGTCCGTCCCCCTCGGCGGGCGGGGGTCCGCCGAGCGCGGGGGCGAGGGTGCTCCGGAGCCACCGGGCGGCCCGCTCCAAGGGCGGGTCGGCGCTGATCGGGGTGGTGGGCGTGATCGTGAACGCGCCCTCACCGGGGTCGAGTTCGGCCGGGCGGGGGATGAGCATCGCGACTCCAACATCGGTCGGGCGGCGGTCCGGATCCGTGCGGCGGACGGGACCGGGTACGGGGTGCGTGGACGTGCGGCCGGTGCGCGCCGGGGTCGATCCGGCGCGGACCGGCCGCACGGGTCACGCGGACCGGGCGAGGGCGTCCGGGCGCACCGGGTCGGCGAACGGCAGACCCGCGGCGTAGCGGGCGAGTTCGTCGACGGCGGCCCGCGCCATGCGGGTCAACTCGTTGCCGAGCGATCCGGCCACATGCGGGGTGAGCAGCACGTTCGGCAGCTCGTACAGGGGTGAGGACGCGGGCAGCACCTCGGGTTGGGTGACGTCGAGCACGGCGTTCAACCGGCCGCTGACCAGTTCCGCCGTGAGCGCCTCGGTGTCCACCAGGGAGCCGCGCGCCGTGTTGATCAGCGTCGCCCCGTCCGGCATCCGCCGCAGCTGCTGGGCGTCGAAGAGATGGTGGGTGTCGGGCAGTTGGGGGGCGTGGATGGTGACCACGTCACTGGAGCGGGCGAGCACGTCCAGGTCCACCGTGCGGACCCGGAGCGCCGCGGCCTGCTCGGCGTCGACGTACGGGTCGTACAGCAGGACCTCCAGGTCGTACGGGCGGAGCAGTTCGATCACCCGGCGGCCGATGCGGGAGGCACCCACGACACCGACCGTCCGACGGTAGTTGCCGCCGCGACCGATGGTGTCGATGGGGCTGATCCAGGTGCGCTTGGCCCGGTACGCGGCGGCGGCGGGCAGCACGCCCTTGCCGGCCAGCAGGACCATCGCGACCGTGTACTCGGCGACTGGCACGGCGTTCGCCCCCGCGGCGGAGGCGACCGTGATGCCGCGTTGCCAGCACGCGTCCGTGATGTGGTGCTTCACCGACCCGGCGGCGTGCACGACGGTGCGCAGCCGGGGCATCAGCTCCAGTGCCCGCGCGTCCAGCGGCGGGCACTCCCACCCGGTCAACAGCGCCTCGGCGCCGGCGAGGGCGGGTGCCACCGCGGGGTCGTGGAAGTCGGTGACGACGAGGGCCGGGTCGGTGTCCGCGACCTGGGTCAGCAGGTTCAGCGTCTCGTCGTCGAACAGGGCGTCGCGCACCTCGGGCGCCATCGCGAGAACGGTCCGCGGGCGGTGGGGGGACGTGGCGGCGTCGGTCACTTGACGGCTCCGGCGGTCAGGCCCGAGCGCCAGTAGCGTTGCAGGCAGAGGAAGGCCAGGACGAGGGGGAGGATCGACACGAGCGAGCCGGTGATCAACAGCGCGTACTGCTCCGGGTACTGCGACAGGTTGGCGTTCCAGTTGAACAGGCCGAGTCCGACCGGATACAGGTTCTGGTCGTTGAGCATCACCAGCGGCAGGAAGAAGCTGTTCCAACTGCCGGTGAAGGAGAAGAGGAACACCGTCATGAACGCGGGCTTCAGCATCGGCAGCGCGATCGAGACGAAGGTGCGGATCTCCCCGGCGCCGTCCATCCGGGCCGCCTCCAGCGTCTCGCCCGGTACGTACCCCTCGGAGAACACCCGGGAGAGGTAGACGCCGAACGGGTTCGCCAGGGACGGGATCAGCACCGCCCAGTAGGTGTTGACGAGGTCCACCTTGGAGGCGAGCAGGTAGATCGGCAGCGAGACGACGGTCGCCGGCACCAGCAGGCCGAGCAGGACGAAGCCGTAGATCCGCTCCTTGCCCGCGAAGTGGTACTTGTCGAAGGCGTAGCCCGCCGCGACGCACAGCATCGTGGACAGCACCGAGCCCACCAGGGAGTACAGGGCGCTGTTGGCGAGCCAGCGGCCGAAGACGCCGTCCTGGTAGGTGAACAGGTCCGACAGGTTGGACAGCAGGCTGAAGTCGCCGAGCTGGAAGCCGGGCTTGCCGAAGAGGTCGCCGTTGTCCTTCGTGGCGGCGAACAGCAGCCACAGGACCGGCATCAGGGTGTAGAACGACATCACGATCAGCACGGAGTTGACCGCGGCGCGCGAGAAGCGCTGGGTGCGGGGCCGCCGTCCGGAGCCGGACGGCTCCTGGGCGGGTGACGTCGCCGTCGAAGCGGTCCGACGGGCGTCCTCGGGGGTCAGGGTGGTCATGCTCACGCCTCCTTCCACCGGTTGCCGAGCTTGGTGACGACGAACGACAGGGCGATGCCGAGCAGGGCCAGCAACAGGGACGCGGCGGCGGCGAGGCCGAAGTCGTGCTTGGAGAAGGCCGCCTGGTAGATGAACATCGTCGGGGACCACTCGGGCGACAGGCCCTGGGCGTGCAGCCGGAACGTCTCGGGCTCGGTGAACAACTGGATCGCGCCGATGCAGGTGAACAGGGTGGTCAGCACCACCGAGGAGCGGATCATCGGCAGCTTGACGGACAGCGCGGTGCGCAGCCCGCCGGCGCCGTCGACGATCGCGGCCTCCAGCGTCTCGCGCGGAATGGCCTGGAGCGCCGCGTAGAAGATGACCATGTTGTAGCCGATCCACTGCCAGGCGGCGGCGTTGACCATGGAGAACAGGATCGCGTTCGGCCCCAGGAAGTCGGCCTCCGTGCCGAACCACTCCAGGAACTGGTGGATCGGGCTGAGCCCCGGGGTGTAGAGGAAGACCCAGATGATCGCGGCGATCAGTCCGGGCACCGCGTGCGGCAGGAACGCCGCGAGCTGGAAGAAGCGCTTGGCCCGGGCGAGCGCCGAGTCGATCAGCAGGGCCAGGAACAGGGCTCCGCCGATCATCACCGGGATGTACACGGCGCAGTAGGCGGCGATGTGCACGAACCCCTGTTGGAAGCCGGGGTCGGCCAGGGCGCGGGTGTAGTTGCCCAGGCCGGCGAAGAGGGTTTCGGTGCCCCCGAAGCCGAGTCCCGAGGACTGCTCACGGAACAGGCTCAGATAGGCCGCGTAGCCGATCGGGACGATCAGGGTGAGGACGAAGAGCAGGAGGAACGGGCCTATCAGCAGGGTCGCGGCGACGCGCTGCCCGCGGCGGGCAGCGGCGGACGCGCCGCCTGAGAGCCTTGTGGTCACCAGGGGCTCCTTGGTGGGTGACGAGGGGTGCGGGGAGCGGGGGGCCGGTTCCGGGCCGCCCCCGACCGGGGGTCGGGGCGGGCCCGGTGGATCCCGGCGGGCCTCACTCGGCGAGCTTGAGCCCGCGGTCCTTGATGAGCTTCTCGGCGGTGGCCTGGCCCTTGGCGAGGGCGGCGGAGAAGTCCCCGTCGGAGGCCTTGCCGAGCGCCGCCGTCAACTCGACCGAGGTGGCGTTGTGGACGGGACTCCACACCCAGCCGGCGTTGATGTTGGGCACCTGCTCGGAGGCCGCGGCGTAGAGGTCCTGACCGTCGAAGTACGCGGTGTCGAAGGACTGCTTGGCGACGTCGCGCAGCTTCTCGTCGGCGGGCAGCGCGGAGGAGGTGCCGGCCGCGAGCCGGGCCTTGACCGCTTCGTCGGAGGTCGTGGCCCAGGTGACGAACTCCGCGGCGGCCGCGGCCTTCTTGCTGTCCTTGACCACGGCGAAGGAGGAGCCGCCCACCATGCCGGTCTTGCCGTCCCCCCAACCGGGCAGCGCCACCGAGGCCCACTTGCCCGCCTGGTCCGGCTGCTCGGTCTTGAGGGCGCCCGCGCCCCAGGAGGCGCTGATCCGCGTGTACACGCGGTGGTCGGCGGTGGCCTTGGTCGACTCGGGGCTCCACGCCTTGTGGTTGAAGACCAGGTCGTCCTTGACCAGTCCGCCCCAGAAGTCGGCGACCTTGTTGGTGGCCGCGTCGTTGATGTCGACCTTCCAGGAGTCGCCCTCGGCGGTGTACCAGGTGGCGCCCGCCTGCTGCGCGAGGGCGGCCCAGGTGGCCGTGTCGTCGCTCCAGAACGCGGTGATGCGGGCCTTGGAGTCCGCCTTCTTGATCTTCTCGGCGGCCTCGGCGTACTCGGTCCAGGTCTTGGGGACCGGGATCTTGTGCTTCTCGAAGAGGTCCTTGCGGTAGTACATCATCTGCGGGGCCACGTCGAACGGGGCCGCCCACTGTTTGCCGCCGAGGGTGACGAGGTCCTGCACCTGCTGGGGTGCCTTCTTCACCGTGTCGCCGAGCAGTTCGGAGGAATCGGCGATGAGGCCCTGGGTGACCAGGTCGGGCAGGGCCTGGTACTCGACGTTCATGACGTCGGGCGCGTTGCCCGCCTTCACCCCCTTGGCGAGCTTGTCGTAGCCGCCCGCGAGCCCGGCCGGCACCTCGGAGAAGCGCACGCGGACGTTCTTCTGCGACTTGTTGAACGCCTCGGCGGTTTCCTTGGTGCCCGGCATCCACGACCAGTAGTCGATCGTCACCGGCTTGTCCGGGCTTCCGGCGGAGCCCGACGCGTCCTCGTCGCCGCTGCCGCAGGCGGCGACGAGGGCCAACGAGGCCACGGCTGCCACGAGGGCCATGGGGGACTTGATGGAGGTGGGCTTCATTGCACTACTCCTCGAAAAAGGCCGATTGATGACGGCGAGTTGGCGAACATCTTTCGACCAAAAACGATCAGGGTCAAGAGTGAATGAGCGAACGATCATCTCGGAACGGTTTCGATCGTTCGACGGTCGATCAGGAGGGCTATGTCCGGACACGGGTGTGCGAACGAACGGAAGGGTGCATCAGCCCAGGTCGGGCGCGTCCCGGAACTCCACCACCGGGGACGGGGGAGCGTCGTCCAGCTCCAGCACCACGACCTCGTTGCGTCCGGCGCGCACCAACGGCCAGGGGACGTACAGGGTGCGCTGCGGTCCGCGGTCCCAGTACCGGCCCAGACAGAACCCGTTGACCCAGACGTAGCCCTTGGTCCAGCCGGGCAGCGCGAGGTACCCGTCGGCGGGCTCCGCCGCCTCGAAGTGCCCCCGGTGGAAGACGGGCCCCGGCCCCTCGCCGGCCGCACCCCAGGGCAGACCCTCGGGCGTGCCGTGCCCCAGCTCCACCGCCCGCGCCGACCAGCCGTGCAGGGCCTGTTGGGTGTGCAGCACCCGACGCACCCCCTTGCGGTCGCCGAGGCCCATCCCGTAGTTCACCCGCCCCATGGACTCCACCAGCAGTCCCACCCGCGCCCCGCCGGCCGGCACCGACACCTCGGGCACCTGCTGCTCCCCGTCCCGCTCCAGTACGCCCCTGGGTCGACCGTCCACGTACAGGTGGGCCCGGTCGGCGAGTCCCTGCACGGACAGCGGGTAGGGGCCGCGCGGCCCCGGGACGGTCGTCTCGTAGAGCACGAGTCCGTGCGCGAGGCCCAGTTCCTCGAACGAGGGCGGCTCGGGGGAGCGCACCGGCTCCCCGGTGCCCAGCCGGTCGAGCACGTCGAAGAGGCGCACGGAACCGGTGAGCTCCACCCGACCCGACGGCAACAGCGCGGGAAGCGGCAGGGGTTCGGGCGGCGGGGCGTCCGCGTAGCGGCTCAGCACCTCCCGGAAGGCGTGGAACTTCTCCGTCACCCCGCCGCGCTCGTCGATCGGGGCGTCGTAGTCGTAGGAGGTGACGGTCGGTGCGTAGCGCTCGCCGGTGACGGGGTCCTTGGTGTTGGCCCCGGCCCAGGTGGCGAAGTTGGTCCCGCCGTGGGCCATGTACAGGTTCACCTGCCCGCCCGCCGCCAGGATCTCGTCGAGCGCCGCCGCCGCGTCCTCGGGGGCGCGGACGACGTGTTCGTCCCCCCAGTGGTCGAACCAGCCGCACCAGAACTCCATGCACACCGGCGGATCGTCCGGCCGCACGGCCGCCAGTTGCGCGAACGCCTCGCCGGCCCGGCTGCCGAAGTTGACGGTGGCCAGGTGCCCCGGCACCGAGCCGCCGGTCAGGAAGAAGTCGTCGGGCCCGTCGGAGGTGAACAGGGGCACGTCGACGCCCCGTTCCCGCATCAGCTCCGCCACGTGGCGCAGATAGCCGGTGTCGGTGCCGTACGAGCCGTACTCGTTCTCGATCTGCATCATCAGCACGTTGCCGCCCCGGGTGGCCTGGTGCGGGACGAGCCGTGGCAGCAGTTCGTCGAACCACCGCTCCACCCGGGCGAGGAAGCCCGGGTCCTGGCAGCGCAGCGCCCGCACCTCGGGGTCGGCGAGCAGCCACCAGGGCAGCCCGCCGTTCTCCCACTCGGCGCAGATGTAGGGGGAGGGCCGCACGATCGCGTGCAGTCCGGCCTCCCGGGTGGCGGTCAGGAACCGGTCCAGGTCGGCCGGGCCCGAGAAGTCGTAGCTGCCCGGCCGCGGTTCGTGGAGGTTCCACGGAACGTAGGTCTCGACGCAGTTGAGGCCCATCGCGCGCAGTTGGCCCAGCCGGTGGGGCCACTGTTCGGGCAGCGTCCGGAAGTAGTGCAGGGCACCCGACAGCAGGCGCACCGGGCTGCCGTCGAGGGAGAACCCTTCGGGGGACACACGGAACATCGGGAACTCCTGGGGAGAAATCGGGTGTGGGCCGGGGCGTCGGAGGGCAGGGCGGTGGTGCGGACCGGCGGATGCGGGTCCGCACCACCCCCCTGGAGCGAAGGCGCTACGGGACGGTTCGGGGCCGGACGGGTCGGCGCGGGGCGCTGACTACGTGCCGGGGTGCGCCGGGGTCGTGGGGGCGCTGGACGCGCGCACCCGCAGCTCCGGCAGGATCGCGAGCCGGTGCCCGGGACGTCCGGGGTCGGCGAGCCGATCGGCCAACAGACCGACCGCACTGGCGCCCACCGCGAGCTTGGGCGGCGCGACGGCACTGAGCGGGATGTCGGCGAGGGCGGCGACCTCGTCGTCGTACGCCACGATCGCGAGGTCGTCGGGGACGCGCAGCCCCCGTGCGCGCAGCCGTTGGAGCAGCACGATCGCGTCGTGGTCGTTGTGGACGAGGGCGCCGTCGAGTTCGCCGGCCGCCGCTGCGTCGGCGAAGCGCTCGACGGGGGCCGAGCGCCCCGCCGGATCGGTGCCCGGCGGCGACAGCCGCAACCTGAGCGCGGCTGCGGGGTCGAGTCCGGCCGCGGCGAGTCCGGCGAGGTAGCCCTCCTCGACCAGCGGGGTGTGCGGGCTGTCCTCGCGCAGCAGCAGCCCGATGCGGCGGCGACCGAGGTCGGCGAGGTGGCGCACGGCGGCCAGCGCGCCCGCGGCGTGATCGGTGACGACGCTCTCGGTGTCCGCGAGCCCCGGGCCGGGGCGGCGTTCCACGAGGAGGTGCGGAACCGTCAAGGCGTTGAGCCACGCCTGGTCAGCCGCCGGACCGCACGGGGTGATGAGCAGCCCGTCGACCCCGTCCTCCAGCAACTGTGCGGCCTGCGCCTGCTCCTCGGCCGGGCTGTACTGGGAGATGCCGAGGACCAGCCGGATGCCGCGGGCCGCGGCGGCGGCCCGCGCACCCTTGATGACGTCCGGGTAGTAGTAGTCGGCGGCCGGAACGATCAGCCCGAAGGTGCGGGGGGCGCCCCCCGCCGGGACCGCTCGGGGCGTCCCGCCGAGCGGAGTGCGCGGGGCGCCGCCCGCGGGTTCCCGGCGACCGGACCGCTGCACCGCACCCCCGTGGACCCGGTCCAGCATTCCCCGTTCGGCGAGGGCCTCCACATCACGGCGGACGGTCACCGAGGAGACCCCCAGTTCCTCGGCGAACTCCGTGACCCGCAGCGAGCCGTGCTCCCGGAGCCTGCGCAGAATCGCCTGGTGCCGTTCTTCGGCGTGCACGTGAATGGGTCTCCTTAGTCCTTGTCCGCGGGGGCCGTTCGGTCGCCCGGGTCCCGTTGCTGGTTCCCCGGGACCGACCCGCCCCCGCCCGCCGGCCCTCCCCGGCTGAGCCGAAGCCTAGCCGGTGGCCGATCGTTTGTGAACGTTTGTGTTCGAACAATCAATTCAGTGCTGAGATGTGCAGACCGTTGCCGCTTCTTGAGCGGGCATGTTAGAAATCGCTCACTCTTGAGCGTTGCGAGCGTCGCCCCTTTCTCGCCCCTCTCTCGTTCCTTCTCGTTCCCTTCCGCGGAGGTCCCGCAGACGTTCCCGCGCGCTCGTCGCCCCGTCCCGTCCCCGTGCCCCGCCTTCCCCTGCTCGCTCCTGCTCGTCCCCGGCTGTCCGCAGCCCCCTTCAGCTGCCCCAGCCCCGATACGCCCGCGTGCCGGATCCCCCGTCCGGCCGCTCGTCCGCCCGGAGGTCCTGCCCATGTCCGAAGCAGCGTCCCGACCGTCCCGTGCACCGCAGCCGCGCCCCGCCCTCTCCCGACGCACCCTGCTGCGCCTCTCGATCGCCACCGCCGCCGCCGTTCCGCTCGTCGGAGTCTCCGCCCTCCCCGCACACGCCACCACCGACGTGTACGACGTCCTGCGGCTGAAGTGGCGCGAGTTGGTGCTCGGCACCGGATTCGACCCCGCCGCCGCCCCGTACGCGGCCAAGCTGACCGCACTCGGAGCCACGGCCGGCACCCTGCGCACCACCATGAACCCGGCGAACGGTTCCCTGTGGCCGGACCTGCCGTACGCGGACCCCGAGCCCGACCTCGACCCCGAGTCGTACACCTTCTCCGGCAACCTCGGCATCAGCTACCACCGGCTGCGCACACTGGCCGAAGCCCACGCCCAGCCGGGCACCGGGCTCACCGGCGACCCGGGCCTGCTCGCCGACGTGCTGACCGGCCTCGACCACCTGCACACCCAGGCGTTCAACGCCGGCCAGGCCCGGTACGGCAACTGGTACAACTGGCAGATCGGCATCCCGCAGGCGCTGCTCGACATCTGCGTCCACCTCTACGACCACCTGGGCGCCGCCCGGTTGACCAACTGGATGGCCGCGATCGACCACTTCGTCCCGGACAGCGTGGTCGCCTCGTACACCGGCACCTCGACGGGCGCCAACCGCGTCGACCTGTGCCGGGTCCTCGCGCTGCGCGGCGTCGTCGGCAAGACCCCCGGCAAGATCGCCACGGCCCGCGACGCGCTGTCCCCCGTCTTCCCCTACGTGACCTCCGGCGACGGACTGTACGCCGACGGGTCGTTCATCCAGCACAGCACCGTTCCCTACACCGGTTCCTACGGGTCCGTCATGCTCGGCGGACTGTCCCTGCTGTTCACCCTCCTCAAGGGGTCGCAGTGGGAGGTCACCGACAGCGGCCGGCAGATCGTACTGGACTCCGTGGGCCAGGCGTACGCGCCGTTCCTCTACAACGGCCTCGCCATGGACAGCGTCTCCGGCCGTTCCATCAGTCGGGGCCTCCAGAAGTCCGACACCCGGGCCGTGCGCCAGGACGACCACCTGCGCGGCCACGCCATCATCGCCTGCATCGCCCTGTTGGCGCGCAGCGGCTCCCCCGCGGAGCGCAGCAGCATGGACGCGATGGTCAAGGGCTGGATAGCCCGCGCGACCATCAACCCCCTGCTCACCAGCCCCGCGCTCGGCGTCGCCCAACTCGCCCGGCTCAAAGCCGTCAACGACGGCGCCGGGCCGGCCGCCCCCGAGCCGGTCGGTCACCGGCTCTTCCCCGCCATGGACCGTGCGGTGCACCGTCGCCCCGGCTGGGCAGCGAACGTCTCGATGGCCTCCCGGCGCATCACCTACTACGAGAACGGGAACGGCGAGAACCTCCGCGCCTGGCACAGCGGTTCCGGAATGCTCTACTGGTGGGGCAGCGACTTCGCGAACGGCCAGTACAGCGACAGCTTCTGGCCCACCGTCGATCCCTACCGGCTGCCCGGCACGACGGCCTCCACGAAGAAGTTGGCCGACGGCGCGGGCGGCGCCTGGGGCGCGGCCCGTCCCGACGTGCGCTGGGTCGGCGGCGCCACCGACGGCACGTACGGGGCCGTCGGCCAGTACCTCAAGGGCCTGTCCTCCACCCTCAAGGCCAAGAAGTCCTGGTTCTTCCTCGACGACGCGGTGGTGTGCCTGGGCGCCGGCATCCACGCCCGGGACGGCGTCGGCATCGAGTCCGTCGTCGACAACCGCAACCTCGGCGCGGCCGGCACCCACACCCTGACCGTCGACGGCACCGCCCAGCCCGCCGCCCAGGGCTGGACCGCGACCTTCCCCGCCGCCCGGTGGGCGCACCTGGCCGGACACGGCGGCTACGTCTTCCCGGGCGGCGCCCCGCTGAAGGCCCTGCGCGAAACCCGGACCGGGGCCTGGTCCGACATCAACACGGGCGGCACCACGGACCCGGTGAGCCGCCGATACGTCACCCTCTGGTGCGACCACGGCACCGATCCCACCTGGGCCACCTACGCCTACGTCCTCATGCCCGGGGCGACCGGCGCCCAGACCGCGGCGCGCGCCGACGACACCGGTTGGCTCCAGGTCCTCGCCAACTCCGACGAGATCCAAGGCGTTTCGGTCCCCTCGCTGGGCTTCACGGGGATCAACTTCTGGTTCGCGGGCACCGCGGGTGCCGTCTCGGTGAGCGCCCCGGCCTCCGTGCTGATCCGACGCACCGGCAGCACCGCGGAGCTCCGGGTCAGCGGACCGCTCCGGGACGGCGCGGCCATCGACCTGACCTGGAACACCCCGGTCGCCGCCGTCACCGCGAAGGACGCATCGGTCCAGGTGCTGGGCACCGGGGCCGCGCTGCGCCTGCGCATCACTGCGGGAACCCTCGGCGCGGTGCACGCCGCGACCCTGACCCTGGCCTGACGGCAGGGGCACCCCCACGCTCCGTGGAGGTGCCCCGCCCGTCGGCCCGGCTCCCGCTCCCGACCAGCTCCCGGTCCCGGCGGCCCGCGCGCATCGGCCAATAGCTGGCCGGTTGTCGCCCTGCGCCCGCGTGGCGGCCGGGACGGTCGGGCCGGGACGCTACGATCACGGCGTGATGACGAACCGGTCACCGCTGTGCAACGCGTCGGCGGTTCAACCCGTCCGGCCCCTGCTGCGGTTGTCGGCCCTCGTCCTGCTGCTGCTCGGCGTGGTGCTCACCCACGGGGTGTACGCCGACAGTGCGGCCGGGCACGCCGCCGCACACCTCGGGGTCGCCCCCGCTGCGCACCACGCCACCGCGGACCACGGCCCCGCACCGGCCGACGCATGCGCCACTCCCGTACAGCGGACCGCTCCCGACGGCGACCACGCGCCCGCACACCCGGGCGAACACTGCGCCTCCGGCCCGTTGCCGTCGGGCCCCAGCGCCCCGGCCCCGGCCGTCGACCCCGGTGGCCGTCCCGCGGCCCTCGCGCGCTCGGCCCCGGACGGCCACCCAACGCCGCCGGCGCTCCTGCCCGGAGCTGCCGCGGGCCACGGCTCCACCGTCGTCCAACAGGTGTAGAGCGCACGCACGGCCCCGGCCGTGCGCCCCGCTCCACCGTCCTGCCCTCCGCCCGTCCGAGAGGGCCACCCCCCACCACTTCGCGCCCTGCAACCGCCGAGGCCACGGCCTCCCGTGCGGTCAACGGGCGTACGGAGAAACCCCGTTGTCCAAGCACCGCCCGCCCGTTCACCCCCGCCGACCCGGCCCCCACCCTCCTCCCGCCCGCCACCTGACCGCCCTCGTCCGCGGCATCGTCCTCGCCGCCCTGGGGTGGTGCGTCCTCGCCCACGGCCCCCTCGAACCGGACGCCCACGGTGCTGGACCGCTCCCGGTGGCGGCCGCCCCCGCGCCCGCCAGCTCCGAACACCACCAGCCCGGCGACCACCACGGCGGCGAGGAGTGCGCCACCGACCAGGCCCAGCGACTGCCGGTCGCCGCCCCGGACTTCCCCCCGGCCCCCGGTACCCCCGCACTGATCGCCGTCGCCGTGGTGGCCGTGCCGAGGGCGTGCCGCCGCAGCCCCCTGCGCCGTCACATAGACGGGCGCACCGGCAGAGCCACCTTGGTCCACACCTCGCGGTGGCGGATCTAGACCGCCTTCCCGCGGCCGGAACCCCGGCCGCCGCGCACCGGCCCCCCGGCGGCCCACCACCCGCCGCTCCGGAGCCGGGGCGCGAGATGAGCGCACCCGTGCACCCATCGAAGGAAAGCGAAGGACATGCAGTCCCTACGTGACACCACCACGACCCCGCCCACCGGTTCGGCCCTGCCCGCGCTGGTGGGGAACACCCCGCTGCTGCGGGTCTCGGCTCCGCTGACCCCCCGGGACCGCGGCTTCTGGGCCAAGCTCGAAGGCTTCAACCCGGGCGGCATCAAGGACCGGACCGCCCTCCACATGGTCGAACGGGCCCGCTCCCGCGGGACGTTGCTCCCCGGGAGCCGGATCGTCGAGTCGACCAGCGGCACCCTCGGACTCGGACTGGCGCTCGCCGGAATGGTCCACGACCACCCCGTCACCCTGGTGACCGACCCCGGACTCGAACCGTCCATGACCCGCCTCCTCACCGTGTACGGCGCCCGCGTCGACATCGTCACCGAACCCCACCCGGTGGGCGGTTGGCAGCAGGCGCGGCGCGACCGGGTCACCGAACTGCTCGCCCGGGAACCCGGCTCCTGGTGCCCCGACCAGTACAACAACCCGGACAACACCACCGCGTACACCCCGCTCGCCCTCGAACTGGCCGCCCAGCTCGGACACGTCGACACCCTCGTGTGCAGCGTCGGCACCGGCGGACACTCGGCCGGCGTGGGCCGGGTCCTGCGCCAGCTCTACCCGGACGTCCGGATCGTCGGCGTCGACACCGTGGGCTCGACCATCTTCGGCCAGCCCGCGCGGACCCGACTGATGCGCGGCCTCGGCTCCAGCATCCATCCGCGCAACGTGGCCTACGGACTCTTCGACGAAGTCCACTGGGTGGCCCCGGCGGAAGCCGTGTGGACCTGCCGCACCCTCGCCGCCTCCCACTACGCCACGGGCGGCTGGAGCGTCGGCGCGGTCGCGCTCGTCGCCGGCTGGTTGGCCCGCACCGAAGCCCCCGACGCCCGGATCGCGGCGGTCTTCCCCGACGGGCCGCAGCGCTATCTGTCGACCGTGTACGACGACGACTACTGCACGCGGCACGGGCTCCTCACCGGCCCGCCGCCGCCCGCGCCCGAAGTGGTGGGCAGCGCGGGCGAGAAGGAGGTCGTCCGCTGGACCCGGTGCGTCGACGTGCGTGACCCGCTCGTCGCCGGGACGGACGCCGGCACGGCCCGCGCGGAGGGCGCCCGGTGACCGGTGCCGCCGGCACCCTCGCGCAGCTGCGTAGCCATCCGCGCGGGGTGCAACTCCTCCTCGTCAACCAGTTCACCATCAACCTCGGCTTCTACATGCTGATGCCGTACCTCGCGGCACACCTGTCCGGCACCCTCGGTCTCGCGGCCTGGGTCGTCGGCCTCGTCCTCGGCGTGCGCAACTTCAGCCAACAGGGCATGTTCCTGGTCGGCGGCACCCTCGCCGACCGGCTCGGCCACAAGCCGATGATCGTCGCCGGATGCGTCCTGCGGACGGTCGGGTTCGCCGCCCTCGGACTGGTCAGCTCCGTCCCCGCGCTCATCGCCGCGTCCGCATTGACGGGTCTGGCGGGTGCGCTCTTCAACCCTGCGGTGCGCGCGTACCTGGCGGCGGACGCGGGGGACCGCAGGGTCGAGGCCTTCGCCCTGTTCCACGTCTTCTACCAGGCGGGCATCCTGCTCGGCCCGCTCGTCGGCCTGGTGCTGACCGGGGTCGACTTCCAACTGACCTGTCTCGTCGCGGCGGGACTCTTCGCCGTCCTGTCGGTCGTCCAGATCAAGGCCCTGCCGCCACGCCCCCGGGAAGCCGCGCAGGACCCGGACCCGGACCCGGGTTCGGGCTCAGGCGCGGGCGCGGAACCGGGCGCGGAGAAGACAACGGGGGACGGGCCCCGGGGCGGGGTGCTCCGCCAGTGGCGCGACATCCTCGCCCACCGTTCCTTCCTGCTGTTCTCCCTCGCCATGACCGGGTCGTACGTCCTCACCTTCCAGGTCTATCTGGCGCTCCCGCTGGAGGTGCGCAGGATCGGCGGCGAGGGAGGGGGCGCAACCGCCGCCGTCGCCCTCCTCTTCGTGGTGTCCGGGTTGTGCACGATCCTCGGTCAGACCCGGATGACCGCCTGGTGCGGAGCGCGGTGGGAGCCCGGAGTCGCGGTGGCGATCGGCCTCGTGGTGATGGGCCTGGCCTTCGTCCCCCTGCTGGTGGCGACGGCACTGCCGGTCCCCGAAGCGGGCACCGCGCGCTGGCTGCTCGCCGCGCTGCCGCCCGCACTGGCCGCGCTGCTCCTGGCCGTCGGCACGATGATCGCCTACCCGTTCGAGATGGACATCGTGGTCCGTCTCTCCGGGGGCCGCTGGGTGGCCACGCACTACGGCTTCTACAACACGGTCTGCGGCATCGGCATCACGCTCGGGAACCTGGTGACCGGTGCGGCACTCGACGCCTCCCGCGCCGCCGGAGCCCCCGCGTTGCCCTGGGCCGCGTTGGGCGTCCTGGGGCTCGGTAGTGCGGTGGCGCTGCACGCCCTGCACCGGGCGGGCCGCCTGGCGCCCGCCCGGCCCGTGACCGTCTGAGCCCGGACGGTGGGGCGGGCGCACGGTGCCCGCCCCACCGTCAGCGGGTCGCATCCCGGTGGTGACGGAGGGGTGCGCCCCGGCCCCCCTGTCGGTCAGGAGATCGACGGGGGCAATGACTACGGGGAGGACTGCTACCTGAGCTTCACCGAACGAGGTGAGCGCACGGGTGATCTGGTCGCCGTGCAAGTCAAGAGCGGCGTCGAGTACCGGAGGTCAGTCGGATACGCGATCCCCTGTCGCGATCACGTGGAAGATTGGACCCGGAGCCGGATCCCCGTCATCGGAGTCGTCTACGATCCCGACTTGAGGAAGCTCTTCTGGGTCAACCTCACTCGCCACCTTCGCGGGCAACTGGGCCGAGGGAAGAGACCTAGGAGCGTGCCGATCGCAGAGGACGCGGTCCTGGACGCGGGAACGCTCTCTTCGGTGGTCCGGTGCATGCGTGAGTTCATCGCGCAGGACGACGTCAGAGTGGCGCACGAGCGGGGCTTGGTGTCGCACCTGAGATCCAGTCTGCGTAGTCGCGGAAGCCGGTCGTTCCGTGAGGTGGAGGACGTCCCGATCGGCGGTAAGCCGTTCACCATTGGTGAGGGCATGCGGCCGTGTCACCACTCGACCGCCCCCCTTTGCGGATTCCCGGCGCGAACGGCCACGGCCCGGAGGCGCCTTGCACGGTGTTGCCGACAACGGCCGGCGGCCCCGCCCGGGGCACCGGGCCCGCACCCCCATTACCTCCCGCGTAATCGACGAGGCCCCGCCCCTGGATGCAGCCTTGTCCCACCGGAACCCGGGCGGCGCACTCCGTCCGGGGGCCGGCCTCCTCGGGGTCCAGAGCTCCGGGACCCGCACCGATGTCACGACTCCGCAGGAGGCCGAACACCATGTCCGCAACGTTCCTGACCGGCATCGCCCGCACCACCGAGCCCCTGACGATGCTGCGCCGCTTCCTCGCCGTCGACGCCGTGGTCACCGCCCCCACCGCGGCGGTCTACCTCGCCGCCTCCGGCCCGGTGGGCAGACTGCTCGGGGTGGACCCGGACGTCCTCCTCGGCAGCGGGGCCTTCCTCGTCCTCTTCACCATCGGTGTCGCCCTGATCGTGGCCCGCAGGGAGCCGCCCGCCGGTGCGGTCAAGGTGGTGATCGAAGTCAATCTCGCATGGACCGCCGCCAGTCTCGCCGCTCCCTTCCTCTGGCTGGACCCGAGCGCCGTCGGCACCGTCTGGATCGTCTTCCAGGCCCTCGTGCCCGCCGGACTCGCCGGTCTCTACTGGGGTGCGCTGCGGGCCGGGGCCGGAATCAGGCGCTGAGGGAACTCAGGTGGTCGACGGTCGCCGCGTCCGCCGGGAGGAAGGTCTCGATGGCCAGCTCGGCGACCGTCACGTCCATCGGGGTGTTGAACGTGGAGATCGACGACACGAAGGACAGCTCCCGTCCCCGGTGCGCGATCCGCAGCGGCAGCGCGAAGCACGGCATCGCCGGTCCGGGGCCCGGGTCGCCCGACGCGTCGGCCCCTCCCGGACCGTGGTCCGGATGGCCGTCGGGGAAGGGGTACGAGGCCACCTCGTCGTACAGCTCGCGCAGCGGGTCCGAACGCACCAGGGACATCTGGCTCTCCATCTGGTGCAGCAGATGGGAACGCCATTGGCGGAGATTCAGAATCCGCGGGGCCATGCCGTCCGGATGCAGCACGATGCGGATCCCGTTGAGCGGTGGCGTGAGCAGGTGATCGGCGACCCCCTCCAGCAGTCTGGTCATCCCCAGGTTGGCCGCGACCACGTCGTAGACCCCGTTCAGCACGATCGCGGGGTACGGCTCGTAGCCGTGGAGCAGCCGCTGGAGTCCTTCGCGCAGGGCGCCCATGGAGGGGTCGTCGTACGACGTCTCGGTGTACCGGGGGGCGTAACCACCGGCGAGCAGGAGCGCGTTGCGTTCCCGTACGGGGACGTCCAGGTGCTCCGCGAGCCGCAGGATCATCTCCTCGCTGGGGCGGGAACGCCCGTTCTCGACGAAGCTGATGTGCCGGGCCGAGGCGTCGGCGCGCAGGGCCAGTTCGAGCTGGCTGACCCGCCGCCGCTCCCGCCAGCCCCTCAGCAGGGGACCCACACCGGTGTCGGACGCGAGAGTAGTCATGCCCCCGACCGTAGTACGGCCGGCGGCCTGCTCCACCGGTGCATGTCCTCGGGCCGCGCGGGTGACGGGCCGGGTGCCTCCCCGGGTGTCCGCCCGCGGACCAGCGACGGAAGCGACCGTTCCGGACGGCCCGCCCCCGGCGGAGCCCGTCCGGGCCGCAGGCGCCGGTCTCCCGGCCTGCGGCCTTTCGGCCGACTGCGGTCCCTGCGGACCTTCCGCTCCCCACTGTTCCTGCTGTTCCTGCTGTTCCCGAGGTCTCGGAGGGCCTGAGGCCCTCCGGCCCGTTTGCGGTGCCGGGTGGTCCAGGTCGGGCCGGCCGTGCCCCGCGGGCGGTCTCCTCCCGGTCCCCCGGGTGCGGGCGTCCTCCGGGTGCCGCCCGGTCAGCCGTTCGCCTGGCGCAGCAGCTCCGCCAGCCCCGCACCCACGTCTCGGCGACGGCGTGCCGGGCCTGTCCCAGGGTGATGTGGGGGCGGGTCCGCTTGTACGCGCGCACGGCGCGGTCCTGCTCGCGGTTGTGGCGGTGGGTCATGCCGTCTCGTCCCAGTCGTCCCGGCGGGGGCGGTTGAGGTTGATGCTGAAGGTGTACGCGGTGTCGTTGGCGCGTACGAGGCGGACGATCGGCGCGTGCTGGTGGGTGGTGAGGAACTCGCGGACGGTCAGGCCGGCGTGCGTGCTGTCGTCGGCGGTGCGTTCCAGGGGGGGGCGGTCGCTGGACTTCGCGTCCGCCCCCCCCGGACCTCTCCTACGGCTCCGGCACGGCTCCAGCCGTCATCGCCGGCGACGCGACGTCGCGGCGGGAGGCTTCGTGCGCAGGCCCGGGATCAGCACCGCCGCCACCGCCAGATGCATCAGCGCCAGCGCGCCCCGAGTGCCGCCGTCCATGCCGTCGCCGGTCAACGGTAGGAAGGACACGGCGAGTACGGCGACGGCCACCCCGGTCCAGACGGCGCGGGCGCGACGTATCCCGAACCGCTCCAGAGCGGCCAACAGCCCCCAGCCGGCGAGTGCCGCCAGCAGCGCGGCTAACCCCACCGCCACCACGCCGATGTCGAGCGTCCGCGCACCGTCGGCGATCCGCAGCCGGTGGCCCCACACCGGGTCCGCGACCAGCCACACCAGGACGGGCGCCAGGACCGCGAGGCCCACGACCCCCGAGCGCCGACCGCGCGCGCTCACTTGGTGCCGCCCGCGAGCGCGCCGTGCAGAAAGACCTCCACCACGTCCTGTGTGGTCAGCTCCACCTCGTCCTCCAGATGTGCGTGGGTGAAGAGCAGCCCGAAGAAGAGGGCCGCGATCTGCTCCGGCGGCCGTCGCAACGCGGCCCGGTCGGGCTCCAGGAGGTCCACGAGGGCCGCACGGATACGGGTCGCCGACTCCTCGCGACCCGCGCCGCGCACCGTGCCGGGGTGCTTGCCACCGCGGTGCCCCAAAGCGTGCAGCGAGCCGGCGATCGCGCCCATGCGGGACAGATGGGCCTGCAACGCCTGCGCCGCCTCCACGAGTCGGTCGGGCAGCGGCTGCGACACCTCGATCGTGTCGAGTTCGCGCACCGCGTGCTCGGGGGAGAGCGCCTCCGCCAGGCAGGCCTGAAGCAACTCGTCCTTGTCGGCGAAGACCCGGAAGATCGTGCCCTCGCCGATGCCCGCGGCACGGGCGACCTTCGCGGTGGTCACCGCGGCGCCGTACTCGGCGATCAGCGGGATCGTGGTCTGGACGATCATCGCGCGCCGCTGCTCCGGCGACATGCCGGGGGCGCGGCGGCGGGTGGTTCGGTTTCGGTTCCCATCGGGTGATGTCATGACTGCGAGACTACGGAGTGAGTCCTCACTCCGTCAATGAGTGAGGACTCACTCCGTAAAGACGTCAGGGCAAAGTTCCGGAAGCGGGCCCCGTCCACCGGCGGCTTCGCGGCCCGAGCGCCGCCCCCTACACCCGCGCGGCTTCCTCCCCGGGCGTCTCCCGCGCGGACGCCGGCTCCGGCTCCGGCCGCGTTTCGGGCAAGGCGAGGAAACAGGCCAGGCTCAACACCGCGACCCCGGTCAGCCAGCCGGCGACGCCCCACGGCGGCCGGGCGCCCTCCGACAGCGCCGTGGCGACGATGGGGGTCACCGCCCCGCCGAGCACTCCGGCCAGGTTGTAGCCCACCGCCGCTCCGGTGCAGCGCACCCGCGGTTCGTAGAGCTCCGGAAGGTACGCCGCGATCACCGCGAACATCGTGATGAACGCGATCAACGCCACCATGAACCCCAGGAACATCAGCACCGGTTCCCCGGTGTCCAGCAGCGCGACCAGCGGGAACATCCACACCACCGAGAGGGCGCTGCCCGCCAGGCACAGCGGACGCCGGCCCACCCGGTCGCTGAGCAGGGCGACGGCCGGCGTCAGCGCCCCCTTGACCGCGACCGCCACCATCACGCACGTCAGCATCACCGAGGAACTGACGCCGACCCGATCCGTTCCGTACGCGAGCGCCCAGGTCGACACCGAGTAGAAGGTCGCGTACCCCACGGACAGCGCGCCCGCGGTGAGCAGGACCAACCGCCAGTGGCCGCGCAGGACTTCGGTGACGGGGGCGCCCGCGCGTTGCCCCGTTTCGCTCAGTTCGCGGAACTGCGGGGTCTCCGTCAGCGAGGAGCGCAGCACCAGGCCGGCCGCGGCGAGCAGGCCCGCCGCCCAGAACGGCACCCGCCATCCCCAGGACCGGAACTGATCGTCCGTCAGAGTGGCCGACAGGGCCAGCATCATGCCGTTGGCGAGGAGGAACCCCAGGGGCGGCCCCATCTGCGGGAAGCTCCCCCACAGTCCGCGCCGGCCGGCGGGCGCGTGTTCGGCCGTGAGCAGGACCGCCCCGCCCCACTCGCCGCCCAGGCCGATGCCCTGGACGAAACGCAGCACCAGCAGCAGCGCGGGAGCCGCCGCCCCGATCGACGCGTACGTCGGCACGCACCCCACCGCCACGGTGGCCGCTCCGGTCAGCAACAGCGATCCGAACAGCACCGGCCGTCGCCCGTAGCGGTCACCGATGTGCCCGAACACGACGGACCCCAGCGGACGGGCCACGAAGCCGACGCCGAACGTGGCGAACGCGGCGAGGGTGCCCGCCAGGGGCGAGAAGGACGGGAAGAACAACGGGCCCAGCACCAACGCGGCAGCGGTGCCGTACACGAAGAAGTCGTAGAACTCGACGGCGGTCCCGACCAGTGAGGCGGTCGCGAGCCGCAACATCGACGGGGCTCCGCCCCGGCCGGACGCGGACGACGGAGGGCGACGGGTAGACATACCGGACCAACGCCGCTCACCCGGCGCCGGTTACGCCTGGCACCGGCCCGGACGGAGCGCACGTCGGGGGCACGGACGGTGCCGTGTGCCGGACCGTGCGCGACCCCTCGTCGGGACCCGGGTGCGTGCGGGTCGCCGGGTGGCCTGCCCGGTCCCGGCCCCGCTCCAGCCCACGCGTGCGCACGGTTCGTGCGACCCCGCCCGGCGAGCGGCCCCCGTCCGGCGACACATGCGCCTAGCCTTCCGGACATCGCCGCATTCGGCGCTCGCACCATCACTGGAATCACCAGAAGCAGCGGGATCCGCGAGAACAGCGAGATCCGCGACACCAACGCAGCACTGCCGGACCGTCCGCGGTCGCGCGGGTCACGGCACCTGCCCTTCTCGGAGGTTGCCCATGCTGGAAAGCATCGTCGTCGTCGGTGGGGGAACGTCGGGCTGGATGACGGCGTCCTATCTGAGTGCCGCATTCGGGGACCGGATATCCATCACCGTGGTCGAATCCGATCGGGTCCCGACGATCGGCGTGGGGGAGGCCACCTTCAGCACCGTCCGGCATTTCTTCGAGTACCTGGGGCTGGCCGAGCGGGATTGGATGCCCGCGTGCAACGCCACGTACAAACTGGGAATCCGGTTCGAGAACTGGCGGGCGCCGGGGCACCACTTCTACCACCCGTTCGAGCGGCAGCGGGTGGTCGCCGGCTTCTCCCTGCCCGACTGGTGGCTGGCCCGATCCTCCCCGGCCGGTCGCTTCGACGAGGAGTGCTTCCTCGTCGGCACCCTCTGCGACAACGAGAGGTCGCCGCGCCACCTGGACGGTTCGCTGTTCGAGGGCGGTCTGGCCGACCGTTCGCCCGGCCGCAGCACCCTGACCGAACAGGGCACCCAGTTCCCCTACGCCTACCACTTCGACGCCGCGCTGCTCGCCGGGTACCTGCGCGACTACGCCGTGGCCCGGGGGGTGCGGCACGTGGTGGACGACGTGGTGCGGGTGGCGCAGGACGAACGCGGCTGGATCACCCATGTGGCCACCCGTACCCGCGGTGACCTGGCCGGTGACCTCTTCGTGGACTGTTCGGGCTTCCGCGGCCTGCTGATCAACGAGGCGGTCGGCGAGCCCTTCGACTCGTACCAGGAGACCCTGCCCAACGACAGCGCGGTGGCCCTGCGGGTCCCCGTGGACATGGAGCGCCGGGGCCTGCGCCCCTGCACCACGGCCACCGCCCAGGACGCCGGTTGGATCTGGACGATCCCCCTGTACGGCCGGATCGGCACCGGGTACGTCTACGCGCGCGACTACTGCTCGGCCGAGGACGCCGAACGCACCCTGCGCGCCTTCGTCGGCCCCGCGGCCGACGACCTGGAGGCCAATCACCTCCGCATGCGGATCGGCCGCACCCGCCGCTCGTGGGTCAACAACTGCGTCGCGGTGGGACTGGCGAGCGGATTCGTCGAGCCGCTGGAATCCACCGGGATCTTCTTCATCCAGCACGCCGTGGAACAACTCGTCAAACACTTCCCGGACTCCGATTGGAACCCCGGACTACGCGACTCCTACAACCGGCTCGTCGGTCGCTGCATGGACGGGGTACGGGAGTTCCTCGTCCTGCACTACTACGCTGCCGCCCGCGCGGACAACGCGTACTGGAAGGACACCAAGACCCGGAAGATCCCCGACTCCCTCGCCGAACGCATCGAACAGTGGCGGACGAAACTCCCGCACGCCGAGTCCGTCTATCCGCATTACCACGGATTCGAGGCGTACTCCTATGTGTGCATGGTCCTCGGACTCGGCGGCATTCCGCTGTCGCCGTCGCCCGGGCTGCGGCTCCTCGATCCCACCGCCGCGCAGCGGGAGTTCCGGCTGCTCGCCGCCCAGGCCGACGAGCTGAAACGTTCCCTGCCCAGCCAGTACGCCTACTTCGCCCAGTCCCGCTGACCGCGGCGCCGGGAGCCGTGGATCATGGCGGATCTGCTGATGGCGGGGCTGCACCTGATCGCCCTGCTGGGAGTCCTCGGTCTGGTCGCAGCCGTCGGGCGGGTCCTCGCCGGACGGCTGCGGTTACCGCTGGTGATCGGGGAGATCCTGGTCAGCCTGCTGGTCGGCCCCGCACTGCTCGCCCTCGTCGGCAGGCACCGGTTCGACACGCTGTTCCCCGAGCAACTCGCCGACCCCCTCAAGGCGGTCGGCGAGATCGGCCTCGTCCTGTTCCTCGTCGGTGTCGTCCACGGCCTGGACCACGGCGCGGCCGACCGGGGGAACCGCACCCTGGTCCGGGTGACGGCCGGGGTGTTCCTCCTGCCGCTGCTGACCGGGCTGGCCTTCGCCGGATGGGTCTGGTGGGCCGGTGGGCCCGCCCTGCTCGGAACGGCTCCGTTGCCCGCCCTGGTGGTGATGCTGACGGTGGCGATGAGCGTCACCGCGGTCCCCGTACTGGCGTGCATCATCGACGAACGCGCGCGGGGGCTGGGCCGTTCCGCTCCGCTCGCCCTGCTGTCCGCCATCCTGCTGGACACCGTGGCCTGGTTGATGCTCGCGGTGGCCCTCGGTCTGGCGGCCGGCGGAGCGTGGGGCGTGGCCGGCGCGTTCGCGGCCCTCGGAGCCGGTGCGCTGGTGACCCGGTGGGGACGGTCGGTCCTGGGACGCCCGTACGTCGCTGCGGTGGCCGCAGGGCACCCGAGGGCCGCGGCCGTCGTCCTCGCGGTCATCGCCCTGGTCGCGGCTGCCGGGGCGCGCGAGGCCGGACTGACCGTCGTCCTCGGCGCCTTCCTCGCCGGGGTGCTCCTGCCCAAGACCCAGGACGGCCCGTGGGAGGGGGTGATCGAGCCGGTCGTCCGGCTCGGGCGGCTACTGCTGCCGGTGTTCTTCGTCGGCACCGGCATCACCCTGTTCACCGAGTCCCGCGCGGCGCTGCCCTGGGCCGCGACGCTGCTGTGCACCGCCCTGGCCGTCGTCGGCAAGGTGGGCGGCGGGTACCTCGGCGCCCGCTGGGCCGGGGAGGACCGGGTCACCGCCCTGCGCGTCGGCGTCCTCGTCAACACCCGGGGACTCACCGAGATCGTCGTCCTCCAGGTCGGCTACGCGGCGGGCATCCTCACCCCCGGCCTGTTCCTCGCGATGCTGGTCATGGCGCTGGCCACGACCGGTCTGACCGGACCGCTGCTCTCCCTCATCGATCACCGCGTGGCCCGCCACGAGCCGCGCACGCTCCAAGGCGGTGTGCAGTGAACCTGTCCGACACGATCACCCCCACCCGGTTCCGCGCGCTGATGGCGGGGTTCCCCAGCGGGGTCGCCGTCCTCACCGCGGCCGACACGACGTCCGGACGGCCCTGGGGCATGACCTGCTCCGCGGTGTGCGCGGTCTCGCTGACACCGCCGACGCTGCTGGTGTGCGTACGGGTGGGCAGCCCCACCCTGGACACCATGCTCCGGGCGGGACTGTTCGCGGTGAACCTCCTGCACGACGGGGCACGCGCCACCGCCGAACTGTTCGCCTCCGGCGCCCCGCACCGCTTCGACCAGGTGCGCTGGGAGCAGGGTCGGGGCCGCGGTGGCCCCCATCTGGTCGACGACGCGCACACCGTCGCGGACTGCGTGATCAGCGGCCACCAGGTGGTCGGCAGTCACACCGTCGTCTTCGGCGAGGTGTACGGAGTGCGGCAGCACCGGGTGCCCAGGCCCCTGCTGTACGGCCTGCGCCGGTACGCCGTGTGGCCGCACGACGGGGAGGAGGTCCCCCCGGGCCACACGGTCACCTGACCCGACCCATCTGACCTGACCTGACACGCCGTCGCCTTCGGGGCCGTGCTCACGGGTCGACGGTCCGTCTGCCGGCGCCGCTACCGAGGAGCCAACCCACCGCCGCGGTCGCCGCGGCGGCGCGGCGACTGCGCGGCGACCCCGTCACCTGCTGCAACCGGGACTCGCCGGTGAGCGCGTCGGCAGCGGTCCGCGAGGAACGCAACGGAACGGTGGAAGCGCCGCTGCCGTGCACGATCAGGGTCGGGGCGGTGATCGCACCCAGCACCCCGCGCGGCTGGAGCCAGAAGACCTCGTTGAGCATCGCCCGGCCCAGCAGCAGACCGGGGGAGTACCGCACCCGGCCGTCCGCGACCAGCTCACGGCCCGTCACCTCGTCCAGATAGCCGTCGTGCCACGCGGTGGAGCCGTCCACGAAGTGCTCCTTGTAGTCGATCAGCGGATCGCACAGCACCAGCCGGCGCACCTCGTCGCCGCGGCGCGCCGCGTACCCGGCGGCCACCCCGCCGGTGAGGCCGGCCGCGACCAGGTCGACCTGCTCCGCCCCGGTCCGCTCCCGCAACAGACGGCTCCCCGCGCTGATCACGTTGAGCAGCCCGGACAGACTCAGCTCGGCCTGCCGGCCCTCGCTCACCCCGTGGCCGGGCAGGTCGAAGCGGAGACCCGTCACCCCGCCGCGCGCCAGCGCGTGCGCCACGGTGGTGTACAGGCCGCCCTGTTCCCGGGTGGCGCCCTCGGCGTGCAGGAACAGGGCCGCCCGCGTCGCCTCCCCGCCCGCCGCGGGGTCCGCGGGGGTCAACGTGCCCGAGAGCCACAAGCCGTCATGGGTGCGCAGATGGGTGCGCGACCCGCTCGATCCGATCCGGGGTGGTTCCACCCGCACGGTGGGATCCTCCATCACTCACACACTCCGTTCGGCTCGGGAACCGGGACGGACAGCCTGCCCCCGGGCGGGGGCGGACGATTCACCGCACGTGGGATTCCGCTGGCTCGCACGGTGTGGGACGCCACGGCGTGCAGGTACGGGCGCACCCGGCAACCGCAAACCGTCAAACCCCACCGATGCGTGGGGATGTGGGCCCCACCCCCACCCCCGCACGATGGGCGGCGTGGGTTCCACGCCCTCGCCGCCGCCCCCGGCCGGCGCCCGCCACCGGCGGTTCCGCAGCCGCGAGGGCCGACGGCCGGCCCTTCGGCACCCCACCAGCCCAGGCTCCGCAGCCGAGCCCGTCCGCCCCCTTCTCCCTCTCCGATCTCGTCCCCTCCGATCTCGTCCCCTCCGAAGGAGTCCGGTGCGCAGGAACGGCCCCACCGCCACGGGCACGGCCCGTCCGTCCCCGTCCCCCACGTCCCCCCGTGATCCGCTGCTCCCCGCCCCCGCTCCCGCACCCCCGGCGGCGGGCCCCAAACGGATCACCGTGCTCGGCGCCGGCATAGCCGGACTGGTGGCCGCCCACGAACTCGAACGGCTCGGCCACCGCGTCCAGGTGCTGGAAGCCCGGTTGCGTCCCGGCGGTCGGGTCCGCACGCACGGCTTCGCCGGCCGCGGCCACGGCCCGCTCGTCGAACTCGGCGCGATGCGCATCCCCGCCGCCCACCGTCTCACCATGCAGTGGATCGACCGGTTGGGGCTCAGCGACCGGGTCCGGCAGTTCCGGCCCCTCTTCTCGGACGACGCCAGCTACCTGGAGACCACCGCGGGGCACGTGCGGGTCCGGGACGCCTCGCCGGCGCTCGTGGAGGAGTTCCGCCGGAGCCTGCCGCCGGGCCACCGCTACCGACCCGAAACCGTGCTGTGCGCCGCCTGGCTCGCCGCGAGCGTCGACGCCGTCGCCCCCGGCACCTTCGGCCGGTCCCTGCTCTCCGGACTGCACGGGGAACTGCTCGACCTGCTCGCGGACATCGACGTCCGCCCGTACCTCGTGGACGGCCCCGTCCAGCGCGTCGACCTGAATCGATTCTTCGCCCACCACCAGGGGTTCGCGGCGAACGGCAGGTTCCGCTACTTCTTCAACGACGTGGTCACCGAGACCTCCTCGGCGTTGTTCCGACTCGACGGGGGCATGGACCAGATACCCGGGCGGCTGGCCCGACGGCTGCGCGGCCCGGTGCTCTGGGGACAGCGGGTCCTGGGACTGCACGTACGGCCGGACGGGGTCCTGGTCGACGTCCGACACGGCCTCGCGGTCCGCCGGTTGGTCTGTGACCACGTCCTGTGCACCCTGCCGTTCTCGGTGCTGCGCCGGATGCCGCTCACGGGCGTCGGCCCCGAGAAGACGGCGGTGGTCAACGACATGCAGTACTGGCCCGCCACCAAGATCGCACTCCACTGTCGGGAGGCCTTCTGGGAGCACGACGGCATCAGCGGCGGCGGCTCCTTCACCGGGGGACTCACCCGCCAGACCTACTACCCGCCCGTGGAGAGCGACCCCAGGCTCGGCGCGGCGCTGCTCGCCAGCTACACCATCGGCCCGGACGCGGAGGCCCTGAGCGAAGTGCCCCGGGAGAAGCGCGTCGGCACCGTCCTCGGCGAACTCAGCGCCGTGCACCCCGAACTCGGCGCACCCGGCATGGTCCTCGGCTCCGAGAGCCAGGTGTGGGGCGAGGACCCGTTGAGCCGGGGCGCCGCCTCGGTGCGCTGGAGCAAGGACCCCGTCACCGCGGAGGAGGAACGCGCCCTGGCCGCCGTGTCCCAGGGCGCCCTGTTCTTCGCCGGCGAACACTGCTCGTCGACGCCCGCGTGGATCGAGGGCGCCCTCGCGTCGGGACTGGCCGCCGCCGAGGAGATCCATGCGCACGCCGCGCCCCGCCGGGCGACGACCGCCGGGCACCGGGCGGACGCCGGCGGCGCCCGGTGACGCCGGAGGGCCACCGCACCTGCCACCCAGGAGGTCAGATGAACGCTCCCCAGCCCGCCGCGTCGCACACCGACGTGTTGATCGTCGGCGGCGGACCGACCGGCCTCGCCACGGCCCTGGAACTGCGCTCGCGCGGCGTCGACTTCGTGCTCGTCGAAGCGGGCGACGGCACCGTCACCCACCCCAAGGTCAGCAGCATCGGCCCGCGTTCCATGGAGTTCTTCCGCCGCTGGGGCGTGGCCGACCGCCTCCGCCACTCGGGCTGGCCCGGCGACCACAGCCTCGACGCCGTGTGGGTGACCCGCATCGGCGGCCACGAACTGTTCCGACTGCCCCGCCACACCATGGACACCCGCCCCCCGTTCCGGCACACCCCGGAGCCCGACGCCATCTGCCCCCAGCACTGGCTGGGGCCGCTGCTGCGCGCGGAGATCGGCGAACGGCCCGACGGCCCGGTCCGCATGCGGACCCGCATGGACCGCTTCCGGACGACCGACGACGGGGTGCGCGCCACGCTGACCGAGGCGGACACCGGGCGCACCACCACCCTCCACGCCCGCTACCTCATCGCCTGCGACGGCACCGGTTCCGCGGTCCGCAAGAGCTGCGGCATCCCCGCCCCGGCCCGGCACCGCACCCAGGTCTTCCGGAACATCCTCTTCCGGGCACCGCGGCTGCGCGCCGAACTCGGCGACCGCAACGCCAACTTCTACTACCTGTTGATGTCCTCTGCCCTGCGGTTCCCGCTGCGCGCCCTCGACGGCGCCGGCCTGTACCGCTTGACGGTCGGCCTCCAGGGCCACCCCGACTCGGCCGTCGACGCGGACGTGCTGGTCCGTCGGGCCATCGCCCACGACACCCCCGTCGAGGTGCTGTCGGACAACACCTGGCACCTCGTGCACCGGGTCGCGGACACCTTCCGGGCCGGACGGGTGTTCCTCGTGGGGGACTCCGCGCACACCCTCTCGCCGTCCGGCGGCTTCGGCATGAACACCGGCATCTGCGGCGCGGCCGACCTGGGGTGGAAGCTCGCCGCCGCACTCGACGGCTGGGCCGGACCCGCCCTGCTCGACAGCTACACCACCGAGCGGCGGCCCGTCGCCCTGGAAGGGCTGGAGGAAGCCAACGTCAACCTCCTGAGGGCGATGGGGCGGCAGATCCCCGACGCGCTGAACGACGACACCCCCGAAGGCGAACGGTTCCGTCAGCTGATCAGCGCGGCCCTGGCCCGCGGGGGAGTGGGCCGGGAGTTCGACGCCCCGGAGATCCACCTGGGATTCAGCTACGAGGGCTCCCCCCTGGTCGTCCCGGACCCCACCGCGCCCGTGGGGGCGCAACCCGACCGGCGGCCCAACACCCGCCCCGGCTCCCGCGCCCCGCACGTGTGGCTGACGCCCGGCAGATCGACCCTGGACCTGTTCGGCGAGGGCTTCGTCCTGCTGGCCTTCGCCCCGTCCGAACGCACCGACGGCTTCGCCCGCGCCTTCGCGACGCGGGGCGTGCCGCTCACCGTCCACCGCTGCACGGTGCCCGAAGCCGCCGCCGCCTACGAACGACCCTTCGTCCTGGTCCGCCCGGACGGCCACGTGGCGTGGCGCGGCCGGGCCCTGCCCGCCGACCCCGCCGCCGTGGCCGCCCGGGTGACCGGCGCGCACCCCCGACCCGACGCATCCGAGGGACCGTCATGACCCAGGCACCGGCCCGGCCCGCGCTGCCCCCCTTCAGCCTGACGGGATGGCCCACCGAACGGCTCGCCGACCCGTACCCCGTCTACCGGCGCTACCGCGAGGAGGCCCCCGTCCACCGGGCCGCACCCGCCCCCGGCCCGCCCGACGCCCCCGCCACCTTCTACGTCCTGGGCCACGACGAGGTCGCCGCCGTCCTCAGCGACGCCGCGTACGGCCGCAGCGCCCGGCGCGCCGCCACCGCCTCCACCCGCGCCCCGGAGCTGGTCCCCGAGGACCGTCCGACGCTGCGCGCCATGGTCCAGAACTGGCTGGTCTTCCTCGACCCGCCCCGCCACACGGAACTGCGGTCCGTCCTCAACCGGGAGTTCTCCCCGGGGGTGGTCACCCGGCTACGGGGGCGCATCCGGACGATCGCCGCCGACCTGCTCGCCGACCTCGGCCGCGAGGTCCGCCGGGACGGCAGCACCGACCTGGTCCGGTCGTTCGCCGCGCCCTTCCCGATCCTGGTCATCTCGGAACTCCTCGGCGTTCCCCCCGAGGACTGGCCCTGGCTCCGGGACCAGGCCGTGGCGGTCCAACAGGCGAGCAGCAGCCGGGTGGGGCAGTGCCCGGCCGCCCACCAGATCGCCGACCGGGCTGCCCGGCACCTCACCGACTACTTCCTGGACCTCGCCGCCCGCCGCCGCGCCGCCCCGGGACCGGACCTCGTGTCCCTCCTCGTCTCGGCGCAGACGCGGGGCGCCCCCCTGAACGACACGGAGACCGTCGCGACCTGCGTGCACCTGATGACCGCGGGCCACGAGACCACCACCAACACCCTCGCCAAGGCCGTCCTCACCCTGGGCGCCCGTCCCGCTGCCTGGGCGGCGCTCCGGGAACGGCCCCTGGTCCCGCTGCCGGCCGTCGACGAACTGGTCCGGTTCGACCCGCCGGTGCAGACGGTGACCCGCTGGGCCTACCGGGAGGTCACCCTGGGCGGTCTGGACGTCCCGCGCGGCAGCCGGCTCGTCGCCGTGCTCGGGGCCGCCAACCGCGATCCCGCGCGCTTCCCCGAGCCGGACGCGCTGCTCCTGGACCGCCGCGGCCGCAACCTGGGCTTCGGGCTCGGCATCCACTACTGCCTCGGCGCCAACCTGGCCCGCACCGAGATCGAGATCGGGCTCGGGCTGCTGCTGTCAGCCCTCGACGACCTCGGCGGACTCCGGGGCCCCGACGGCTCCGGCGCCCTCACCGTCACGGACGTCGCGTACCCCGACGACCTCGTCTTCCACGGTCCGTCACGGCTCCGGCTGCACCTGGGCTGAGGGCGCGGACGCACGCACCAACACCTCGTCCAGGTACCCGGCGAGCCGCCCGACCGGGTCGCCGTCCGGCAGGTCGACCACCGCGCCCACGTGTCCGTCCGGCCGGACGAGGACCAGTCGGGCGCCCTTCACCTGGTAGGCGTGGTGGGCCGCCGTCTCCCCGGGCGGCACCGCGTGCACGGCCACCATCCCCGGATAGCGGTCGTCCAGCGCCTCCGCCACCTCCCCCGCGTTCACCGCAGGCGACGGGCCGTCGCCACCGCGGTCGAAGCACAGCAGGTGGTAGCCGCCCCCATGGGTCAGTTCCAGCACGCCCCGGTCCTGCCCACCCTCCGCACCGCCCCGGCCGGCCGGGGCGTACGGTGCGCGGTCCCCGGGGCGCAGCCGCCCGGTCGCCGAGCCGTCGCGGGACACCGCCCGGCTGCCCCGGTAGGTGATCCACAGCTGCGAGAAGATGTGGAAGAACAGCCGCCGCACCGGGGCGAGCCTGCTGACCGCGCCGATGACCCGGGTCACCACCCGGGTCCGCATCCACACCGCGAGCGCGTTGTTCCCGGTCTCGGCCCGGAACCCGAGGTCCGTGCGCTTGAGGACCGCCCGCGCGACCGGGCGCCGTTCCGCGTCGTAGGTGTCCAGCAGCCACGCCGGGGCGTGCCCGTGCGTCACCTGGGCCAGTTTCCACGCCAGGTTGACCGCGTCGCCGATGCCCAGGTTCAACCCCTGACCGCCCGCCGGGTTGTGGATGTGCGCGGCGTCCCCGACGAGGAAGCAGTTCCCCGACCGGAACCGGGACGCGATCCGGCTGTGGAACCGGAACATCGACGCCCACACGATGTCCTGGAGTCCGGCGTCCACCCGGAAGTAGTCCGCGAACCAACGGTGCAGCACCTCCGGCTCCAGCGGTGCGTACGCCTCGTGCGAGGCCTGCGAGGCATCCCCGCCCCGGTGGATCCACGGCGGCACCACCCCGAACAGCCGGCACCGGCCGCTGGCGAGCGGGAGGATGCCGACGAAGCCGCCCCGCGTCAGGTTCAGCCGCATCCCCCGCACCCCGAGGTCCACGTCGAGGGTGACGTCCGCGAGCATGCCGCTCTGCGGGTACGTCCGCCCCCCGAAGTCCAGCGCCAACAACCGTCGTACGGTGCTGCTGGCCCCGTCCGCGCCGATCAGCCACCGTGCCGTCACCGTCCCCGGCGCACCGCCGTGCCGCACCCCCACCCGCACGCCCCGGCCGGTGTCCGTCAGGTCCTCCACGCCGGTGTCCCACTCGACGGCCACCCCGTGTTCGGCCAGCGCGTCCACCAGCAGCTGCTGGGTCTCGAACTGCTCCAGGGCCAGGGCGTACGGGAACCGTGTCCAGGCCGCCGTGCCCTCACCCGCGAGCGGCATCCGCCCGACGTGCCGGCCCCGCTCGTGGATCGCCACCTGGGTGATCGCCAACCCCCGCGCCACCGCCTGCTCCGCCACCCCGAGCCGGTCCAGCAACTCCAGGGTGCGGGCGTGCACGATCGCCGCCCGCGCCTCCTCGACGGGGCCGGACCCCCGGTCGACGATCCGTACCCGTACGCCGTGCTGCGCCAACGCCAGGGCGGCGGTCAGCCCGCTCGGTCCCGCCCCGGCGACCAGGACGTCGCAGTCGTGTGCATCGTGCATGTGACCCCTCAGCGTGGAAGTCGCCCCCGGGCCCGGCTCCGGACCCGCTGGCCCGAGTCTGACCGTCGGGCGCACCCGTCCGCATCGCGCGCCGCACGACACGGCGGACGGTTCTCGTCGCCGGCCGACCGCCCGGGGCGTCCCGGCGGAGGGGACCACGCGGGGCGCGGGGGCGCGCCACCCTACGCGAGTGCGCGGTATCCGGCGCGCCCCCGCCCCCACCCGCTTCCGGCCCCGGTGCCCGGCCGGATAGGTTCTGGCCCTCCCCCGACGGCCCACGTGCCCCGAATCCGTCCGGGAAATCCCCCCGAGCCGCCCCGAATCCACCGAGACCGGGGTCGACCACCCCGATGAGGACGTGCCGATGAGTGACGAGGAGTCCCGCGTGCACAACCGCCCCGAGCCGTTCTTCGACGACCTCGCGGACCTGTACGAACGCTTCACCCGGGTCCGCGACGCGGCCACCAGCCCGGTCCGCTCCTGGCTGGTGAGCCGCCTCCCGCCGGGCGCCCGGGCCGTGGACATCGGCTGCGGCAGCGGGAACAACTGCGTCCTGCTCGCCGAACGCTACGACCACGTGGTGGGCGTCGACATCTCCCGCCGCATGCTCGACATCGCCGCCACCAAACCCTCCCGCGTCCCGGTCCGCTACCAGCACCGCAGCGCCCTGGACCTGACCCCCGCCGTCGACGGCCGCTTCGACCTGGTGCTCTCCGTCAACGCCGTGTTCCACCTCGGCCCGGCCCCCGAAGTGCTGCCCCGGCTACGGGACCTCGTCGCCCCCGGCGGACGCCTGGTGGTCATCGACATCACCCAACCGGACGACGAGGAGGTGGCGCGCCCCGCCCAACAGAGCGCGTACGCCTTCGACACCGCCCGCACCCTGTACGAGGTGTCGGGGGACGCGGACGCCGCCGCCGACTCGCTGCGGATGATGCTGCACCCCCGTTGGCTGGAGATGAGCGCCGCCCACATGCCCCTCACCTACGCCGAGTTCGCGCACGCCTACCGTGCCCACCTGCCCGGCGTCACCCTCACCAAGGACCTGATCCCCACCATGAGCGCCGCCGTGTGGGACGCCCCGTGACCCCCGCCGGTGCCCCGCACGCACCCCGGGAGCCGCGGTGAGCGGACCGACGATCCGGCGCACCACCGTCTGCGTCGTCGGGGGCGGCCCGGCGGGCGCGATGCTCGGGCTGCTGCTGGCCCGCTCGGGCGTGGCCGTGGTGGCGCTGGAGAAGCACGACGACTTCCACCGCGACTTCCGCGGCGACACGGTGCACCCCGCCACCCTCCAGGTCCTCGACGAACTCGGCCTCGTCGACCGGTTCCACGAGCTGCCCCACCAGAAGGTCACGACCATCGGCGTGGTCCAGGAGGGCCGCCGCATCGACATCGCCGACTTCTCCCGGCTGCGCATCGCCTACCCGTACATGGCCTTCGTCCCGCAGTGGGACTTCCTCGACCTCATCACCGCCGAGGCCGCCCGCCATCCGACGTACCGGCTGTTCATGGGCACCGAGGCCGTCGGCGTGCTGCGCGCCGCCGACGGCCGGGTCAGCGGCGTCCGCGCCCGGGGACCCGACGGCGAGACGGAGGTCCACTGCGCCCTGGTCGTCGCCGCCGACGGCCGGCACTCCGCGCTGCGCGCCGCCGTCGGCGCCCGGCCCCGGCTGATCGGCCGCTCCCTCGACGTCGCCTTCTTCCGGATCTCCCGGCGCTCCACCGACCCCGACGAGGGCATCTGCGTACGCGTCGGCAACGGCAAGATCTTCGGCGCCACCGACCGCGGCAGCTACTGGCAGATGTCGTACGAGACCGTCCGCGGCGGCTTCGCCCGGGTGCGCCGCGAGGGCCTGGACGCCTTCCGCTCCGACCTCGCCGCCCTGGTGCCGTTCCTCGCCGACCGGGTGCACGAACTGCGCTCCCTGGACGAACTGAGCATCCTGGAGGCCCGGATCGACCGGCTGGACCGGTGGCACCGACCGGGCCTGCTGTTCATCGGGGACGCCGCGCACGCCATGTCCCCGGTCGCCGGCTTCGGCGTGAACCTCGCCGTGCAGGACGCCGTCGCCGCCGCCAACGCCCTCACCGCACCGTTGCTCCGCACCCAACGCACGGGTGCCCCCTTCGACGACACGCGGCTCGCCGCGGTCCGCCGCCGCAGGCTGCTCGCCACCGTACTGTCGCAGGGGCTGCAACGGGGCACCCAACGCTTCGGCATCGACACCACGGTGAAGGAGGCGCGACAGCCGCCCGCCCCCCGGCTGTTCGAGCGGTTCGGGCCCGCGCAACTGCTGATGAGCCGGGTCATCGGGGTCGGGTTCCGCCCCGAACACGTCCGCACGCCACCCGCCCCCGACCAGGAGAAGGACGCGTCATGACCGCACACGACACGACCGGGGGCGAGGAACCGGGGGAGTCCGGGGAGCCCGTCCTCGGCGCGTCCGACACCAGCAGCGGACCGGTGGGCGGCGGGGCCGCCGACCGGATGATGTCCATGATCACCGGATACTGGCGGACACAGATCGTCCGGACCGTCGCGGAACTGTCGATCCCCGACCACCTCGCCGACGGACCGTTGACCGCCCCCGCCCTCGCCGAACGGATCGACGCCGACCCCGACGGCGTCGCCCGACTGCTGCGGGCCTGCGCCTCCCTCGGCCTCGTCGAGGTCGACGCGCACCGCCGGTTCCACCGCACGCCCCTGCTCGACACGCTGCGCACCGGATCACCGCACTCCCTGCGCACGATCGCCCTGGTCCACGGCTCGCCCGGCCACTGGCTGCCCTGGGGACACTTCCCCCAGGCCGTACGGTCCGGAACCCCACAGACCGCGGCGGCACTGGGCCGGGACATCTGGGCGCACTTCCTCGCCCACCCCCGGGAAGGCGAACGGTTCGCCTCCTCGATGACGGAGCTGACGGCCCACCTGGCCGAGGAGGTCGCCGCGCTGCTCGACACCACCGGAACCCGGGTGGCGGTGGACGTCGGGGGAGCGAACGGCGCCCTGGTGCACGCCCTGCTGCGCGCCGATGCCCGACTGCGCGGCATCGTGGTCGACCTGCCCGCCGTGGCGGCGACCGCGCTCGCGGCGGCGCAACAGGCGGGGCTGAGCGACCGGGTCACCGTGCTCGGCGGCTCCTTCTTCGACCCGCTGCCCCCGGGCGACCTCTTCCTGCTCAAGGCGGTGCTGCACAACTGGGACGACGACGCGTGCGTGGCCGTGCTGCGCAACTGCCGCACCGCACTGAACCCGGGCGGCCGGGTCGTCGTGGTCGAGATGCCCCTGGGCCCGCCCGGAGAACCGGGGTTCGCCCCGCTGCTCGACCTCAACATGCTGGCGGTCCTCCCGGGCCGCGAGCGCGAACTGACCCACTACGACGCCCTGTTCGAGGCGGCGGGACTGCGCCGCACCAGGGTCACCCCCACCCGCTCCCCGCAGAGCCTCATCGAAGCGGTGGCCGGATGAGCCGCCCGGGCCCCGTGGTGCGGGCCCGGGCGGCTCATCCGGCCCGCCGTCAGGGGCTGCCGAAGGGGGGACCCGCCCCGTGGGCGCCGGGTGCGCAGACGATCCGGGTGAGGTCCACCCGGGACTGGATCGCCAACTTCCGGTAGATCTGCCGCAGGTGGAAGCTGACCGTGTGCGGTGAGATGAACAGCTCCCCGGCGACCTGACGGTTCGTCAGCCCCCGGGCCACCAGGTGCGCCACCTTCTCCTCCGCACCCGTGAGGCTGTCCCAACCGGTCTGCGGACGGGCCACCAGGTTCCAGTGCCGGCGCCGTACCCCCAGCCTGCGCAACCTCCGGCGGACCCGCGCCGCATCCCGTTTGGCGCCCAAGGCGTCGTACCCGGCCATCGCCGTGTTGAACGCACCGATCGCGCCCTCCCGGTCACCCACGCCCAACAGCACCCCCAGGTCCTCGGTCACCGACGCGACGGCCCACGGGTCGGTGTAGTCGTCGGCCGCCCGGGCCAGCAGCGCACCGTCCCCGTCGATCAGCGCCCGCCCGTGCGCCGCCGCCGCGCCGACCGTGGGGTGGTCCGGTGCCGTGACGGCGATGTGTTCGGCGCTGTCCGCCATCCGGGCGGCGAACTCCCGGTCGCCCGCGGCCAGCGCCGTGCGCACGCACCACGCGGTGGCCGACGGGTCCTCCAGCACCAACTGCCGCCGCAGCCCCGCGTCCTGCCGGGCGGCCCGCAACACCTCCAGCGCCTGTTCGGCCCCCCTCCGCGCGGCCGTCACCTGGGCTGTGATGAGGCACCGCATGGCCCACCACGGGCGCGGCGGCCCGTCCGGCGTGCCCGTCGGCTCCCACTGGGCCTGGCGTTCCAGTGCCTCCGCCAGGTCACCGCGGCGCAGCGCCACCGCCACCAGCACGGCCCGCAGATGCGGTTCGCACAACGGCATCCGGGCCTCGGCGGAGGCGGTGAGCCCCGCGGTCGCCAAGGTCTCCGCCTCGCAGAGGTCACCGCAGGCGAAGCGCGTCCACGCGCGCAGTGCGTACGGCAGCGGCTCCAACACCCCGTTCGACTCGGTGTCGATGGTGCGCTGGATCGCCTCGACCGTCGCCGCGGCCTGGTCGAGCCGGCGCAGCTTGATGAGGACCCACGCCTTGTTCCACAGTGCGGTGCCCTGCCAGATGCCGGCGGTGCGCCCGCCGGGCGGCGCGTCCGGGCCGAGCAGCGCGAGCGCTTCGTCCAGCCGGCCCTCGGCCCACCGGGCCCCGGCCCGGATGGTGCGGGCCGCCGACCGTTCGTCGTCGTGGTGGGCCGTCTCGTCCCCCAGCACCTCGTCGGCCGCCGTCAACGCGGCCCGTTCGTCGAGGTGGGAGAGCATGGTGAGCCTCAGCAGCAGCGGGGACGGACCTTCCTGTTGATGCCGGGCGACGCTCGCGCGGGCGGGTCCCGTGGCGTGCTGGAGGACCTGCGGCACGGCGTCGGCGTCCCCGCGCAGCAGCAACGCCGTCGCCAACCAGGCGCGCAACGGCCAGGTCGACGCAGCGGGGCCGGCGGGCTCGTCCGGTGGGCGGGCCCCCTCCGGGTCACCCGCGTGGTCGGGGCGTGCGTGCCGGTGCACGGTCAGGACCCGTTCGGCGATCTCCACGGCACGGTGCAGACTGCCGGAGCGCACCAGGGCGGCGGTCGCGGTGGTGGCCAGGTCGAGGTACGCCGGTTGCGCGGGCCGGGTGATGTCGAGCCCGCGCAGCGCCAGCGCGGCGGCGGCCTGCGGCGAGACCGGGAGCAGCCGGTCCGCGGCGGTCCTGATGGTGGTGATGGCCTGGGTGTCGTCCGCGTGCGCACAGTGCACCAGGTGCACCGCTGCCGCCGTGCCGTCCCCGAGTTGACCGAGGATCATGTTGGCCGCCTGCCGGTGCAGCAGGGAACGCATCAGCTGGGGCACGGTGCCCAGCACCGCGTACCAGATCGGCTCGCGGTGGAAGGAGAACTCCTCGGCGCCACTGGTGAGCAGCCCCGCGGCCAGCGACTCCTGGAGGGGACCGAGGAGTTGGACGGGACGTTCGTCGGCCATCTCCGCCAGGTCGCGCGGGATGAACGAGGGACCGAGCACCGCCGCCACCTGGAGGAGCCGTTGGGTACCCGGCGCGAGACGGTCCAACCGGTCGCGCATCAGCCGCAGGAAGGCCGCGGGCAGATGGGCACCCGGGTCGGCGGCGACGGCCGAGGTGAACCCGGACACGAGGGGTTCGGCCGCCAGCGAGACGGTGTCCCCGACGATCCGCAGGCACTGTTCCTCCACCAGCCCCCGCACCAGTTCCACGATCGCCTGCGGACTGCCCCCGAGACTCTCGCCGAGGGCCCGCACGTCGTCACTGGGGCGGGCGCCCAGCAGGTCGCCCATCAGCTCGGCGACCGCCTGGTCGTCGAGCGGTTCCAGCGGGGGGAGCCACTGGGCGCGGTGCGTGGTCAGATTGCGCAGCAGGAGTCCGTTCGCGGAGCGTGCGTCCTCGGTGCGCATCGTGAGCAGCCACCGCACGGGGACGGTCAGGAGCTTGAGGGCCAGCCCGCACAGGGTGCGCAGTTGCACCGGGTCCGCCCACTGGGCGTCGTCGACGACGACGAGCACCGGGCCGCGCCGCAGCCCCGCGTCGATCTGCGCCTGGATCTGCACCGGTCCGGTGGGTCGGACCGGTCGGGGGATCCTGGTCGCCGAGGAGCGTCCGGTGGCCGAGGAGGTCTCGTCGCCCCGCCAGGCGCCGGTGGTGGAACAGTCGAGCACGGTGTAACCCAGTGCTTCGGCGAGGGTGCCGGACTCCTGGAGCAGCCGGGTCTTGCCGCTCCCGGCGGGCGACTCCAGCAGGGTGATGCCGCCCTGGCGGCCCTCGGAGGTCGTGAGGAGACCGGCACGTATTTGCTCCAGGTGGCCGTCGCGCCCGCGGAGCGGACGGACGACTATCCGGGAGAACTGCGGGGCCGGGTCGTCCGGTTTTTCGAGGGTCTTCGCAATCATGGTCTCTCCTGCACAGGGGGGTGAGGGTCCCGCGTGCCACCGGCCCGCCGCCGGGCACCGCCGCGGCGGCGACCGGTCGGCCCGGGGTTCCCCGCGCCCGGCGGTGGGGCCGGGCGTCGCCCGGGGGGTGCCGGGCCCGTCGTCCGTCGGAACTCCCGGGGCGCTCCCCGGAGCCGTGGCACACGGGTCCGGACCGCCGAGGGGGTCGTGCGACCGCCGAAGTGCGGCGCGCGGTGGCTGCCGCCGGTGACGTCGATTCCGGCGGCGCGTGGCGCTTTCCTTCGACGGATGGTGTCGGCCATTTCCACGGGGCCTCCGTGCCGCGCGGTGCGATAACCGGCGGCCGTCATGAAATGAAGTACCGGTGGGGTGAATGCCTCGGACCGGATTCGATACCGGAAAAGAGTCGAGGGCAGCCGGGGCATTCTTCGCTGTCTGATGAAGCAACTTCAGCATACGCACGGGTCAAGGTCGTCGGGAAGGGTGACCGTCTTCGGCTCGGGTCGTCGCTCCCCGCATTGCGGCCGTGATCTTCCGAACTGAATGACGGATTCTACGGCGCGGTATTTCGGATGCTCTCGGACCGCCCTCCGACACGTCCGGGAGGTATATCGCACTTGGTAACTTACTTACTCTTTGGGCGTTTTGATGTCTGCTGTGCCCACAGTGACTGTCGTTTCTCCTGTGCTCGTTGTGGTGACGTGGAGTCATCTTCTGGCCTCCGGTAGGGGTCGGCGCTGGCCGCTCCGGCCCTTCCGGTCGCTTCCCTCCCCGCTCGACGGGGAGCGCGAGGACCGCCTCCCGGCCTCCGTGGCGGGGTCCCGTCGCGCCCCTGTCCTCGGGTCATCCGGGCCCGGCTGCAAGGGAGTCGGGGCCGGCCGCCCCACCGCGCCGAACCTCCGCGCGACCTGCGGCGTCCCGTGGTTCGCCGTCGTCCCCCGGGGGCGTGCGCTGGTCACGTCGACATGGAAGGCGGCGCGCAGGGCGTGGTCCATGACGTGGCGAGCGCCTCGGTCCGGCCCGGGCGCCCCCCTGACTCGCCTCCGGTCGAAGGCGGCTCGACGTCGACACGCCGTCCGGATCGCCCCCGTGCCCCGGAGCGTGTTCCGCATGCGTCCCGTTGGGCCCCTGGCGCCCCGTTCTCCTCGGGAACGGCTGCTCCCGCTCGCCGGTGTCCTCGCTGTTCGATCGACGGGGCGCGCGCCGGTGCGCGTCCGGTAGTTCAGTGCCCCCTCGGTGCACCGACAATCCGTCCGGGTAATCCCGCGCCCCCTGGCGCGCCCCTGTCGAGTCTGCCCGAGCGAAGAGCGCCGGTGTCCCCGGACGGGGTCGCGCACGCTTCTCGCCCTCACCTTCCGGTGGTCGGCGCCGGTCCTTTCTGCGGGCCCGCCACGGGGCATTCCGAAGAACGCCATCGAGCATCCGGACGGCACACAGGGGTGCCCCGGCCGTTCAACGGGAAACCGTATGTCCATGAGGGCGCGGAACGGTCCGGTCGGTCGACGGGGAATCCGGTGCGGCCGTGTGGTGACTGGAAATTCACCCACTGCCGAAAAAGCGTGGTGTGCCGTCCGATACCGGAAGACCGGATCGGGCCCCCGCGCCACCGGTGGAGAGCGCTCGGCGTATTTCCTGAAGCCGTGTCATGAATTCACGCGGGTCCAGGAAATGCGCCCCCGGTCCGGACGGCACGCCGGTTCCGCTCCCCGTCCCGACCCTGCGTCCCCACCCCGGAGCGTCTCCCAGGGTGCCCCTCCCCGGAAGGGCACCCTTCGCCGTTCCCGGCGCCCCTTCCGGGGCTGCCTCCGGCGGTGCGTCGCCGGGTGCGGCTGCACGGCGCTTGCTCGCGCAGTTCCCCGTGCCCCTTCAGTACGTCCACCTGGCCCTGCGTTGCTCGGTGCGCCCCGAAGGGGCGCGGGGAACTGCGCGGACGACCGCGGCGCACCCGCCCCGGGCAGCGCACGCCCAGACGAGCGTCCCGACCCGGTCGCCCGCCCCGCCGCGGAGGCCCCGCCGCCGGTCCCGGACCCCCGCCACCGGCCCCGACCGGAGATCCTGTCGCAACCGGTGACACGAGGGGGCGCGACTCGTATATTGCGGCGCGGCACGGAAGTTACCCGCGAGTTCAGGAGGATGGATGTCGCCCCCGCCCCGTCGCGCACGCCACCGGCTGTTCGCCCTCGCCACCACCACGGCCTGCGCCGCGGTCCTCCTCGGTGCCCCGCCGCCCGCCGCCACCGCGGCGGGGAACGGCCCGGCGGACCCCTACCTCATCGGCCGGGGCATCGCGGACGTGACCGGCGAAGCCGCCGAAACCGGGATGATGGGCTACTCCAGCTTCGACCAGAAGACCTCGGGCATCCACGGACGGCTGCGTTCCCGCGCGTTCGTGGTGCAGGACCGGGCCAGCGGGAGCCGGGTCGTCTACGTCAACGCGGACCTCGGCATGATCTTCCAGGCCGTCCGCCAAGGCGTGCTCGCCCGACTCGCCGAGCGGTACGGGGACCTGTACGGAGCACGGAACGTCCTGTTGTCCGCCACGCACACCCACTCCGGGCCGGGCGGCCACTCGCACCACCTCGCGTACAACCTGTCCGTCCTGGGGTTCCAACAGGGCACCTACCGCGCGGTCGTCGACGGCATCGTGGAGTCCGTGGTGAAGGCTCACCAGGACCTCGCTCCCGGAACGATGAGCCTGGGCACCGGCACCCTGACCGATGCGAGCGTCAACCGTTCCCGCAGCGCCTTCGACCGCAACCCCGCCCCGGACCGCGCGGCCTTCCCCGGTGCGATCGACCCCGCCATGACCGTGCTGCGGTTGCGCCGCGACGGCGAGGACGTGGGCGCCATCAGCTGGTTCGCGACCCACAACACCTCGATCACCAACAAGAACACGCTGATCAGCCCCGACAACAAGGGCTACGCCTCGTACGCCTGGGAGCACGACCACCAGGGCGTGCGCTACCTCGACGACACCCCCGGCTTCGTCGCCGCCTTCCCCAACACCAATGCCGGGGACCTGTCGCCCAACCTGAACCTCAAGCCCGGTTCCGGACCCACCGAAGACGAGTTCGAGAACGCCCGGATCATCGGCGAGCGGCAGTTCGTCAAGGCCCGCGAGGTCCATGCGACGGCGACCCCCGTCACCGGCACCGTCGACGCCCGCATCACCCACGTCGACATGGAGGACGTCACCGTCGCCGGGGCGTACACGCCCGACGGCACCGTGCAGCGCACCTGTCCGGCCGTGGTGGGCGCCTCGACGCTCGCGGGCAGCGTGGAGGACGGCCCCGCCCTACCCGGTTTCACCGAAGGCGCCCGCAGCCCCGTCGCCTCGATCGTCGACGCCCTGCGCATCGACACCCCGACCTGGCTCAAGAGCTGCCAGTACCCCAAGGCGAGCCTCGTCCCCACCGGCCTGCTGAACCACGTCCACCCGGTCACCCCGCGGGTCCTCCCGCTCCAGATCATGCGGATCGGGCCCCTCCACCTCGTCGCCGCCCCCGGCGAGTTCACCATCACCGCCGGGCTGAGGGTGCGCCGCACCGTCGCCCGCGAACTGGGCGTGCCCCTCGAACACGTGCTGCTCCAGGGGTACGCCAACGCCTACGCCCAGTACGCGACGACCCCCGAGGAGTACGACGCCCAGCAGTACGAGGGCGGCTCCACGCTGTACGGCCGCTACACCCTGCCCGCCTACCAACAGGAGTTCGCGAAGGTCGCCGCGTCGCTGCGGGCCGGCACGCCCCTGCACCCCGGCGCGGCGGTGCCCGACGAGTCACGGCGGCAGATCAACCTCCAGACCGGGGTGGTCCACGACACCCCGCCGCCCGGCTCGTCCTTCGGGGCCGTCCTCACCCCGCCCGCGGCCCGGTACCGGCGCGGCGACACGGCCACGGTCGGGTTCGCCACCGCCCACCCCAAGAACGACCTGCGCCGCGGGGGCACCTTCCTGGAGGTCCAGCGACTCGTCGACGGCCGCTGGACCCGGGTCCTGGACGACGGCGACTGGAGCACCCGCTACCGCTGGACCCGCCTCAACGGGCTCACCGGCACCTCCAGGGCCACGCTCACCTGGACCATCGCCCCGGACACCCCCACGGGTACGTACCGCTTCGTCCACCACGGCGACAGCAAGAACCTCCTCGGCCGGATCACCCCGTTCACCGGCGTCTCGCCCGCCTTCGAGGTCCGCTGACCCGAGCCGACCCGACGGGTGCCCACCGCTCCCGGCCCCGTGTCGCCGTCCGCCCGGCGGACCCCGGGGGCCGGGACTACCCTGGGAGGAGGACCCGTCGCGGTCCGGCGTGCGCGGGTCCCGTTGGAGAGAGGAGCCCGCCATGAACGCCACGAACGCGACGGTCGACCGCTCCGCGATCGAAGCGGACATCAAGGAGACCCTCGGGCTCGTCCCGCACTTCTTCACCCGGATCCCCACCGAACTCCTCGCGCCCGAATGGGAGATCTTCAAGCGCATCGAGCTGGGGGAGACCCTGATCCCGAACAAGTACAAGGAACTGATCGGTGTCGGGCTGCACGCCGAGACGAAGTGCCATTACTGCTCCCTGTTCCACACCGAAGCGGCGAAGCTGTTCGGCGCCACCGACGAGGAGATCCAGGAAGCCGTCCACTACGCCAAGGCCAGCCTGGGGTGGAGCGCGTACATCAACGGCATGCAGGAGGACTACGACCGGTTCGCCGCCGAACTCGCCCAGATCGGCGACCACCTACGGTCCCGGGCCGCCTGATGCGACTGGAACGCCTCCGTCCCACCGTCCTGCGGGCCACCCTCCACGTCCACGAACTGGCCGCGCTGACCACCGCGGCCCGTTACGTCACCGAGAGTGAACCGCCGGGCGTACCCGCCGAGGCGCTGGAAGAGCTGCGCGCCCTGCTCACGGACTACGACGCCCAGGTGCGCAGCCTCGCCCCCACCCCGCACCCGGACGCACCGCCGCCCCGCCCGCCCGACTGACCGCTCCCGCCCGGCCGTCCGCCTCCGACCGATCGGCCGCCCCCGACTGGCCGTCGCGGGGCCGGTCACGCCGGACGGGACGTGGTGCCCGGACCCGCCGTCGCGACGCCGCGCCCGCTCGTCAACGGGACGCCCCCACCCCGCCCGCAGACCGCCCCGCGAATCGCCCTCACGTCCGAGGCCCGTACGGGCGCGGCCCCCGGCCGGACCCGAAGGGCGGCCCGCCAACCTTCCGGGTGAACCGGTTTTGACTGGGTCCCTCCGTGACCTCAACACTGCACAACGCCGCAGCGCGTACGTGCACACGGAGCCGTACCGCTGGCGACCAGCAGCCCCTTCATCAGTCCGATGATCGGCTCGTCGTTGTTCCGCGGCGCTACCCTCAGGAGGTTTGGCGTGGGGCCGTCCGCCCAGGAATCCATCGCCGTCGTCGGAATGAACTGCCGGTTCCCGGGCGACTGCGAGTCCCCCGAGGAATTCTGGAGATTCCTTTCCGCGGGCCGGCACTTCCGCACCGGACTGCCCCGGGACCGGGGCTGGGACCTGGGGCGGCTCACCCACCCGGACCCCGCCGCGGCCGGCGTCACCTACGTGCGCCAGGGCGGGTTCCTGCCCCGGGCCGGGGACTTCGACGCGGCCTTCTTCGGCGTGGGCCCCCGCGAGGCCACCGCCATGGACCCCCAACAACGGCTGCTCCTGGAAAGCGCCTGGGGCGCCGTGGAGCACGCCCGCACCGCCCCCACCGCGCTCCGCGGCTCGCGCACCGGCGTGTACGTGGGCATCAGCGAGAGCCGCTACCTGTGCCGCCTGGGACAGCCGGAAGCCGACCTGGAGGCGTACCTGCCCACCGGCCTCTCGGTGAGCGCCGCGGCCGGCCGGATCTCCTACGCGCTCGGGCTGCACGGACCCGCCCTGTCCGTGGACACCGCCTGCTCCTCCTCGCTCGCCGCCGTCCACCTCGCCGTACGCGCCCTGCGCGCGGGGGAGTGCGACAGTGCGATCGCGGCCGGGGTGTGCGTCATGGCCGAACCCGACGTCCTGGTCTACTTCTCCCGGCTCGGCGCCGTCACCGCCGACGGCCGGTGCAAGTCCTTCGCCGCCGAAGCGGACGGCTTCGCCCCCGCCGAAGGGGTCGCCGCCCTGCTGCTGACCCCGCTGTCCCGGGCCCGCGCCGCCGGACAGTGCGTCCTCGCCGTCATCCGGGGCAGCGCACTCAACGAGGACGGCACCGGCACCGGACTGACCGTGCCCAACGGCACCGCGCAGCGGGCCGTGATCGCCGACGCCCTCCGGGACGCCGGACTCCACCCGCACCAGGTCGACCTGGTGGAAGCGCACGGCACCGGCACCCCGGTCGGCGACCCCGTCGAAGCGGCCACCCTTCAGGACGCCTACGCCAGCGGCCGGACACCCGACGACCCCGTGTGGATCGGCTCGGTCAAGTCCAACATCGGCCACACCCAGGCCGCCGCCGGACTCGCCGGGCTCGTCAAGACGGTGCTCGCCCTGCGACACGAGGAGATGCCGGCCACCCTGCACGCCGCCCACCCGACCCCGGCGGTGGACTGGTCGGCCGGCACGATGCGGCTGCTGCACCGCAACCGCCCCTGGCCGCGCGGCGACGAGCCCCGCCGGGCCGGGGTACTGGCCTACGGCATCAGCGGCACCAACGCCCACGTACTGGTCGAAGAGGCACCCGACACGCCCCGGGTCGTCCGGCCCCGCCGCGGTGAGGCGCCGCTGGTGTGGCCGCTGTACGCGGCGACCCCCGAAGCGCTCGCTCCGCAAGCGGCGGCACTGGCCCGTCGGCTGCGCCAGGACCCCGCCACGGACCTCGCCGCCGTCGGCCACTCCCTCGCCACCACCCGCAGTGCCCTCACCGAACGGGCCGCCGTCACCGGCACCGACCGGGACGGACTCCTCACCGCCCTCGACGCGTTGGCGACCGACGGCCAGCACGAGGCCGCCGCCCGCTCCCGGGCCATCGACGGCCCCGGCCCGGTCTTCGTCTTCCCCGGGCAGGGCGCCCAGTGGCAGGGGATGGGCGCCCGACTGCTCGCCGAGTCCCCGCGGTTCGCCGAGGCGTTCGAAGCGTGCGCCCGTGCCCTGCGCCCGTGGACCGACGACGACGTCACCGCCGTCGTCCGCGGCGCACCGCACGCCCCGCCGCTGGAACGCGCCGACGTGGTGCAACCCGCCCTGTTCGCCATGTACGTGTCCCTCGCCGTGCTGTGGCGCTCCCACGGGGTGCGCCCCGCCGCCGTCATCGGCCACAGCCAGGGCGAGATCGCCGCCGCGTACGTCTCCGGAGCGGTGAGCCTGGAGGAAGCCGCCCGCGTGGTGGCCCTGCGCAGCAGGCTGCTGCGGGGCATCACCGCCCGGGGCGCCATGGTGTCGCTGGCCGTGCCCGCCTCCCGGGCCGCGGAACTGCTCGCCCCCTGGGCGGGCCGCATCGAGGTCGCGGTGGTCAACGGCCCGGCCGCCACCGTGGTCGCGGGCGACGCGGACGCGGTCACCGAACTGCTCGACGCCTGCGCGTCCGAGGGCCTCTGGGCGCGCCGACTGCCCGTCGACTACGCGTCCCACTGCCAGCACGTGGAGGCCGTGCACGGCGCCGTGCACTCCGCGCTGAAGGGCACCACCTCGGGTCGGACGGTCGTCCCGATGTTCTCCTCGACCACGGGCACACCCGTGGCGGAAGGCGAACTCGACGCCGGCTACTGGTACCGCAACCTGCGGCGCCCCGTCCTCTTCGACGAAGCCGTGCGGCACGCCCTCGCCGCGGGATTCACCCAGTTCATCGAGATCTCCCCGCACCCGGTGCTGACCGGACCGCTGCGCGACATCGCCGCCGACGCCGGCCGTGACGCCGCCGTCAGCGCCAGCCTGCGGCGCGAGCGCGCGGGCACGGCCGACTTCGCCGCCGCCCTGGCCGCGGCGCACACCGGGGGAGCCGACCTCGACTGGACCACGCTCTACCCGCGCACCGGGGTCACCGACCTGCCCACCTACCCGTTCCAGCGGCAGCGCTACTGGGCCGCCGCGGCGCGCCGCACCCCCGAACTGGCCGCGGCGGGGCTGCGCGACGGGGGCCACCCGCTGCTCGGCGCGACGGCGGAACTGCCGGACGGCTCGCTGCTGTGCACCGGACGACTGGCACCCGCCGACCAGCCCTGGCTCGCCGACCACGCGGTGCACGGCACCGTCCTCCTCCCGGCCACCGGCATGGTCGAACTGCTGCTGCACGCCGCCCGCCGCGCCGGGCTGCCCGCCCGGCTGGAGGACGTCGTCTTCCACGCCCCCCTCGTGCTGCCGGACACCGCCGTCGACGTCCAGGTGCACTGCACGCCCGACACCGACGGCGGCCGACTGCTCACCCTCCACTCCCGGGGCCACACCGCGACCGGAGGGTGGACCCGGCACGCCGAGGCGACCGCCACCGCGACACCCCCCGGGCCCCCCGCCCCGACGACGGCCCCCTGGCCGCCGCCCGGCGCCGAGCCCGTCGCGGTCGACGACTGCTACCGCGCCCTGGAACGACGCGGCTACGCGTACGGTCCCGCGTTCCGCGGCCTCACCGGCGCCTGGCGCGAGGGGGAGACCCGGTACACGGAGGCCCGGCTCACCGGGGACGGCACCACAGGACCGGACGGGTACGCGGTGCACCCCGCCCTGCTGGACGCCCTGCTGCACGGCCTGTTGCTGGACGGCGCCACGGACCGCACGCTCCTGCCCTACGCGATCGGCCGGGTCGAGGTGCTGACCGAGGGCGCCACCACGCTGCGGGCCACCCTGGTACCGGCGGACGGCGACCGGGTGTCCCTGACCGCCGTCGACCCCGCCGGACGGACGGTGGTCACCCTGACCGACCTCCGACTGCGGCCCACCACCGCCCGCCGACTGCGGGCCGCGCTCGCCGCCGCCGACACCACGCTCTTCGCCCCCGTCTGGCGGCCCGTCACCCTCCCCGACGGCGGCCCGCCCGGCGACTGGGTGACCGTCGGCCCGTCCGGGGGACCGGTCCCGGGCCGTTCCCTCCCCGACATGTCCGCCCTGGCCGACGCGCTCGCCGCCGGTGCACCCGCCCCCGACGCCGTGGTCCTGGACTGTCGCACCGGCCCCGACGACCGCGCGGCGGCCATCGAACCCGGCCCGCGCCTCGCCCGTCTGCTCGGTGAGACGCAGGTGTTCCTGGCCCGCGAAGAACTGGCCGCCATCCGACTGCTGGTCCTGACCCGTCGCGCCCACGCCACCTCCTTCGGGGATTCCGTCCACGATCCGGTGGCCGCCTCCTGCGCCGGTCTGATGCGCTCGGTACAGAGCGAGCACCCCGGCCGGGTGTTCCTCGTCGACACCGAGGACGCCGCCGGCCACGCGAACCCCGCGTCCGCCGCCCTCGCCGCGGTCCTCGCCGGCGACCACCCCCAAGTGGCGATCCGCGGTGACCAGTTCCTCGTCCAGCGCCTCGTCCCCGCCCACGACGGCGTCGGCGACGGGCTGACGCTGCCCGACGACGACCCGCCCTGGCGGCTGGCCCCGGCGGCCAGCCGCACCCTGGAGGACATCGGGCCCGTCACCGACACCACGGGCGCCGCGCCGGTGGCCGCCGACCGGCTGCGCATCCAGGTCCACTCCTGCGGAGTCAACTTCCGTGACGCGGTCGTCTCGCTCGGCATGGCGGAGGGCGACGCGATCGGCTTCGAGGTAGCCGGAACGGTTCTGGAGACCGGTGCGGACGTCACCGCGTTCCGCCCCGGCGACCGGGTCGCCGCCTGCCTGTTGTGGCAGGCCGGCGGGTACGCGCCCCGGGTGGACGTCGACCACCGGCTGGTCGTGCCCGTCCCCCGGGGCTGGACCCTGCCGCAGGCCGCCGCCGCGACCGCCGCCTACCTGACCGCCCACCACGCACTGGTCGACCTCGCCGCCCTGCGCCCCGGCGAGCGGGTCCTCGTGCACGCCGCGGCCGGTGGCGTGGGCACGGCCGCCGTCCAACTCGCCCACCGGCTCGGCGCGGAGGTCCACGCCACCGCGAGCACCGGCAAGCACGCCCTGGTCGCCGCCGCGGGAGTCGCCGAGCACCGCATCGCCGACTCCCGCACCCCCGACTTCGACGACACCCTGCTGCGGGCCACCGGTGGCGCCCGGTTCGACGTCGTCCTCGGCAGCCTCGCGGGGGAGTTCGTCGACGCGTCCCTGCGGCTGCTGCGGCCCGGCGGTCGCTACCTGGAGATGGGCAAGACCGACGTCCGCGACCCGGACAAGGTCCACGCCGAGTACCCGGACGTCCGCTACCGCGCCTTCGACGTCCGTGACCACCCCGCCCCGGAACGCGCGCTCGCCCACCTCGTGGAGCAGTTCCGGGCGGGCACCCTGCCCCCCCTGCCCGTGCGGACCTGGCCCCTGCGGCACGCCCGCAGCGCCCTGCGCTTCCTCAGCCAGGGCCGTAGCACCGGCAAGATCGTCCTGACCCGGCGCACCACTCTCGACCCGGACGGCACCGTCCTCATCACCGGCGGCACCGGCACCCTCGGCACCCTGCTGGCCCGGCACCTCGCCGACGTCCACGGGGTGCGCCACCTGCTGCTCGTCAGCCGGCGGGGCGAACGGGCCGACGGAGCCCGCGCCCTGGCCCGGGAACTCGCCGACCGCCCGCAGGGCCCCGTCCATGTGACGTTCGCCGCCTGCGACGTCGCGGACCGCACCGCCCTCGCCGACGTACTCGCCGGAATCTCCGCCGAACACCCCCTGACCGCCGTCGTGCACGCCGCCGGAACCCTCGACGACGGACTCGTCGGCGACCTCACGCCCGACCGGCTGCACACGGTCCTGCGGACCAAGGCCGATGCGGCACGGCACCTGCACGACCTCACCCGCGGCGCGGACCTCGCGGCCTTCGTGCTGTACTCCAGCATGGCCGGCCTCGTCGGCACCCCCGGTCAGGCCAACTACGCCGCCGCCAACGCCTATCTGGACGCCCTCGCCCACCACCGCCGCCAGCAGGGGCTGCCCGCGACCTCACTGTCCTGGGGCCTGTGGCAGGAGACCAGCGGGCTCACCGCCCACCTCCACGCCACCGACCAGGCACGACTGTCCCGACACGGACTCGCACCGCTGAGCACCCGACAGGCCCTGGCCGGCTTCGACGCCGCCCTCGACCTCGACGAGCCGCACCTCGCGGTCACCGCCGTCGCCCCCGCGGCCGCCGACCAGGCCCCCGCCGCCCTGCTCGCCGAAGTGATCCACCACCGCCCCGCGCGCCGCACCGCCCCCACGCCCGACGACGAACGCTCCCACCTGCTGACCCTGCCCGACGGGGAACGCCTCGCCCACCTCGTCGCCCTGGTCCGCACCCATGCGGCCACCGTCCTCGGACATCCGGGCCCCGAGGCCGTCCGCCCCGAACGCCGGTTCCGCGAGGCGGGCTTCGACTCCCTCGCCTCCGTCGAACTGCGCACCCGACTGAGCCGCGCCACGGGCACCAAACTCTCCGCCACGGCCGTGTTCGACCACCCCACCCCCACCTCCCTCGCCCGTCACCTCGACACCCTCCTCACCCCGACCACCGCCCACCCCGCCGAGGGCGGCACGAAGTTCGTCACGGACGTCCTCGACACCTGGGCCCGGGGCGACTACGAGTCGGGACGGCGCCACCTGCGGGAGGGCGCCCGCCACCGTCGGACCACCACCCGCCCCGCGGACCTCCCCACCGGCGACTGGGAACGCCTCGGCCGCGGTCCCGCCCCGCTGCGGCTCGTCTGTCTGCCCCCGTTCACCACGTCCCCCGCCTCCGAGCCCTACGCCCGTCTCGCCGCCCTGCTCGACGGACGGCACGACGTGTGGACCATCGGACTCCCCGGCCTCCGCGACGACGAACACCTCCCCGCCGACACCGCGACCCTGAGCCGGGCCTGGGCCGACGCCCTCACCCGACTCGACCCCGCCGGACCGTACGTCCTGCTGGGCCACTCCTCCGGCGGACTCCTCGCCCACGCACTCGCCCACACCCTCCAACGGCGCGGGACCCCGGCGGCCGGGCTCGTCCTCCTCGACCCGCCCCTGCTGAGCGCGGTTCCCGACCGGCTGGCCGCCCAGGTCACCGACCGGGTCCGGCGCGCCCGCTCGCTCGTCACCCCGGCGATGCTCACCGCTATCGGCGCCTACTCGCAGCTCTTCGCCGACTGGACGCCCGAACCGCTGGACACGCCCACCCTCCTCGTCCACCCCCGCGACAGCGACCTGCCGCAACACTGGCCCGTCCCGCACACCCGCCGGCCCGTCGACGGGGCCCACTTCTCCATGTTGGAGGAACACGCCCCGGACACCACCCGGGCCGTCGAGACCTGGCTCGCCTCCCTGCGCCCCTGACCCTCCGGAACCGGCACCCCACCGACCCCGCCCCCGACCAACCGCGTTCCCGGCCACACCGCGGGACACCGCGGAGAGGACTACCTTGACCACCACCGCCGGCACCACTGCCGGACCGACCGCACGCACCGGCGCACCCCCTCTCCCGACGGCCCCCGGAGCCCTCCCGGTCCTGGGGCACGCCCTCCCGCTCGCCCGCGACCCCCTCGGCTTCCTGTCGCGGCTGCCCGCCCGCGGTGATCTGGTGCGCGTGCGGATCGGTCCACGGACCCTGGTCGTGGTGTGCGAACCCGAACTGACCCGACAGGTACTCCTCAACGACCGGGTCTTCGACAAGGGCGGCCCGCTCAGCGAACGGGGCCGCGAAGTCCTCGGCAACGCCCTCCTCACCTGCTCCCACGCCGAACACCGCCGCCAACGACGCCAGTGCCAACCCTCGTTCCAACCCCCGAGGATGTCCGCCTACGCCGACAGCTTCACCGAGGCGGCACGCACCGCCGTGGACGACTGGCACGACGGCCGGGAACTCGACGTGGTCCCCACGATGATGGCCCTCACCGTGCACACCGCGGTCACCACCATGTTCACCACCGACGCGCCCGCCCACGCCCCCCTCGCCACCGGTGCGCTCACCGACGACATCGCGACCGTGGTCGAGGGCGTGCTCCGACGCGCCCTCACCCCCGCGTTCCTCCGCCATGTGCCCAGCCCGGAACGACACCGCTACGACCGCGCCCAGGTCCGGCTGCGCGCCCTCCTCGGCGGACTCGTCGCCGCCCGCCGCACTGACGCCGACCCGCCGGACGACCTGCTGCACGCCCTGCTCTCCGCCGGCGGCCCGGACGGCCCGGACGGCACGCCCCGCCTGACCGACACGGAAGCCGTCGACCAACTCCTCACGTTCCTCGTCGCCGGGGTGGAGACCACCGCCAGTGCCCTCGCCTGGGCCTGGCACCTGCTGGCCCGCCACCCCGAGGTCGAACGCCGGGTCCACCACGAACTCGACGACGTGCTCGACGGCAGGCTCCCCGCACCCGCCGACGTGCCCTCCCTGCCCACCACCGCGAACGTGCTCACCGAAACGCTGCGCCTGTACCCGCCCCTGTGGATGATGACCCGTGAGGTCACCCAGGACACCGTGCTCGGCACCTTCGCCCTGCCCCGCGGCACCGTCCTCGGCGTCAGCCCCTACGTCATCCACCGGCGCCCGGACGTCTACCCCGAGCCCGACCGCTTCGACCCCGACCGGTGGCGGGACCGACGGCCCGACCGGGCGGCCTACCTGCCCTTCGGCTCCGGAGCCCGCAAGTGCATCGGAGACCGCTTCGGCGTGGTCCAGGCCACCCTGGTGCTCGCCACCATCGCCGCGCGCTGGCGACTCGTGCCGAGCGGCGGACGACCCCCGCGCTTCTCGGCCCTGTCCACCCTCACCCCCCGCGGGCTGCGCATGCGCATCACCGACCGCGCCACCCGCCCGACCCCCGGGCGGCCCGGATGAACCCCGGCCCCGCGCACGTGAACTACGCCGAGCCGATCCTCGACGCCCTCGCCGCGGACCGTGACCGGCCGGTGCTGCACACCGCCGACGGACGCCAGGTCACCGCCGGGGACGTGTGCGACACCGCCCGCCGCCTCGCCCGCTACCTGGTCGAGCGCGGCACCGGCCCCGGCACCACCGTCGGACTGCTCGTCGGGAACACCCCCGAAGCGGTCCAGGCGCGGTACGCGGTCGCGCTCACCGGCGCCCGCGTCGTCGTACTGCACGGCGGCGCGCCGCCCGCGACGCTCGCCCGAGTGCTCGCGGACGCCGGATGCACACTCCTGCTCGTCGACGCGGACCGGTGCGCGACGGCACGGACGCTGCCGCTCATCCCCGACGGCCCCGCCCTGCTGACACTCGGACCGCATCCCCCCGGACCACCGGCCCTCGCCACCGACGCCCTCGCCGCCTGCGCCGGCCACCCGGCCACCCCGTTCGCGGTCCGCGTCCACCCCGGGACCGACTGGTGCGTCGTCTACACGGGCGGCACCACCGGAACCCCCAAGGGCGTCCGGATGAGCCACGCCGTCCGGCTGGCCGCCCTCGGCAGGGCCCTGCGGGACCCCGCCGGCTCACCCCGGTACCTCCTGTGCACCTACTTCAGCTACGCCGTCGGCACCCTCATCGACCTCGCCCTGCTCCACGGCGGCTCCGTCGTCCTGCGCCCCGGGTTCGAGGCGGGCGACGTCCTGCGCACCATCGCCCGGGAGCGCATCACCCAACTCTGGCTGTCACCCGCCTTGTTGTGGCGACTCCTCGACCACCCCGCCCTCGCCGCGACCGACCTGTCCAGCCTGACGCGGGTGGCGTACGGGGGCTGCCCGGCCCCGGCCGCCCGACTGCGCCGGGCCGTCGAACTCCTCGGCCCCGTCCTGTACGGGTACTACGGACAGACCGAGGCCGGGCCGATCAGCGTGCTGCTCCCGCACGAGCACGTGCCGAGCGGCCCGGACGGCGCGTTCTCCGTCGGTCGCCCGCTGCCCGGCGTCGACCTCGCCCTGCTGGACGAACGGGGCCGACCCGTGGCCCCCGGAGCCCCGGGGGAGATCTGCGTACGCTCGCCCACCGTGATGTCGGGGTACGCGAACCGCCCCGAACTCGACCCCGAGGTGTGGCGGGACGGCTTGCTGCGCACCGGCGACCTGGGCCGCCTGGACGAGCGGGGACACCTCTTCGTCGTCGACCGGCTCAGGGACGTCCTGCTCGTCGGGGGAGCCGAACTCCCCCTGCACGTCTACCCGTCCGAGCTGGAGGACCTCCTCCTCACCCACCCCGGGGTCAGCCAGTGCGCGGTCTTCGGGGTGCCCGGTCCCGACCGCACCGAACTGATCCACGCCGCCGCCGTGCCCGTCCCCGGTCACCGTCTCGACCTCAGCGAGGTCCGCGCGTTCGTCACCGCCCACCGCGGAGCCCCCTGCGCCCCCGTCGCCCTCCACCGCCTGACCGCCCTGCCCCTCACCGCCCAGGGCAAACCCGACAAGGCGCACCTGCGGGAGCGTTACGCCCCGCACGGCGAACCGGTGCGGAGCTAGCCGATCTCCCACGCGCCCGGCGGGGTGTGTCAGTGGCGGCTGCGATGCTGCGGGCATGAACGAGGAGATCATGCGCCGACGGGTCTACGGGGCCGACCACGACGATCCCGACCCGGGCCCCCGGCCGGGCCACGACTACGTCGAACTGGTCGGCGGCCCGCTCGACGGCCTGCTGCTCGACGTCACCGGTTGGCCGGAGGAACGCCGCCGGACCACCGTCCCGCTGAGCACGGAGATCGGACGGTACGGTGCCGGTGGACACGCCCTGTACGGTCCCCGGCCGGACGACCGACGACGGTACGACTGGCAGGGCGACACCCCCTGACCGCACGCCCTCGGAGGGCGTCGCGGGGGACGGGGGTTCACTTCCGTAGCGCCAGGTGCCGTGCCATCACCTCGTGGTGGTGGCGGACCGCGTACACGGCCAGTTCCACGTCCCGGGTGCGCACGGCCCGCAGGATGGGCTCGTGCACGGCCGTCAGGGCCGCCGCCTGGTCGGCCTCCAGCCAACTGGGGACGGTCCCGCCGTCGATCCACGCCCGGTACTCGTAGTCGATCAGCGCGCCGTGCACGCTCGCGAACATCGAGGTGAGGTAGGCGTTGTGGGACGCGCCGATCAGCGTGGAGTGGAAGTAGGTGTCCGCGCTCATCCAACTGGCCGTGTCGCCCGCGCTCGACGCGAGGCGGTCCAGGGCGACCTCTCCCTCGGCGAGTTCGTCGGGGGTGGCCCGCTCCACGGCCCGCACGATCCCGGCCGTCTCCAACGCCAGGCGCAGCTCGGCCAGTTGGTCCACCGAATCCGGGTCCACGTCGAGCATCAGGTTCATCGACGTGGCGAGGGTCGTCTCGGGCCGGAGCCGTACGTACGCCCCGGAGCCCCGGCGCGACTCGACCAGCCCCTTGACGACGAGGATGCGGATGGCCTGACTCACCGTGGGGCGGCTCGTCGACACCAGGGCCGCGAGGTCCCGTTCGGACGGCAGACGCGCCCCGTCGGGCAGCTCGCGCGCCAGGATGAGGCGCTGGATGCGCGCCGCGACCTCCTCGGCCACGCCCTCCCGCCGGTCCTGTGCGATCCCCCTCAGGGCGTGCCACGGGCTGTCGTCGGGCACCCCTTTCGTTCGCGCCACTCGACCGTCCTCCCGCGTCTCGCCCGTCCCGGTGGCGGCGACCGTCCGGGGCCGTCGCGGTCCCAAGGTATCCCAGGGCCGTGCGCCCTCAGTCGGAGCCGGTCCGGGCGGCCGTCACCACGACCGTGGTGTACGGCATGGTGAAGCGACCGCCCAGCGCATCGATCACGGCGGCGGTGCCGGCGAGGAGTTCCGCCCGCGCGGACGGCGGCAGTTGGGCGTGCCCCCCGAAGGTGGGCAGCTGGTCCAACCACGCGTCACGGGTGTACGGCCGTTCCCAGTCGATCTGCCATCGCTGCGGCGCACCGAACGAACCCTGCTCGCGCAGCGCCGCGTCCGCCCGGTCGCACAGAAGTTCGTACCCGGTGGTGCCGGGCCCGGCATCACCGGGGAACGGGGCGTCGGGCAGCACCCGACGGCGGACGTCGGCGAAGGCCTCCGCCAGTTCGGGAGCGGGGCGCTGGACGTTCCAGAACACCGCCAGCCGGCCACCCGGGCGCAGCGCCCGAGCCGCCCCGGCGGTTCCGACGACGGGGTCCACCCAGTGCCAGGTCTGTCCGGCGACGACGGCGTCGAAGAGCCGCTCCCCCCGGTTCCAGGTCTCGAACGACGCCACCTCGGTCTCCACCCCGTGCCGGCGCGCGAAGGCGGCCATCCTGGGGTCCACGTCGATTCCCAGGACCCGGCACCCCGCCGCCCGGAACTGTCGGGCGGCTATCCCGGTGCCCGTGCCCACGTCGAGGACGTCGGGGCCGGGGCTGGCGGCTACCACCCGCTCCACCAGGGCGTCGGGGTAGCGGGGCCGGGTGCGGTCGTAGCGGGCCGGGTCCGTACCGAAGGACTCGGCCGGACCGCGGGCGCGATGGGGTTCCCGTGCGGCGGGGCGCGAGTCCCCCGACGATAGAGTGGGCATGTGCCCATTTCTAGTGGGCGCCCGCCCACTCGTCAATCGGCAGGGCGGTTTCCCGCCGGAAGGGGAGCGGACCGTGACACCGACAGGCGTGGCCATCCGGGAGGTGCGCCCCCAACTCTTCGACGCCGCGGAGCGCGTCCTGCTCAGGGCCGGACCGCAGGCGCTGACCAGCCGCGCCGTCACCACCGAGGCGGGCTGCGCCAAGGGCGTGCTGCACCGCCACTTCGCCGACTTCGACACGTTCCTCGCCGAGCTCGTCGCCGACCGGATCGCCCGGATCGACGCCCGGGCGGACGCCCTGGTCGGCACCGCAGGGTCGGGCACGGTCATCGGCAACCTCACCGGTGCACTGACCGACCTGTTCGGCTCCGTCGCGCTGCGGATCGTCGGTCTCGTCATCTCCCGGGACGACCTGCGCGCCCGGCTGCGCCGCACCACGCCGACCGGCGTCCCGCTCCTCGCGGAAGCCACCGACACGGTCGCCCGCTATCTGCACGCCGAGCGCCGCATGGGCCGCCTGGCCGCCGACGCCGAGGTGGACCTCCTCGCGCCCACCCTGGTCGGCGCCGCCCACCTGCTGTTCGCCGACCCGGACCGCAGCGCCCCGGACGCCGCGGCCGTCGCCCGGACGGTGGGCACCGTACTGGGGGGCGCCCTGCACACGCCGTCGACCGGCACAGCGCACGACGGCCGTGCCTGACCTCAGGGGCAGAACACCGACTCGGCCAGGGCCCGGAAGCTCCCCGTCGAGTCCGCGTTGTAGTTGAACGCGGCGGACGTGCGGCCGTCGCGGGTGGACACCAGCAGGGAGGACCAGCCGTGGATGCCGCCGTCATGGCCCCACACCGTGACCTCGCAGCTCAACCGGGACGGTGACATCCCGAGCCCACCGACGGGACCGAGCGCCGCCGACGTGGGCGTGAGCATCTGCGCCAGCTCCGCCCGCGGGAGCAGCCGCCCGCCCAGCAGGGCGCGGGAGAACCGGGTGAGATCGGTGAGCGACGAGATCATCTCGCCCGCGGCACCGGCCGAGGAGGGATTGAGTTCGGTGACGTCGTGCAGCGGAACGGCCGGATCCGCGCCGAAGAAACGGGAGTGGCCCCGGGCGTGCGGTCCGGGGATGCGGGTCCTCGTGCCCGGCAGGGACGTCGACCGCAGCTGAAGCGGTTCGATGATGCGGCGCCGGATCTCGGTGGCGTACGTCCGCCCGGTCACCCGCTCGATGACCAGGGAGGCCAGGACGTAGTTGGTGTTGGAGTACCGCCGTCCGGTGCCCGGGGCGAAGTGCGGCGGGTGCGCGAGCGCCGTGCGCACCAACTCCGTGGGCGTGTGGGTGGTGAACCGGTGGGTGAGGAACGCCTCGGTGAAGAGCTGCGAGGCGAGCACCGGATCCCGGTCGTAGCCGTACAAGCCGCTGGTGTGGTTGAGGAGGTGGCGCAGCGTGATGCGGGAGCCGTCGTTCCCGTTGCCGTGCACCAGCCCGGGCAGCCACCGTTCCACGGGGTCGTCGAGGTCGACGCTTCCCTCGCCCTGGAGTTGGAGCAGCACCGTCGCCACGAACGTCTTGGTGATGCTGCCGATCCGGAACCGTTCGCCCGGGTGGCGCGGCTGCCGTCCGGCGCGACGGTCCCCGTCCCCGACGGCCGCCGACCACTGCGACCGGCCGTCCCGCACCTGGACCAGTGCGCCGAGTCGCCGGTCCCCGGCCCGGTCCAGGTCCGCCCGCAGCACGGCGAGCGTCCGCTCCCGGCTCCGTTCGGTCCGTTCGTCGGCGGCCACCGGGCTGGTGAGCGCCGTCCACGCCAGGACGACGGCGCCGGCCGCCGCCAGCCGTCTCCTTCTCCGACGGGGCCTTCCGGATTCGGTCAAGGTGTCGTACCCCTCCTGCCGTTACGGGCATCCGTACGGTCGGGGGGACGCCGGTACGGCCGGTCGTGTTGCCCGTTCGGGACGGGCGCGTCGGCAAACCCGTCCCGCGGGGGATTCGCCCCCGAGGCCGTGCCCGGACACGGCCCCTAAGGGTCCACTCCCCGACGGCCCCGGAACCGGGCGCAGATCACGTCCGCTCGCCCTCGGGAACCGCCGGACCCGGCGCTACGATCGCGCCATGACCGACTTCCAGGGCAGCCGCCACGCGAAGCGCATCGGCCTGGCGATAGCCGTGGTCGCGTTGCTGCCGTTCGTCCTCCCGTTGACCATCGGCTCGCACCGGACCGTCAACGGCGAACTGACCTCGTACAGCTACCTCAACCTCACCGCACTGGTCGCCGGCGTGGTCGCCCTCGGGTACACGGTGCGCACCTATTCCGGTCTGCGGTTCGAACAGCGGCTCACCACCACGTACAAGACGCTGCTGGTCGCCCTCGTGGTGGTGGCCCTGTTCCAACTCGTGCGCGGCAGCGGGGTGGTGCCCGCGGTGACGGAGTGCTCCGCGTCCTACAGCCTCGACCTGTGCCGACCGGAGTCCGTCCAGTAGCGCGTGACGTCGTGGCGCCGGGAGCCGAAGGGGAGTCCTTGCCGAAACCGGGCGGTGGGGTACCCGGCGCAACTACACGCGCTCGTCATCGGCGGGGATCTGGAACAGGGCGACGCGCGGGTGCCGTCGTCCCTGACGTCCTACCACCACCTCCAGGCCGCGTCCCTCTCCCCACGGGACTCGATCAGCATGACCAATCGCGTGCGCGAGCAGGCTTCCTGACGGGCGCCCTGCCAGACTGGTCGGAACAGGGGGAGGGCGTATGGATCTCGCTGCGAAGCATGCAGCTCTTTACCAAGGCACGCTGCTCGTCGCGGAAGCTGCCGAAGACGCGTACGGGTTGGGGGGTCTCGACCGCTTCCTGAAACCGTGGATTCGCGGCAGGCTCGACTCGCTCCGCGGTCTGCTCGCGAGTTGCGACACGCGGCGCCAGCTCGCCGAGGACGTGCGCGCCCTGGCCGGTGCGGCAGCCGCGTACTCCGAGTTGCGGAACCAACTCTTCTCGGATCTCCACCACACGCAGCCGGAGCCGCCCTGGCGGATCCTGCGACACCAGGACATGGCGATACGCGCGCAGTCCAGAGTGCTGGACCGACAGCCGACCTTCGTGCTCCGTCGGCTCGATGCCGGAGCGAACATCCCCGGGGCCGAAACCTGGGACTTCACCGTGCTCACGAGCCCGTCCGATCCCGCCGACCAGGGAACGTCGTTCATCGTCATGGCGGACAGCCAGGAGAAGAACGCCAGGATCACCGTCCAGGTGGCCAAGGAACTCGCGAGCGAGCGGTCCTGGTACCAGCAGCTCGAGTACGGTTTCTACGCCCTCGGCGCCAGACCGTTCCTCACCGCGATCTACGACCCGGACCGGCACCGGCGGCAGCCCCCGGAAGGGGCGGCCGGAGAGTACGGCTGATCACGGCGGCGGACCATCCACCGGGGGACCGGGTCCCGCCACCAGCCGTGACGTGACGTGCCGGGCGACGGAGCGTCGCCCGGCACGGCGCCGGGTCAGCGCACGTCGACCCGGTCACTGGAGCTGGTGGTGCCCAACAGCGCCGAGTTGGTGGTGAACACGGCCCGCCAGCTGCCGTCCTTCTTGGCGGTGAACCCCTTGGAGAACGCGCCCGCGCTGTTGGTGCGGGTGCTGGCGAGCTTGGTCCAGCTCCGCGCGCCGTCGGCCTTGAACCAGATGCTCACCGTCTCGTTCGACGCCTTGCGCCAGCTGCCGTCCAGCTTGGTGAGCGTGCCCTTGACCGTGATCTTGCTGCCCTTGCGGACCGGCTCGGGGCTGGCGTTGAGGCCGGTCACGGCGGTACGGAGCCGGACGTCCACGTAGTCGGCGCCGCTGGTCGAAGCGGCCCGGTCGGCGGTTCCGGTGTACCGGGCACGCCAGTCGCCGTCCTTGGCGGCGGTGATGCCCGCGGAGAACGCGCCGTTGGTGCCGGTGGTGGCGCTCGCCGCGCGGCTCCAGGCGGTGCTGCCCTTGGCCCGGAACTCGACGACGACCCCGGTCCGCGCCACCGCACGCCAGGTCTCGTTGGTGGCGCCGACGGCCTGGAGGGTGCCCGTGACCGTCACCTTGCTGCCCTTGGCGACCGGCTCGGGACCGGCGTTGAGGCCGGTGATGCGGCTGGGCACGGCCTTGACGGCCAGGGCGGCGGAGCGGGTGCTCACCTCGCCCGCGGCGTTGGTGAACACGGCCCGGTAGAGGCTGCCGTTCAGGGCCCCGGTGGCCTTGACGGCCAGGGTGGTCGAGGTGGCACCGGACACCGCGCTCCAGGTGGTGCCCCGGTCGGTGCTGCGCTCCCAGCGGACGGAGTCGGCGTCCTCGGCGGCGGCGCGGAAGGTCGCCGTCGCTCCGGAACGCACCGTCTGGGCGGACGGCTGCGTGGTGACCCGTGCGCTGCCGAAGCGGAGCGCACGCTCCACGTCCTGGGCGCGCGAGGGCATCCAGGTGGCGTCGTTGCGGTCGTGCGAGTTGAAGCTGGTCACGAAGCAGGCGGTGGTGGTGCAGTCGACCGGAGTCGCCAGGGCCCCGGCCGGAGTGAAGGTCTGGGTGAGCTTGAGGACGGTGGTGAAGGTGCCGTCCGCGTCGACCTGACGGATGTACGCCGCGTTCCCGAAGACACTGGGGTAGGTGGTGCCCGGCAGTGCGATCGACTGGGCCAGGTAGACGCCCTTGCCCGGACGGTAGCCGCTGCCCTTGACGGTGACCTCGGTCTCGGCACCGAGGCCGGAGACCTGGCTGACGGTCAGGGTCGGCGTGCTGACGGTGCCGTCGAGGCCGAGCGGGTCGAGGACGGTCCCGGGTTCGTACATCGGCTGGCCCTGGTTGCTGAAGACCTGCGCGCCCTCGGCGGTCAGCTTCGTGGTGATGCCGCTCCAGTCGAGCCGCGATCCGGTCAGGGAGCCGGGGGCGGCCGTGAGGGTGGCGAACGGCACGGCGGTGGCGCTCGTGGGCTCCTTGCCGTCCAGTTCGGTGCGCACGTCCATGTACAGCGTGCCCGTGCCGTCCTTGAGGACGACCCGCGGCTTGGCCAGCGTGATGGCGGTGATGCCGTGGGCGGGAACCGCGTAGGTGACCGATCCGTCGAACAGGACGTCCGCGGACGCCTCGGCGGGGTTCACCGCACCGTGCAGGACGGGGTAGGAGACGACTCCGGTCGTGCCCGAGGCGGTGGCGCCGCCGGCCGTGGTGACCGTGCCGCCGAGGCCCGTCACGTAGCGGAACCAGGAGGTCTTGAATCCCCACCCGGCCTGGCCGGTGAGCAGGATCGGGGAGGCGGCGGTGGCGCTGCCGTCGGCCGGGGCGGGCGCCGCCTGGGCGCCGGACCTCAGGGCCGAGGCCACCCCGGCGTCGACGGTGGCGGAGGTCGCGGCGGTCGCGGTGAGGACGCCCGCACTCGTCGAAAGGGCGGTGAGGACCGCGAGGGCGGCCAGCCGGGTTCTGCGGTTGGTGGACATGCGGGGCATGTCTCCTTCGGAGGGGAGGGCACACGGAAGTGCCGGGCTGCGTCCGGAGCGGAACACACACGGAACGGAAAAAGGGCGTGGGGAACGGCTCCTCGGAGTGGGGGAACCCGGGGCCGACAGCGATCATATTAGGTGAGGCTTACCTAAAGTGCCATCATCGGTGCGGCACGGGCCCGCCCGCCCTCGACGCGGGCGGGCCGTCAGGCCCCGGAGGCCGCCCCGGAAACCGTCGACGACACCGCAGACACCGCAGACGCCGCAGATGCCGTGGACGCCACAGACGCCACGCGTTACCCGGACGCCACGGATGCCCCGGCCGATGCGGGGAGCGTGGGCGGTGCGGGCGGTGCGGAGCCCGGTCCCGGGTCGTACGCGCGCACCGCGTCCAGGTACTCCGCGATGGCGTCCCGGTTGCGGACCAGACACGCGACCCGCTCCGTCATGCGGTCGCGCTCGTGCTCCAGGGTCGCGATCATCTCCGCGGTGGCGTCCGGGAAGTAGATGGTTCGGGGCTTGTCGAGGCAGGGCAGGATCTGTTTGATGATCCGGGTGGGCAGCCCGGCGTCGAGCAGGCCCCGGATCTGGAGCACCCGGTCGACGAAGCGTTCGTCGTACGAGCGGTAGCCGTTCGCACAGCGCTCGGCGACGATGAGCCCCTGCTCCTCGTAGTAGCGCAGCAGTCGACGCGAGGCGCCGGTGCGTTCCGACAGTTCTCCGATGCGCATGGGCGGGCTCGCTCCCGGTGACCTTGACCTTCACACCAATGTGAACGTTTCACCATAGCCGGCATGTCAACCCGCGATCTGCACATCCTCCTTGACTCCCCGTCCGACCGGCGCCGGGACCGGCTCCCGATGGCGGCGCTGCTCGCGCTGTCCACCGCCGTCTTCATCACCAGCCTCACCGAGACCCTGCCCGCCGGGGTGCTCCCCGCCATGAGCGGTGACCTCGGGGTCGGCGAGTCCGCCATGGGGCAGTCGGTGACCATCTACGCGATCGGTAGCGCGCTCACGGCGATCCCGCTGACTGCCGCCACCGCCGGGGTCCCCCGCAAGCGGCTGCTGCTGGCCGCGATGGCGGGGTTCGCCCTCGCCAACACGGTGACCGCCGTCTCCTCCCACTACCCGCTCACCATGGTGGCCCGGTTGCTGGCCGGGGTCGCCGCGGGTCTCGCCTGGGCGCTGCTCGCCGGCTACGCCCGGCAGATGGCTCCCGTGCACCTCCAGGGGAAGGCCATCGCCGTCGCCATGGCCGGCATCCCCGTGGCCCTCTCCCTGGGCGTGCCCGCCGGCACCTTCGTCGGCGACGCCCTGGGCTGGCGTGCGGCGTTCCTCCTCATGACCGGTCTCACCGTGGTCCTGTTGGGGTGGATCGTGGTGAGCGTCCCGGAGTACGCGGGGCGCCGGGGCGGCGAACGGGAGCCGATGCTGCGGGCCCTCGCCGTCCCCGGCGTCGCGCCGGTCCTGTGGGTGACCCTCGTCTTCGTGCTCGCCCACACGGTCCTCTACACCTACGTCGCCACCTTCCTGGACCACGTCGACATGGCGGACTCCACCGACCTCGTCCTGCTGACCTTCGGCGCCGCCTCGCTGCTGAGCATCTGGGTCGTCGGCGTCCGCATCCACCGTCAGCTGCGGGCCCTCACCGTCGCCAGTGTGCTGCTGGTCGCCCTCGCCGCCGCGCTGCTCGCCGTGGTGTCGGACCGTGCGGCGCCGGTGTACGTCGCGGCGGCGCTCTGGGGCCTCGGTTGGGGAGGCGTTCCCACGCTGCTCCAGACCGCGGTCGGCGACGCCGGCGGCGACTTCGCGGACTCGGCGCAGGCCATGTTGGTCACCCTGTGGAACGTGGCCATGGCGGCCGGCGGAGTCGTGGGCGGTGTCCTCCTCGGTGTCATCGGGGCGCAGGCGTTCCCGTGGAGCGTGCTGGTGCTCATGGTGCCGGTGCTCCTGATCGTGCTGGTCGCCCGTGCCCACGGGTTCCCCGTCCGGCGCGCGACGGACTGAGGCCTGCGCCGTCCGCGCGACGCCGGTCCGGGGTCACGGAAGGGGCGCTCCCCGGGACAGCCAGCCGAGCAGATCGTCCGTGAGCGGCTCGCCGTCCGCTTCGACACCGGGGCCGAGGGCGCCCGGGTCCAGCCGGTACAGCTGTCGGCGGTCACGGCCGTGGCGGCGCATGAGCAGTGCGCCGCCCCGGCCGTCGTCGCCGACCAGCACCCAGTGGGGTGCGCGGCGCGCCACCTCGAAGCTTCCGTTGCGCTCCACGAACAGGTGCGGGCCGTACACGTGCACGCCGTTGGCGAGCAGGGCGCCCGGGGTCGTCCGCCACAGTCGGGCCAGTGCGGGCTGGGGGCCGTCGCCCAGCCCCAGTTGCCGTGCGGCCAAGACCGTGAGGAACCCGGCGAAGGACTCCGCCACCGGGTGCTCCTCCTCGATCGTCCCGTCGTGGCACACCACGGGCAGTTCGCCGTCCGGGGACTCCGGCCGGCGGTCCAGGGCGAAGGAGTAGCCGTATCCGCAGTCCGGTTCGGCGCCGAACTGCAACCGGTCGCCGCGCAGCCGCCAGGGCGCGGTGATGAGGTCGTACGGGTCGTACCCCGGTACGTCGGGACCGACCGTGGCGAGGTCCGTCCCCGGGGCCCGGGTGCCGCCGACCTCGGTGAGCCACCACCGGTACGACGGGGGCAGCGGCCCCACCCTGGCCTCGGCGGCGACGGTCATCGCTTCCCGCTCCCGCGTCCCGCCCGCCGGCCCGTGCCGGAACCCCGGCACGGTGTCGATCAGGTCGTGCAGCTGCGTCAGATCGGGTTTCACGGCACGCAGTGTGCCAGGGCGTCCGCTCGGGGTCCGCCCTCGGGGGTGTCGGCGGCGAGCGGATGACCGACGGGTGCTCAGGGTCCTTCTCCGGCTGGGGCGTTGGGATCGCTGTCTAGCGGAAATCCCTCTCTAGCGATTAAAGTATGGCCTCATTATGAATGACGTACAGAAATCTTCGGACGATCTGGCTCGCGATGAACGCGGCCTCCTCTACAACCCCGGTGCGCGGGCCTCGATGAGTGCCTTCGCCCTCGACGGTGACACCCTCGCCCTGGAGGCCGTGGCCGCCCTGCGTTCGGCCCTCCAGGCGGTCGACCGGCTCCGTGCGCGGGGCGCGGGCAATCGTGGTCTCAGTGCGGGTGCCCTCGACGTGCTGATGCGTCTGGGGGTGGCCCCGGACGAGGGGGTGACGGTCGGTGAGCTGGCCCGGGCCGGTGGCGTGAGTTCCCGCAACGTGACCGGGTTGGTGGACACCCTGGAGCGGGACGGTCTGGCCGCCCGGGTGCCCGACCGGCAGGACCGTCGGGCCGTGCGGGTGCAGATCACCTCGCAGGGGCGGACCTGGCTGGACGACTTCCGGCTGCCGGCGCGGCGTGCCATGGAATCGATCTTCCGGGGTGTGGAGCCGGATGACGTCGCGAAGCTTCGGCACCTGTGCCTGAGCCTGGTGGAGAACCAGCGCCGCGTCGAGCGGTACCTGGAAGGGGGCGGTGTGACCGGGCAGGTCGTCGGCTGAGGCCCGGAGTGGAAACTCTAACGTTCGTACAATATTGTGCGAGCGTTAGAGTTTCTTGAGGAGGGGTCTCTCCGTCGTGGCCAACGTCTATCGCGACCTGTTCCGGGCACCCGGGACCGTCGCCTTCTCGGCCGCGGGCTTCGTGGCCCGCATGACGATGCCGATGACCGGCATCGGGATCATCACCATGCTCGGCCTGCTCCGCGGCGACTACGCGCTCGCCGGCGCCGTCTCCGCCGCCTTCACGCTCTCCACCGCGCTCTGCGGGCCGCGCATCTCGCGCTGGGTCGACCGGGCGGGACAGCACCGGGTGCTGTGGCCCGCCACCGGACTCAGCCTGCTGGCGCTGGGCGCGCTGCTGCTCTGCGCCCGCTACGAGGCCCCCGTGTGGTCGCTCTTCGCGTGCGCCGTGCTCGCCGGCGCGCTCCCCAACATGGCGGCGATGGTCCGGGCCCGCTGGACCCACCTCCACCAGGGGTCCCCGCGCCTGCACACCGCCTACGCCTGGGAATCCGTCGTCGACGAACTCACCTTCGTGATCGGCCCCGCGCTCGCGGTGGCACTCTCCACGGTGCTGTTCCCCGAGGCCGGCCCCCTGGTCGCCGCCGTGCTCCTGGCCCTCGGCGTCGCGTTGTTCGTCCCCCAGAAGGCCACCGAACCCCCCGTCGTCCGGGCCGAACCCCGGGCGGCCGACGGCGCCGGCCGCTCGGCCGTCCGCAACCCCTCGGTGCGGCTGCTCGCCTCCGTCCTCGTGGCGGGAGGAGCCATCGTCGGCACGGTGGACGTGGTCAGCGTCGCCTTCGCCGAGGAGCGCGGCACGCCCGCGGGCGCCGGCATCGTCCTGTCGGCCTACGCCGTCGGTTCCGCCCTCGCCGGACTGGCCTTCGGCGCCCGCACCCCACGGCTGCCGCTGCCCCGACTGCTGGTCATCGGCACTGCGGGCACGGCCTGCACCACCCTCCCGCTGCTCTGGGTGGACGGCCTGCCGGGGCTCGCCGCCCTGGTGTTCGTCTCCGGTCTGTTCTTCGCCCCCACCATGATCGTGGTCATGGGCCTCGTCGAGCGCAGCGTCCCGGCCCCGCAACTCACCGAAGGGATGACCTGGGCCATCACCGGTCTCAGCGTCGGTGTCGCCCTCGGCGCCGCCGTCTCGGGCCACCTGGTCGACCGCTTCGGTCCCGCATCCGGGTTCGTGGTGGCCGTCGTCGCCGGTGCGCTCGCCCTGCTCCTCTCCCTGACGGCACGGGGGCCGCTCACCCGGACCCCGGCCGCCGGGCCCGAACCGGTGGCGGCCGGTGCGCCCACCACGGACGGGCGCGGCTGACGGACGGGTAGGGTCGGGGGCACACGGCGGGAACACGGGAGTACGCGGGTGAGTGAACCGACCACGGACGGCCGCCGGCTCAAGGGCGAGCGCCGCAAGAAGGAACTGATCGACGCCACGGTCCGGGTCGTCGCCCGGGACGGGGTCGCCGGGGTCAGCCACCGGGTCGTCGCCCGGCAGGCCGGGCAGCCCGCCACGGCCGCCGCGTACTACTTCAAGAACATCGACGACCTCCTCACGGCGGCCCTCACCGACTGCATGGCGCAGGACGCCGCGCGGATGCGCACCCTGGCGGCGGGAACCGACGGCGGCCCGGCCGGGCTGCGGGCGCTCGCCGAACTGATGGCCACCGTGGTCGTCCACCCCGACCACCTGCTGGCCGAGTTCGAGCTCTACCTGCTCGCCGCCCGCCGACCCGAACTCAGGGAAGCGACCGACGACTGGCTCGCCGCGATCGACGAGTTCGGCCGTCGCTACACCGACGACCCGGTGCGTCTGCGCATCCTGGCCGGCGTCCTGGACGGACTGCTGATGCAGGCCCTCCTCACCGACGACCCGCCCAGCGTCGACGCCTTCGAGGACGTGCTCCGACAGGTCCTGCTCTGACAGTCCTGCCCTGACGGGGCGTCACCGCCGGTGAACCCCATCTCCTGCTAACTTCAACCGGGTTGGGATCCAGGACGAGAGGAAGAGGGGACGGCCATGCGCGCACGGACCTGGCGGACCGCGGCGACGGCCCTGGGCGCGGCCCTCGCGCTCGCCGTGTCGGCCGCCCCGCCCGCGGTCGCCGAGAACGACCGGCGGCCCGGGCCGTGGACCAGCGCATGGGGGACCGCCCCGCAGCACCCCGCCGCGCCCGACCTCCCCTGGGGCGGCTGGTCGAGCGAGGGGTTCACCGACCAGAGCGTCCGGCAGGTGATGCGGATCAGCGCCACCGGCTCCCACCTGCGCGTCCGACTGTCGCACCGGTACGGAGCGCAGCCGATCCGCCTCGCCCGGGCCACCGTCGCCCGATCGGCGGGCGGTGCCGCGGTCCGCCCCGGGACCCTGCGCGACCTCCGGTTCTCCGGCCGGGCGGCCACCGTGCTCCCCACCGGTGCCGAACGCTTCTCCGACCCGGTGGCCCTGCCCGTCCGCGCGGGCGAGAAGCTCACCGTCACCCTCTACTTCGCCGCCCCGACCGGCCCCGTCACCCATCACGGGGACGGCCTCGCCACCAGCTACCGCGCCCGCGGCGACCAGACCCGCGGCACGGCGGGCGACCCCTTCACCGGCGACACCAGCACGTCGTTCTACCTGCTGGCCGGCGTCGACGTCACCCGTGGGCGCGGGCCCGGCACCGTTGTCGCGTTCGGTGACTCGATCACCGACGGGTACGGCTCCACACCGGACACCGACCGGCGCTACCCGGACCGGCTCGCCGAACGACTGCACGCCTGGGGACGTCCCCACGGGGTCGTCAACGCCGGGATCAGCGGGAACCGGCTGCTCACCGGATCCCCCTGTTTCGGAGCGGACGGCCTCACCCGGTTCCGCCACGACGTGCTCGGCCGCGCGGACGTCCGCACGGTCGTCGTACTGCTCGGCATCAACGACATCGGGGCCGGCGGGGCGCCCGACTTCGGCTGCGGAAGCCCGCCCGCCGTCACCGCCGAACAGCTCATCGAAGGACACCGCGCCCTGATCCGGGCAGCGGAACGGAGCGGCGTCACCGCCGTCGGGGCCACCCTGACCCCCTTCAAGAACTTCCCCTTCTACTACACCCCCGACAAGGAACGGGTGCGCGACGAGGTCAACCACTGGATCCGCACCAGCGGGGCCTACGACACGGTGGTGGACCTCGACCGCGTCCTGTCCGACCGCCGCCCGGGCCGCGGCGACGAACTCGCCGCCGGATACGACGCGGGGGACGGGATCCACCCCAACGACGCGGGCATGGACGCCCTCGCGGAAGCCGTCGCGGCCCGCCTGCCCCGCTGAACGCCCGCCGCCCGTCACTCCCGTGACCTCCCGTCGTTGGTGCTGGTGTCGTCCGGGCCACGGGCGGGCCGGGCCGCCTCCGGGCGCACGGCGAGCACAACGGCGCGACCGACCGCGAAGCCGGTCCGGTCCACGGAGACAGGGGTACGCGCATGTGGGGCATCCGTCGGGCCGGACACCGGCTCGCCTCCGTGGTGCTGGCGGCAGTGGCGCTCTGCGGGACGGCGACCGCTCCGGTCGGGGCCACCGTCGACGGTCCGGTCCTCGACCGTGACTTCCCCGACCCCGACGTCGTCGAGGTGGACGGCACCTACCACGCCTACGCCACCAACAGCAGCGGCCGGAACGTCACCCGCGCCACCTCCCGGGACCTGACGCACTGGACCTTCCACGACGCCGACGCCCTGCCCGTGCTGGGTTCCTGGGCCGTGGCCGAACCCCGGGGCCGGGTCTGGGCACCGGAGGTGTTCGACAACGGAACCGGGCTCACCATGCTCTACACCGCCCGGGACCGCGCGAGCGACCGGCAGTGCATCGGCGTCGCCCTCTCGCCCACCCCCGACGGCCCGTTCCGGCCGACCGGCGACGGCCCGTTGATCTGCCCGGCCACCGAAGGCGGAGCCATCGACGCGGCCAGCCACAGCGAAGGCGGCCAGCGCTACGTCCTGTGGAAGAACGACGGCAACTGCTGCGGGCGGGACACCTGGATCCACCTCCAGCGCACCTCCCGGGACGGCACCCGGCTCACCGGCGAACCGATCAGGCTGATCGGACGGGACCGGGACTGGGAGGGCGACCTCGTCGAAGCGCCCACCCTGGTGAAACGGCGCGACGGCGGCTACCTGCTCCTCTACTCGGCCCACTCCTACGCCGGTGACGCCTACGCCACCGGGTACGCGGTCGCGGACCGACTGACCGGCCCCTACACCAAGGCCGCCGCGCCGCTCATGACGACCGCGTCCTTCGACGGCACGGTCCGCGGCCCCGGCGGTCAGGACGTGGTGACCGGACCCGACGGCCGCGACCGGATCCTCTTCCACGGCTGGAGCGCCGACCGCACCCGGCGCGCCCTGTACGCCGCCGACCTCGGCTACGCCGACGGCCGTCCCGTGGTGCGCGGCAGCAGGGTCTCCCACCAGGCGGAGGACGCGCAGGTGCACCGCGCCGTCGTCCGGGAGGCCGACCGGGCCCGGGGCGGACGCGCCGTCGGACACCTCGACCACCCCGACAGCCACGTCGAGTTCCGGGTCTTCGCAGCCTCCGCAGGTCCCCACGCCCTGTCGGTGCGGTTCGGCAACGGCTCCCTCGACGCGTCCGGCGCACCGGCGGGCGCCTCCCACCTGCTGACGGTCAACGGCGTCGCCTCCGGAGCCGTGGACTACCCGCACACCGGCTGGGACCACTGGCAGGAGGCGGGCACCACGATCACCCTGCGGGACGGGTGGAACACCGTGCGGCTGTCCAAGGGCGAGCGGTACGCCGAACTGGACGCCGTCGACGTGGCCTGAGGCACAGTGGCCTGAGGCACACCACCGCCCCGGTCAGGCCCACTTCTGATCGGCGCCGCGGTCGCAGGACCGGGCGTGCAGCCCCTGGCCGCCGTCGTGCAGGCACCTGCCGGTCGCCTCGTTCCTGAGTTCGGCCGCCGCCCCGTCGTCCAGCACGGTGAGCCGCCACCGCTGGGCCGCGGACGGGCCGCACGGTCCGGAGCGGAGCCCCTGGTCGTGGTGAGCGACGCAGTCACCGGTCGCATGGTTGCGCAGCTGTGAGGTGCCGTCGGCGGAGGCCCGTACGGTCCACCGCTGGTACGGGAGGGCGTTGCACTTGAACGACCGCAGCCCCTCGTCCACGCTGTCGTCGAGACAGGCACCGCTCGCCCGGTTGACGAAGAGCCGACCGGCGTCCGCGACCCGCGGTGCCGGGCGCGCGGCCTGCTCCGCCCCGTCCACGGACCCCGTCGGCGGAACGACGAGCGCCGTCAGCGCAGCGCCCAGCAACACGCCCGGCAGCGCCCCGACCCCGACCCACAACCACCTGCCCCGCGGCCGGGCCGTCGCCGCGCGCAGCCGTCGCACGACCCCCGGCCGCTCCACGGGCGCCGCGGGAGCGGCATCAGCAGCGGGTTTCGGCTGGGACCGGTCGGCGGCCTCCCACAGGGTCCGGTACGGCGCGGGGTCGGCGCCCAGCGCCCGGCACAGCTCCCGGACCGTCGACCACGGCGGCACCGTGCTGCCCCGTAGGTAGCGCGACAACGAGGAGTCGCTGATCGACACCTCCGACTCCAAGGAACGCAACGTACGCCCCGACCGCTGCTGCAACGCGCGCAAGGCGCACCCGAGTTCCCGGGCGGGACCGTCAACCCGCCGCTCACCGTCCGACATCCATGCCCCCGTCACCTGTGCCTGCGGCCACGCGCCCGTCCCGGCAGGCCGGTCCTGTCCCGGGACGGATACGTCCCAGCAGGTCAGCACCTTAGAGATCCCGACATCGGGGAAGCAATCGGGACAAGCTTGCGAGGGGTGGTCGCCGGTCGCCACACTCGGAACCAGCCGGCTCGGCGGCCCTCAGGGCGGCGAGGAGCCGGCGCCCGGACCCACGTGTCCCCCGGGCGGGGCGGGCCGGCTGGCGCCCGGCGCGTCCTCGACGTCCGGTCGAACCGTCCGTCCCCGAGGACGCCACGGCGTACGCCCGTGCCCCGCTCTCCGCCCGCGAGGGACGAACACGTCCACCGGGCACCACCGTTCCGTTCCATCCGACGAACCACCCGACGAAAGGGAATGCCGTGATGTTCTCCGACACCACCGAGGAAGCCACCACCGTCTACGAGCCGCCGATGCTGGCCGAGGCGGGGGACTTCGCCGCCGTCACCATGGGCCTGCCCAACTGGGGCAACGACTTCCGCTACACCTGCTGGATCATGGGCTGCGGCGAGCAGTAGGGCCCGCTCCACCGCCGCCCGTGCGCCCGGGAGCACACCCGGGCGCACGGGACGGCCTGCGCATCCCGCGTTGCGGTCCCGCCCCGGTGGGACCGCGACCGCCCCGCTCGGAGAAAGGCACCCCATGCCGTTCGTCATCCTTCCCGACAGCCCCGCGGGCGCAGCCGTCGGAGCACGTCTGACCACCCCTCAGGGCCTCGGCGCGAACCAGGAGGTACTGGCCCACGCCTCGGGCCGGCCCTGGATCGTGGGGGAGTGGGACCCCGACGACCTCGTCCGGGTCCAGGCCGGACCCCGTCAACTGGTCCTGCTCGGCTGCACCACCTCGGACACCGGCCCCCTCAGGGGCGCCCTCCGCGGCTACGACGAGCCGTCCGACCTCGACCCCCTCGCCCGCACCCTGCCGGGAGCCGCACACCTCGTGGCCTCGTTCGACGGACACGTCCGGGCCCAGGGCACGGTGTCGGCGCTGCGGCAGATCCACCACACCACCTGGTGCGGGGTCACCATCGCCGCCGACCGACCGGACCTGCTGGCCCGGATCACCGGAACCGGGATCGCCCACGACCTGCTCGCCCGCCACCTGCTGGCCCCCACGACCCCCTGGCCCCTGGGCGAGGCCCCGCTCTGGCAAGGGGTCTCCTGCCTCCCCGGTGACCACTACCTCCACCAACTCCCCGACGGCACCCACCGCACCCGCCGCTGGTGGTCGCCGCCCCGGCCCCACCTGTCGCTGGACCGGGGCGGCGCCGCGCTGCTGCGGGTACGGATCGCCCAGGCGGTGGCGCTGCGCACCAGGGCCGGCGGCACCCTCAGCGCCGACCTCTCCGGAGGGCTCGACTCGACCAGCCTGTGCCTGCTCGTCGGGGACCGCGGCCCCGCCCGCCTGGTGACCAACCGGTGGGAGGCGATGGACCCGGCCAACGACGAGGACGACGGTCACTGGGCGCGCGAGGCGAGCCGTGCGCTCCCCGCAGCCGAGCACGTCCTCACCCCCCACGACTCGGTGCCCTCGTGGTACGAGGGCGTCACCACGCCGGCGTACGAACCGGAAGGCCCCTTCCCCTCCGTGCGCACCCAGGCCCAACAACTCGCCCAGGTGCGGCTGATGGCCGAACGGGGATCGACCCGCCACCTCACCGGACACGGCGGCGACGAACTGTTCACCGCGCTCCCCGCCCATCTGCACGCCTTCGCCCGCACCGACCCGCTGGCCGCGCTGCCCCACATCCGGGCCACCGCCGCCCTGCACCGCTGGCCGCTGCTGCCCACGCTGGGCGCCCTCGGGAGGAACCCCTCCTACGGCGACTGGCTCGCCGGACTCGCCGACACGGTCACCGCCTGGCCGCCACGGCTGGGCCGCCCGGAGTTCGGCTGGGGCACCCCCGTCCGCATGGCGCCCTGGGCGACCCCGGACGCCGTCGAGGCGGTCCGCGCGGCGCTACGCGAACCCGGGGCGCAGCCGCTGGCCCCGAACCGGGCCCAGCACATGACCCTGGAACTCGCCCGTGAATGCGGCCGGACCATCCGCCGACTCGACCAGCTCACCTCCCGGCACGGCGTCCCCTGGCACGCCCCGTTCCTCGACGACCGGGTCCTGGAGACGGTCCTGTCCCTCCGGATCGCCGACCGCGCCGACACCTCCCGGTACAAACCGCCGCTGGCCGCGGCGATGCGCACGGTCGTCCCCGACGGGCTGCTCACCCGGGCCTCGAAGGCCGAGTTCAGCCGGGAGGCGTACGCCGGCCTCACCCGCCACAAGCACGCCCTCGCCGAACTCTGCGACGACCTCCACCTCGCCCGGCTCGGCCTCGTCGACGCCGAAGCCGTCCGGACCGCGATCCTCGGACTGCACCCCCGCTCCCTCACCTTCGTCCCCCTCGACCGGACGCTCGCCTGCGAAACCTGGCTGCGCTCGCTGCCCGCCCGGTCGCGGCTGGCCCCGGCACCCTGACCCGTAGGAGGCACACGATGTCCCTGACCCTGGCCGCACGGGTGACCCGCACCCACGTCGAACACGGCAACGCGGTCCTCCTCGACCGCGGCAACGGCCGCTACTTCCAACTCAACCCGACCGGCGCCACCCTCCTCACGCTCCTGCTGGAACACGAGCGGGCCACCGCGGTCGACCTCCTGACCCGGCGCCACCCGCGGGCCGCGGCCCGGATCGCGGACGACGTGGACGCCTTCGTCGCCCTCCTCGTCGCCCGCCGACTGGTGACAGCATGAGCATGTCGACCGGCCTGGAGCGCCCGGAGCACCGCCCGCCACCGGCCCACCGGGCAGCCGCCCGCTGCGCCGTGCTCGTCGCCGCCGCACTCGTACGGCTGCCACCCCACCGGATCGACGCGGTGCTGCGGCTGCTGCGCCGGGGCAGCCGGGCCGCCACCCGGAACCGGGCGCGCGCCGCCCGCGACGCGGTCGTCCAGGTCAGCGTGCGCTGCGCGGGGCAGGGCTGTCTGCAACGTTCCGTGGCGACCGTACTGCTGTGCCGCCTCACCGGAGCCTGGCCCACCTGGTGCACGGGCGTGCGCACCGAACCGTTCCGCGCCCACGCCTGGGTCGAAGCCGAGGGCGCGCCGGTGGGGGAGCGGGACGACATCCGGCTGTTCCACGTGGTGATGACCGTCCCGCACCGTGACCCGGCCTGACCGCCCCGCCGCCCCGACCTCCGTCGACGACCGCCCGCCAGTCCCCACCCACTTGGACGGCTCCCATGACCGACCTCCGCACGCCGACCGACCCCCGCGCGCCGCGCTTCGGGCTGCTGCTCAGCAGCGGCCGGAGCACCGGACAGTCCGATGCGGCGGTGTTCGCCCGCACCCTCGCCCTCGCCGAGGAGGCCCGGTCACTGGGCCTGGACGACCTGTGGGTCACCGAGCACCACTTCTCCCGGACGACCCTCGCACCCTCCGCCCTCGCCCTGGCGGCCTTCCTCCTGGGCCGCTGCCCCCGCATCCGGGTCGGTACCGCGGTCACCCTGCTTCCGCTGCACCCACCGGTCCACGTCGCCGAACAGGCCGCCCTCCTCGACCAGCTCTCGGGCGGCCGTTTCACCCTCGGCGTCGGGCGCGGCGCACCCACCACCGCCTACGAGGTCTTCGCCCGTGATCGGGAGCGTCCCGACCTCGGGGACTGTCTCGACCGGATCCGTTCCGCCTGGCGGTCCGGGAGCCGTCCGGCGGGAGCCGTCCACCCCGCGGACCGGGTCACCCCGGCGCCCCTGACCTCCGGCGGACCCCCGCTGTACGTGGCGGCGGGGTCACCGGGAACGATCACCGTCGCCGGTGCGCGCGGCCTGCCGATCATGATGCTCTTCGACAAGACGCCCGAGGCCAAGGCCGAGATGGTCGCCCTGCACGCCCGGGCGGCGGCTGCGGCGGGCCGGGCCGCCCACGGTCACGACCACGCCTTCTCGCTGCTCGTCCACGTCACCGACTCGCCCCGCCGGGCCCGGGAGCTGATGCACGACCGCGCCCGCCGTCTGGTGGGGGCCCACACCCCGTCGGGGACCGACGGGGGCCCCGAGCGGATCGAGGAGACGGTGCGGCGCACGGCCGAACGGCTCCTCGCCCACCAGGCCGTGGGGGACGTGGACACCTGTGTGCGCCGGTTGCTGGGACACATCCGGACCAGCGGCTGCGGGCGGGTCCTGTGTCAGGTCGAGGCCGCGGACGACGACGCGGCGACCGTGCGCCGCCTACGACGGCTCGCCACCGAGGTGCTTCCCCGGGTGCGTCGTGCGCTCGTCCGGAACGCGCCGGACACCGCACCGGCGGACGGGTGGATGGAGCGCGCGGGGCGCAGGCGCTCGGCCGGGGACGTCAGCCAGGACTAGGAGAGGTCACCCTCCGCCGCCGCCTGCTCGCGCTGCTTCTCCTTGAGCCGGGCCGTCTCCTTGCGGACCTCGGCCTGGGTGGAGCGCTCCTTCTGGAGCCATTCGGGCTGTTCCTGCTTCAGGGCGTCGATCTGCACCGTGGTGAGCGCCTCGCTGACACCGCCGCGCGCCAGCCCGGAGATGGACACGCCCAGCTTCGCCGCGACCACCGGACGCGGGTGGGGGCCGTCGCGCCGCAGGTCCCGCAGCCACTGCGGCGGATCGGCCTGGAGGGCGTTGAGCTCGGCACGGGAAACGGAGCCCGCGCGGAACTCGTCGGGCGTGGCTTCGAGGTAGATGCCGAGCTTCTTCGCCGCGGTCGCGGGCTTCATGGCCTGGGGGGTCTGGTGCGACGTCATGGTGTCCAGGGTAACCAGCGGGCGGGGCGCCCCTGACCACGGCCGTTATCCTGGCCCGGTGACAGACTCGCAGGCCCCCTCCTCCTTCCGGCTCGCCTACGTGCCGGGAGTGATCCCCGCCAAGTGGGTGCGGGTCTGGACCGAACGGCTCCCCGACGTCCCGCTGACCCTGGTCCCGGTGTCCGCCGCCGAGGCGCCGGCGCTGCTGCGGGACGGCGGTGCCGACGCCGGGCTCGTGCGGCTGCCCGTCGAGGGGGAGGACCTCAGCGCGATCCCGCTCTACACCGAGACCACGGTGGTCGTGGTCCCCAAGGACCACGTGGTCACCGCGGTCGACGAGGTGTCCTGCGACGACCTGGCCGACGAGCTGGTCCTGCACCCCCGGGACGACACGCTCGACTGGGAGCGGCTGCCGGGCCGCGCCGCGGAGGAACGTCCGGCGACCACCGCGGACGCCGTGGAACTGGTGGCGGCGGGTGTCGGCCTCCTGATCGTCCCGCAGTCGCTCGCCCGGCTCCACCACCGCAAGGACCTCACCTTCCGCCCGGTCCCGGACGCCCCCGAGTCGCGCGTGGCGTTGTCGTGGCCGAAGGAGGCCACGACCGACCTGGTGGAGGAGTTCATCGGGATCGTCCGCGGGCGCACCGTCAACAGCTGGCGGGGGCGCGGGGGCGCCGCGCGGACCCCGCAGGAGCCGTCCACCGGGGGAACGGCCCGCCGCGGTGCCGCCGCGGGGAAGCCCTCCGGCCGGGGCACCCGCACGGGCTCCGGCGGTAAGGGCGCTTCCGGCGGCAAGGGTGGCAAGGGCGGCAAGGGGACCCAGGGCAGCCGGGGCGGTCAGGGGGCCAAGGGCGGCCGGGGCGGCGGCAAGGGCGGCCGGCCCCGTCGCCGGGGCTGACCGTCCACGGCCCCGCCCGGGCCGTCCGTGCGGCGAACGCGCCTACCGGGAACGGGAGATCGCTGATAGGCGTACGGCATGGTGAACACCACAACTGCCACGTCCGACCGTGCCTTCGACGCCGTCCTGTGCGACCTCGACGGCGTGATCCGCTTCTTCGACGACTCCGTCGTGACCCGCTTGGAACGGGAGGCGGGGCTCCCCGAGGGCACGACGGCGACCATCGGATTCGCACCGGAGCACGACGGGCCGCTGCTGCTCGGCCGGATCACCCGGACGCAGTGGGCCGAGTCCATCGCCGGTGCGCTGTCCTCGCGGGTGCCCCGCCCCCGGGCCGAGGCCCTGGCCACCGCCTTCACCGAGGCCGACTTCCGGGCGGACGAGCAGGTGGTGGGAGTGCTGCGGCTCCTCCGGGGGCGGTGTCCCCTGGTCCTGGTCACCAATGCGACCGTCTGGCTCGACGGCGATCTGGCGGCCATGGGGCTGACGGACCTCGCGACGTCCGTGGTGAACAGCAGCCTGGTGGGCATGGTGAAACCGGACCCGGGCATCTACCGTCTCGCCGCCGGGCGGGTGGGCGCTCGGCTGGACCGTTGCCTCTTCGTGGACGACCGGGCCGAGAACGTCGACGCCGCGGTCGCCTTGGGCGCGACGGGAGTGCTCTACCGGGAGGTGGCCGACCTGGAGCGGGCGCTGGCCCCCTTGCTGCGCGACGCCCCGTCCTCCCGGTAGGCGAGTGCCAGCCGACCGCCTGTAGGCGAGTGCCCCCCGGCCGACCGCACGCGAGCCCGTCCCGTCAGTGGCTGCCGGTGGCCCTGAAGTTCTTGGGCACCAGCCACAGCACGAGGACGGTGACCACGGCGACGATCCCCGCCGAGACGTACGCGGTGGTGGTGAGCGCCTGATCGAAGGCGCTCCGCGCCGTTTCCAGCAGCCGGCTGCCCACCGGACCGCCGAGTGCGGCGGCGGCCTCCGCGGCGCCGCCGATCGACTCGCGCGCCTCCTCGGGTGCTGTCCGGGGCATCAGGTCGGCGTAGAGCGCGGCGTGGATCGACCCCAACAGCGCGACCCCGAGGCCGACCCCCAGTTCGTAGGAGGTCTCCGAGACCGCGCCCGCCTGCCCGGCCCGCTCCGGGGGCACCGCGGAGACGAGCACGGAGGCGGAGGTGGTGATCGCCAGACCGTCGCCGAGGCCCAACGTCACCAGGAACACGGCGATGTAGACGTACGAGGTCGGCTCCGGGGAGAGGGCCAGCAGCAGGAACCCCGCGAGCATGCCGAGCAGCCCGGCCCCCATGACCGGACGCACCCCCACCGCGTGCATCAGCCGGGGCGCGGCCAGCGACCCGACCAGGGTGGCCAGGGCCACCGGCAGGGTCCGCAGGCCCGCCTCGAAGGGCGAGTAACCATGGACGTACTGGAGCCACAGGGACACCAGGAACAGCGCGGCACCCGCGGCCAGCATGGCCATGAGGGTGGCCAGGGCGGCGGCGGTGAACGGATGGCTGCGGAACAAGCGCACGTCCAACAAGGGGTCCGGTAGCCGGAGTTGTCGGAGCACGAAGACGGTGAGCACCAGGGCCCCGAGAACCAGGATCACCACACCGGTGGCGGCCGGTCCGTTCTTGGCGACGTGTTTGATGCCCCAGGCCAGCGCCACGATGCCGACCACGGAGAGCACCGCACTGGCCCAGTCCAGCGCATGCGTGCCGGCTGCCTTGTACTCGGGCAGCAGCCAGATCCCGGCGGCCACGGTGACCACGACGACGGGGACGTTCACCCAGAAGGCGGCGGACCAGCCGTACTCCTCCACCAGGAGGCCGCCCACCAGCGGGCCGATCGCGGCGCCCGCACCCGCCACGGCGGCCCAGAAGCCGATGGCCAGGGCCCGCTCGTGGGGGTCGGTGAAGATGTTGCGGATCAGGGACAGCGTGGAGGGCATCACCATCGCCCCGCCCACGCCGAGCAGCACCCGGCCCGCGATGAGCTGGGTCGGGCTGTCGGAGGTGGCCGCCAGCACCGAGGCCACGCCGAACAACACGAAACCCGCGAGGAACAGCCGCTTGCGGCCGAACCGGTCACCGATGGCGCCGGTGGTGACGAGCAGCCCGCCGAGCACCAGGCCGTAGACGTCGATGATCCACAGCTGTTGCAGGGCGGAGGGGCGCATGTCGTCGATCAGGGACGGCAGGGCCACGTTGAGGATGGTGGCGTCCATCGCCACCAGCAGGAGGCTGGCGCACAGCACCGCGAGCATCGCCCACCGGCTCGACCGGGAACGACCCGGCCCGCCGGGATCACCGGGCCCGGCGGGGTCGGCGGGGTCGGCGGGGTCGGCGGGGTTCGAGGGGTGAGCCACGGCACGTGCCATCCCTTCACGGCCCGGAAGCGTCCGGAAGCGTCCGGGTGCGGACGTACCCGGACACGACGGCGGAGGTTCGATACGGAACGCTCCGCTTCCTCCTGATATAGGCCGATCGGGATCACTGCGCAACGCGAACCGCGTGGGTGCGGTCGCTCAACCGCCGTCGCGGATGTGCGGCCGCCACATGGCCGCCGTGGTGAGCGGGCCGACGCCCAGGTGCCGCTGGGTGGTGAAACCGAAGCGGTGGTACAGCGACTCGTTCGCCGGATCGGCGGTGGTGAGGAAGACGCCGTCCGGCGCGGGGAAGGTGGTGAGGACGTGATCGAGGAGGCGTCGGGCGGCCCCCCGTCCGCGGTGGTCGGGCACCACCCCGATGAACTCCAGGGTCCACGCCCCGGCGGGCGTCTCCGCCTCGGTGGCCTGGAGGTACGTGAGCGTGCGGCCGAGCGCTGCCGGTCCGCAGCGCAGGGCGGTGCGCACCACCCAGGCGGTCCGCGCGCCCACCGAGGGCGCGGTGTGCGGGGCGGTCAGGACCGCCGCGGCCACCGGACGCCGCCGCTCGTCGACGAGGGCCAGCCGCCGGGCACCGGGCAGCGTGGCGTGCGTGGCGAGCGTCGAGGCGAACCAGCGCTCCCGCAGCGCTGCGGAGGTGCCGCAGATCCAGTGCGTCGCCGGTTCCCGGGCGAACGCTGCGGCCAGGACGGCGACGCAGTCGCCCACGGCGGCGGAACCGTCGAGTTCCAGGCGCGCGCCCTCCTGCCCCTGGAAGGTGTCGCCCTCAGCCATCACGCCTCCGCAGCGGAGCCTCGGGCACCAGGTGGCACACCAGCAGCTTGAGGAAGAACAGCGGCGCGAACCACAGCAGCGCCGTGGGCACCGTGAGCCAGAAGACGTTGACGAGCACCGCCGCCATCCACGCCCCCATCGCCACCGGGCGCTTGAGGTGCACGGGGGCGAACTCGACGGCAGCGGCACCGGTCAGGAGCAGCGCGGCGTTGCCCAGCATCCAGCCGGTGTCGCCCTCCAGGACGACCGTGCCCAAGACGGCCAGGTGCAGCAGATGGGCTCCGACGAACAGGAGCCGGGCCCGCCGGACGCCCGGTGCCTGACGGTGGTACCAGCGCTTGGCGGCGTTGGTCGCGTTGGTGAGGACGCCTCCGACGAGGTCCAGTCCGGCGAGCGCCACGACGACGAGTTGGACGGTGGACCAGGACTCGCGCAGGCCGGAGGCTGCGGGGGACCAGAGGCCGGCCGCGAGCAGCACCGCGCAGAGCGCGCCCCCGCCGAGTTCCACGGCCGATTCCGAGCGGGACTTCCCCGGTCCCATGAAGCGCTCCAGCCACCCCGCCGCGCCCTCGGGCGTGGGCGGGACGTGCCAGTCGGTGTCGAGGTCAGTGCGCACGTCCGCCCGCCTCCCGTCCCCACAGCCCGCGCAGCAGGGTCCACACCTGTTCGCGGTCGGGTTCCCGGCCGGCCGCCAGCCCGGTGAGGGTCCACTCGTCGGCGGCCGAGAAGGCGGCGATCGTCATGGTGACCAGCAGGTCCTGGTCGACGTCCGTGCGGATCACGTCGAGCCGCTGCCCGTCGGTGACCAGTGCGCCGAACCAGTCCCGCCAGGCCGTCCCCCCGTCCTGGGCGACCGCGGCCGGTGCGAGCGCCAGATCGTCGGGGTGCTCGACGAGGTGGCGGGAGAGCGTGTCCGCGTCCACCTCCAATCGCGCCCAGAACGCCGGGGTGTCCGCGGCGGGCGTCCAGGCGCCGAGGGCCCCGAGCAGCCGTGCCAGCACGTCGTCGAGCACGGCCGTGAGCAGGTCCTCGCGCCCGTCGAAGTAGTGGTAGGCGGCGGTCTTCGAGATGCCTGCGGCTTCGATGATCCGGTTGTACGAGGCGTTCTGCGGCCCGTGCTCCGCGAAGTGCTGGCGGGCGACGGCGAGGATCGCGGCCCTCTGTTCCGGGGGCAGCCGGTGGAACCTGGGAAGGGGTGGAGTCATGGGATCAACAGTACACACTGGCGGGGTGTACTGCCAGTACACCCCTATGGTCTTAGTGGATGGGCGGAGCGCCGGAGCGTCGTCGTGACCCCTCGGCCCGGGCCGCCGCGCACCGCGGACCCCGCGTGACCGGTGGCCGGGCGCCCCGCCCGCCGGGCCGCGCCCGTGCACCCTGCAACGGCACGTTAAGGACGTCGACGCCTGGGTAGCACCCCACAACCCGTCGGGGACACGACCGGCGTCCCGCACCGAGGGGCCCGGGGACAGGGGGACGACAGTGGCCATGGACACGCCTGGACAACGCGGGGACGCCGGGCACGGCGGGGATCGCGGCGATGTCAGGGACGGCGGGGGGCGACCGGGGACCCTCGGGCCCGCCCCGGTCGACGGTGCGAACGGGACGCGGGACCTCGCGAACCGGACGGCAGCGGCGGAGCGCCTGGGGCAACAGGGCGAGACCGCCCGCGCGGTCCACGCGTTCGGTGCCGTCCTCGCGGAGCGGTTGCGGACCGGAGATCCCCTCCACAAGGACCCGGTGAAGATCCGCCTGCGCCTGGCCCACTGGCTGGTCGCGAACCAGGAACACGACAGGGCCAGGACGCTCCTGGAGGAACTGCTCTCGCTCCAGGTCCGGGCGAAGGGCGCGACCAGCGGTGAAGCGCTCGCCACCCGCGGCAGGATCGCCGACCTCCTCGTCCACACCGGTGACTCCACCCGGGCCGTGACCGAACTGCGCGCGATGCTCACCGCGAACCTCGACGCGGTGGGCCCGGACCATCCACGGACCCTCGCCACCCGACGCCGACTGGCGCACGCCCTGCACGACATCAGTGCGCTCGCCGAGGCGGCGGCGCAACTGGACGAACTGAGCCGGGCGTACGGCCGCGCCGGCAACCGTGCGAAGCAAGCCGCCCTGCGCGCCCGCTCGGAGCGCGTCGCGGCCGAGGTGTCCGGCGGCGTCGCACCCCCGGTACCGCAGGATCCCGCCGCTCCCGACGACCTGGTGACCGCGCTCGACGCGCTCGCCCCCGACGACCCGGAAGCGGAACACCTGTTACGGCGCTCCGCCGACGCCACCGGAGCCTCACCCCGTACCGTCCGCGCCCTGGACGACCTGGTCGCCCGCTGGAGCGGAGTGCTCCCGGTCCACGCCCCGCTCCTCATCACCGCGCGGCTCGCCCGGGCCGAGGTCAAGGGCCAGTCGGGGCAGCGGTCCGGCGCCGCCGAGGAACTCGCCGACCTCGCCGACGCCCTGCGGCAGCACCGCGAGGTCGCACCGGCCGGGCTCGCGGCGGTCCGTCGCCGTCTCGCCCACTGGCAGGAGGCGGCCGGAGACCACCGCGGCGCCGCCGCGACGGTCCAGGCCGCCCTCGAAGCCCAACTCCGCACGTCCGACCCGGCGCACCGCAAGGTGCTGTCCCTCCGGGCCCGGCTGGCCACGGTCCGGACCGCGAGCGGCGACCACTCCGGAGCCGTCGCCGAGTACCGCATCCTCATCGCCGCCGCCACGGCCGCCCACGGCCCGACCTCCCGCATCGCCCTCGACTTCCGGGCGCGGTTGGCGACCGCGCTCACGGCGGTGGGGGACCCCGAGGGCGCGCTCACCGTGCTGCGTGAGGTCCTGGACCACCGGACCGCGCTGCGCGGACCGGACAGCAGCGAGGTCGCCGCGGCCCGCCGCAACCTGGCCGTGGCCCTCGTCGCGGCCGGACGGCGCCCCGAGGCGGTGACCCTGCTGGCCGACACCGCCACCGAGTACGAGCAGCGCCTCGGCCCCGCGCATCCGCACGCCCTCGCGGCCCGGCAACAGTTGGCCGTCGCCCGGCACGACGGGGGAGACCTGCCCGGCGCCTTGGCCGAACTCGCTCTGGTCGTGGCGCGCAGGCAGCAGACGCAGGGCGGCGCACACGCCCAGACCCGCACCGCCGAACGGCTGCTGACCGAGTGGACGGCGACGGCCGGGGGCGCGGATCGGGCGAAGAGCCGGCGCAGACCCCGTGGATGACGTCGGGAACCGGGGTGACGCCGGACCGCACGCCCTCCTGGGAGGAGGAACCGCACGGCACTCGCAGTCCGAGCGGGCCGACGAACCCGTTGGTGGGCACCGCAGTGGTGCTCGTGCCCCTGACGATGCCGCAGCCCACTCGGCCGGCGCACCAGGCTGAGGGCGGGCCGCCGCCGGGCGGACCGCGCCCGGCTACGGGGCCCGAAGGACCGTCCAGGAGGGTTCCCGGCGTGCCGGGCGCGGCGCCGGACGGCGGGCGGGGCGCTCGGGTGCGGTCGGACGGGAGCGGCTCATCGTGGTACCTCCGACGGGGCGGGCGAGGGTGGGCGAACCGGGCGCGGCGAACCGCTCCGGGATGCCGCCCCCCATAGACGGCACCCCGGGGCACGCCGACTCCACCGCGGCGGGTGCTGGGGCACCCCGTGCGACGGCGGATCCGGCTCGGTCGTCCCGCGCGTGGCGACGTCGCCGCCACGACGGTGGAGCGGGGCGCACGGCACCCCTTCGGTGCCCACCCGGGTCGGCGGCCAGCGCAGGCTGTGGTCGGTGCCGCCCGAACTCCGGGGTGTGAACAAGTGCGCATCTCCACGCGGTTGCTGCGGAACGGAACGCCGCCCGGAAGCCAACGCGCCCGGTTTCCCGGACTGTTCGCTTCCACTGCCGGGGATATTGCTATGCGTCGACGCGAGGTGTCAACGATGGTTTTCGGAAAGGCAACGATCGTTGAGGGGCTCGGGGTGCCGCGGTACCGTGTCGTGTGCGCACGACACCCCTATCGATCCCGATCCCTGGGAGTACCTCGGTGGAACCAGTCCCGTCGCTCTCCGCGACGCTAGAGCGCCTGGAAGCGCTCATCGAAGCGCGGGGGTTGAAGAGGCCGGAACTCCTCGACGTCGCGGAACTGGCGGCCAGGACGGCACTGGCCGAGTCCGAGGTCCGCGTCCTCCTCGCCGGCGGCAGTCCGCCGGCGGACACGGTCAACGACCGGGTCCGCACCCGGATCAGGACCCTGGCCGAGATCAATCTGCGGCGCACCGGGAGGAAGATGTCGGAACTCGTCGCGGAGATCTCCAGGCGCCTCGGCGTCTCCGAGTACTGGGCACGCCAGGTGTGCGACGGCAGGAAGGTGCCCAGCGTCGAATTCCTGCACGGACTGGTGGAGTTCTTCGGGGTCGACGGGGGAGAGGCGTTCTTCACCGCCCAGGGCGACGAGGCGCTGAACCGGGTCCTGCAACCCCTCCTGCGCACCCTGGAGGATCCCGCGGCGGACCCCGTCCAGGCACTGATGGACCGGTACGGAGTGAAGTCCACCGACCTGCGGACGTACGGGTTCATGACCCGCGAGCAGTTGGAACGGCTCTTGGAAGGGGTCCTGAGGTCGGTGCTGCCCGAAGAACCGGAGGGAATCGACCGGGGCGGCACGCTCCGATGAGCACCAGGGCGATGAAGGCCCTACTCGTCGCGCTGGGCAGGGAAGCGGCGAAGACGGTACGGCGGCCGGCCGACCCGGAAACGGTGATGCGCGAGTTCTGTCGCGCCATGAGCGTCCGCCGGGGCAAGCCGGTGCAACTGCTCTTCCGCGCCTTCCCCTCCGACATCCCGGTGTCCGGCATGCGCCTGGACTGCGGCGAACGTTCCCTCGTCGTCGTCGACGAGGGCACCGTGCCCGAAGCGCAACTCGTCATCCTCGGGCACGAACTGTGGCACGAGGAACAGGGCGACCACGGCCACGGTCACGGCCTGCCCGCCGCGGGCCGCACGCTCGGCACCGGCCCCGACATGCCACGAGCCGTCCAGCGGGCCGCCGAAGCGGTGCTCGCCGCCGAGGAAGTGCCCCGCGAGGCGCTGCACGTGGTGGCGGCCCGCTCCGACTCGACCGACGAACACGAGGTCGACGCCGAGACGTTCGGCCTGCTCTTCGGTCGCGAAGTCCGCACCTGGATGACGGGCCGCCACGCCGAGGGCCCCGTCACCATGACGACGGTCGAAGGCCGGATCAACCGCTCGCTCATCAACCGCCGGGGACGCCTCCTGTGACGGTCCCCGCCTTCCACATCCCCTACCTCCTGCCCACTGCCCTGCTGCTCATCGCGGTGGCCCTGAAGTTCCCCACCTTCGTGCGCGCCTGGCGGGACCCCGACATCCGCGCCACCACCCTGCTCCTCGCCCTGGCCTCCGTCGTCTACGTCATCATCACCCCGGTCAACATCCACCGGCTCAACGAGTTCACCGGTATCCCGAACATCGCCTCGCCCAGCGCCTATTCGTTCCTGACGGCGTCCTGCGCCACCAGCCTCACCATGATCACGCGATGGCGGGAAGAAGCGAGCGAGAGCCGGCGGCGCAGGATGTGCCGCATCCATCTCATCTACGCCGGAATCACGGTCGCCCTCTGGGTGACCTTCTTCCTCGCCCACGCCCCCGCGGAACGCATCTACGACCTGGACACCTACTACGCCAGCACCCCTTGGATGCGCGAACACATCCTCCTCTACCTCGCCGCCCACACGGCTTCGTGCCTCGTGGCCTCCTCCATGCTGTGGAAGTGGTCCCCCGAAGTCACCAACCGCTGGCTGAAATCGGGCGTCGTCCTCCTCCGACTCGGCTTCGCCTCCGGCCTGGTGTACGACGCGATCAAGCTCTGTGCCATCGTCGCGCGCTGGTGCGGCACGGACTGGGACCATCTGAGCACCCGGGTCGCGCCGCCCTTCGCACTGCTCCAGGGAGTCCTGACGGCCATCGGGTTCATCGTCCCCCAGATCGGCCCCTTCCTGCTCCGACGGGCCCGCGACCGGCGCGACTACCGGGGCCTGCTCCCCCTGTGGCGGGCGCTGCGGACCGCCACCGCCTCCGCGGCGACCGCCCGCCTCGGCCGCTGGGCACCCCTGGACCTCCTGCTGCTCCAGCGGGAACAACAGATCCACGACGCACTGCGGCTGCTCGCCCCCCACATCGACCGCGACCTGCACCGCCGCGCCCACCAACTGGCCCGCTCCGAACACGCCGAGGACCGGGCGATCGGCCTGGCCGGCGCGGTGGCCGTCACCGTCGCCGTCGAACGGCACCGTGCGGGCCGGCGCTGCCCCACGGACCCCGTACAGGTCAACGCGGACATCAGCAACCACATCCATGACATCTCCCGAGCCATGCACCACCCCCGAGCCATCGACACCCTCCGCCGACGGGTGTCCCGCAGAGAAGGCGTGAACACCCATGCATGACAGAGCAACGGCCCGCCGCCCCACGGCCCTCGTGATCGGGGCCAGCGCGACGGGCCTGTTCGCGGCCACCGCACTGGCCGAGTCCGCCGACGTGACCGTCGTGGAACGCGATGTGCTCCCGGACGGCCCCGAGCCCCGCCGCGGAGTCCCCCAGGCGCGCCACGCGCACGTGGTGTGGAGCGGCGGCGTGAAGGCGTTCAACCGTCTGCTGCCCGGCCTCGTCGACGACGTCGTCGCCCACGGCGGTCGACTCCCGCGCATCATGGGCGACATGGTCTCCCGCGCCCCGAACGAGATATGGTTCCGGCGCTTCACGGCCACCCCCCACCGCAATCTGGTGTGTTCCCGGGACCTCCTCGACTGGGCCCTGCGGACCCGGGTCCTCGCCGACCCCAGGGTGACGCTCCACCAGCACGCCACCGCCCTCGGCCTGACCGGTGACCGCACCCGCGTCACGGGCCTGCGCGTGCGCGACGCGGACCGGGAACGGGTGCTGACCGCCGACCTCGTCGTCGACGCCTCCGGCCGCGGCTCCCACGCCCCCCGGTGGCTGGCGGACCTGGGACTGCCCGCGGTCACCGAGCGCCGGGTCAACGCCGGAGTCACCTACGCCACCCGGCTCTACCGAGCCCCCGGCACCACCGCGGGCATCGCCTTCCCCCTCGTCAACGTGCAGGCCAATCCCGCCAAGGCACCCGGCCGGGGCGGCATCATCCTGCCCATCGAGGGCGGCCGTTGGATCGTCACCCTCGCCGGCACCCGGGGCGGTGAACCCACCGGCGACCCCGCCGCCTTCGTGGACTTCGCGCTCGGCCTCGACGACCCGGTCATCGGCGAACTGCTCAAGGGCGCGACCCCGCTGGGCGACGTGCACACCACCAGGGCCACCGCCAACCGCCGCCGCTACTTCGAGAAGATGAACCGCTGGCCCGACGGCTTCACCGTGCTGGGCGACGCCGTCGCCGGGTTCAACCCCGTCTACGGCCACGGCCTCACCGTCGCCGCGCAGAGCGCCCTCGCCGTGCGCGACGCGCTCGCCACCACGCCGCTCACCGCCCCCGGCACCGCCCGCCGCCTCCAGCGCGCCGCGGTCCGCCCCGTCGCCGCCGCCTGGGACCTCGCCGTCGGACAGGACGCCTTCTACCCGGGAGCCGCCGAAACGCCCCCCACCCCCCTCGAACGGTGGCTCGCCCGCTTCGTGGACCGGGCCGTCGCCACCGGGGCCCGCAGCCCGCGCGCCCTCGGTGCCCTGCTCGACGTGATGAGCCTGGAGCGACCCGCGACCCGCCTCTTCTCGCCCGACATGCTCATCCCCATGCTGCTCGGCCCCAAGACCCCGCACCTGCCCGGCCCCCCGCTGGCGGACGCGGAACGCGACGCCGCCCTCCCCTAACAGCGGACCCGAGGCGGATACCGGCTGGCGGACGCGGCCCGCTCCACGGTAGGAAGGCGCATGCTGAGAATCGGATCCACGGTGTTGGGCGTCTCGAACGTGCCGCGTGCCGCAGCCTTCTGGACGCAGGCCCTCGGGTACGTCCCCCGGGAGGAGATGACGGACGACTGGGTGGTGCTGGTCCCCGCGGACGGGAACGGCGCCCAGCTGTCCCTGGGCCGCAGTCGGACCCCGGTGCAGACCCACCCCCGGGTGCACCTGGACCTGTACGCGCAGGACGCGGCCGACCAGGCGGCGGAGGTCGACCGGTTGCTCTCCCTCGGCGCCCACCGGGTGGACTGGGACGCGTACCCGCCCGACCCCGACTTCGTGGTGCTCGCGGACCCGGACGGCAACCGCTTCTGCGTCATCGACACCAGCCGCGACTGACCGGCCCCGGTCGGACAGGACGACCTCCGCCGCACCGTCCTGCGCGAGCCCGACCGGCCCCGCGCGCCCCGGAAAGCTGACCCGAGGAGCCGCCCACCGTCACAACGCCCGGGGCCCCGCGGCCACTTCACCCGACCGGCCGCGGAGCAGGAACACGTAGAGTGTGCTGCACACCTGCCGTCCCCGCCCGGGGACGAGCGACGGGGCGGCGCGCCTGGGCACCAGGACGCGGAGCGGGAACGGGGGAACGGTGTACGAGGATGCCCAACACGGTTCGATGGAGCCGCTGACATGAGCCTGCTAGCCATCAGCGACCTCCACGTGCGCTACACCGAGAACCGGGACATCGTCGAGGGACTACGGCCGGAGTCGGACGACGACTGGCTCGTGGTCGCCGGAGACGTCGCCGAGACCTTCGAGGACGTCGTCTGGGCGCTGCGCATCCTGAGCGAACGCTTCGCGAAGGTCATCTGGACCCCCGGCAACCACGAGCTCTGGACCCCGCCCAACGATCCCGTCCAACTCCGGGGCGAGGAACGCTACCGCCACCTCGTCGACACCCTGCGCGGACTCGGCGTGGTCACCCCGGAGGACCCGTACGAGGTGTGGCAGGGCGCCACCGGCCCGGTCGCGATCGCCCCGCTGTTCGTGCTCTACGACTACACCTTCCGGCCCGCCGGCACCTTCACCAAGGCCGGAGCGCTCGAAGTGGCGCACGAGGCCGGTGTGGTCGCCACCGACGAGTACCTGCTGCACTCCGACCCCTACCCCAGCCGCGAGGCGTGGTGCCGCGCCCGACTGGACTACACCCGCGACCGGCTGGACCGGATCGACCCCGAGCTGCCCACCGTGCTCGTCAACCACTTCCCCCTGGTCCGCGAGCCCACCCGCGTGCTGCGCTACCCCGAGTTCGCACTGTGGTGCGGCACCGAGGCCACGGCCGACTGGCACACGAAGTACCGCGCGGCAGCCGTGGTCTACGGGCACCTGCACATCCCGCGCACCATCCACTGCGACGGGGTGCCGCACCGCGAGGTGTCGCTCGGCTATCCCCGCGAGTGGCGCAGCCGGCCGACCGCGCCCGCCGGACTGTGCCGCATCCTCGCCGGGCCCGCACCGGGCACCGACCGCGTCGCACCCGCCTGACACGAGCCGGCAGCAAGACGCGGGACCGTGCCCCGCGCACTACCGTGAGCCCCATGGAGTCCGAGGTCAGAACGTTCCCTCCGCACCCCGTCCGGGGTGTCCGGGCCGTCTACGCGCGCCAGAGCAGTTGCCCCTCCGATTTCGCCGAGGTCACCGTGGACTTCGAGCCCTGGGAGGACGGCATCGTGTTCGAGGTGGCCGCCGACCTGACCACCCACGGAGACCTCGGCCCGGACGAGCTGACCGCCTACCGGACCGCGCTCGCCGCGGGCGTCCGCGAGGAACTGGCGGAGCTGGGCGGCACCACCTGCGCGTTGGCGGTGGTGCTGCGCGGCATCCGGATCCACGAGGTGGACTCCCGCCCGGGGTCCTTCCGGGCGGCCGGCCGCATCGCCGTCCGCAACGCCCTCGCCCGGGCCTACGGGCCACCCCCGCGGCCGAAACGCCGCCGGACCTGACCCGGCCGGACGCCGACGCCCCGGATCGGCCGCGGACCCGGCGATGAGTTCTCCCGGCCCGCACGGTCTCATCCCTCGTCAACACCCGCACCGGAGGAAGGCAAGCAAGAACGTGCCACAGCTACTCAGAGTGCAGAACTTCAACGTGTCGAGCGACGGCATCGGCGCCGGTGAGGACCAGAGCCTCGAACGTCCCTTCGGCCATGTCGATCCCGGGCGGCTGTTCGCCTGGGCCGGCGCCACGGCGAGCTGGCCCATGCGCACCGACCCCGGGGGCAGCCGGGGCCTCGACGACTACTTCACCCGCGACTTCGCCCGCAACATCGGCGCCGAGATCATGGGCCGCAACAAGTTCGGCCCCCAGCGCGGCCCCTGGCAGGACCACACCTGGCAGGGCTGGTGGGGTGACGAGCCCCCGTTCCACACCCCGGTGTACGTCATGACCCACCACGAGCGCCCGTCGTTCACGCTTTCCGACACCACGTTCCACTTCGTCGGCGGTGACCCCGCCACGGTCCTCGACCAGGCCCGGGAAGCGGCGCAGGGCAAGGACGTCCGACTCGGCGGCGGGGCGACCACCATCCGCCAGTTCCTCGACGCCGACCTCGTGGACACCCTGCACGTGGTCGTCTCACCGGTGGAACTCGGGTCGGGCGTGCGCCTGTGGGAGTCCCCCGAGGACCTGCTCGACCGGTTCCACCTGGAGGTCGTGCCCAGCCCGAGCGGGGTGACGCACCACCTGTTCTGGCGCAGATGACCACCGCTCGGGGCGGCCCGTGCCTCACCGCAGGTGGAAGCGGTCCGCCCAGGCCATGACGTCCGTGGTGGTCGCGTTGCCGCCGCAGAGCACCAGCCCCAGCCTCGCCCCGTCACCGACGCGGTCCAGCACCTGCCGGGCCGCCGGGAGGAGGCAGCCCGCGGCCGGCTCCGTCCAGACCTTCGCATGGTTCGCGAGGTCGAGGGTGCCCTGCACGGCCTCGGCGTCCGACACCACGACCACGTCGGTGACCAGGGCGGACACATGGTCGTAGGTGAGCTGGGAAACGGCGGGCGCGCTCAGCGTGGACACGATCGAGGACAATTCGACGGGCACGGGGCCGCCCGCGGCCAGCGCCGCGGACATGGACCGGGCGCCGTCCGTCTCCACGCCCCAGATCCGCACCCCGGGCCGTCGGGCGCGCAGCGCCACGGCGACACCGGAGACCAGGGCGCCACCCCCGACGCTGACGAGGACGTCGGTCACCTCACCGGCGTCCTCCGCGAGTTCCAGACCGACCGTGCCCTGGCCCGCCACCACCACCGGATCGTCGAACGGGTGGACCAGGGTGAGCCCGTCGCCCTGCAAGCGGGTCATGAGCGCGAACGCGGCGTCCATGGTGTCGGCCAGCCGCACCGTGGCCCCCGCGGCTTCGGCGATCTCCACCGCACGTGCGGGTGCCGACCGCGGCATGACCACGGTCGCCTTCACGTCCAGCACCTCGGCCATGACCGCGACGGCGATCCCGTGGTTGCCGCCGCTCACCGCGACCACCCCGGCGGCGCGGTCCGCCGCGCTCAACGCCAGCAGCTTCGCCGCCGCTCCCCGCGCCTTGAAGGAGCCGGTGCGCTGCAACAGCTCCAGCTTGGCGGTGACCGGAACGCCGAGCAGCGCGGACAGGCCCGGGGCGGCGACGGTCGGGGTGCGCAGGACCTGCCCTGCGATGCGGCGGGACGCCTCTTCGATGTCCGAGATGTCGATCACGGCTGTGCCCTTCTGTGCGGGTCCCCGGCGGACGACGGAAGGGGACGACCCCGCCGGCGGGCTCGCGCGAGTCCCCCGCGGAGACCTACGGACCGTAGCACCGCCCAGCGGCGGGAAGGGCGCCCCCCGACGCGCTGAGCAGCGCAGACGCTCCGTTCAGGGCCGGGACCACGCGGTGCAGCCGGTGTCCGCGCCGGCCGCGCCCGCACAGACCCGGTAGCTGAGCACCGGTGCGCTGGTGCCCGTGCTCTGCTCCCCGCACCCGGCGGTGACCCCGTTGGCGTCGGCGATCGTCGCCGTCACCAGGTTCCCGGAGCTGTTCCTGAACGTGTAGTGGGTCCGTACGCCCCAGTTGTCGCTGAAGGTGTCACAGGCGTACACCCGTAGACCGTCGCTGCCCGCGCCCCCGTACCCGCGGGTCTGACCGTTGACCTGCACCGTCTGCTCACCGGCCGAGGCCGGTGCCGCCGTGAGCAGCACGGTGCCCGTCGCGGTGACGGCCGTCAGTAGCGCTCGGATCGTTCGTCCCATGGCTCAATCCCCCTGATCGTGCGATGCGTCACCAAGAGCCTGGCACCGGCCGGCCCGTGCGAACCCCCGGCGCCGGGCAGGTCACCCGGATCCCTGATCCGCGGGACGGTTGTTCACCTCCCCACCGGGGTGGACATCCCGCGGGACCACTGGACCGTCCTCGCGGACCGGCGAGCGGGGACGGCCCGGGCCGCTCAGGTCCGGCTGCGGGTGACCAGCGCGTCCGGGTCGGCCCGGTGCCCGGGCGCCGGCTCCGCCGGCTCGGACTCCCGTAGACCGATCCGCGCGTGCAACCGCCGCAGCGGCCCCGGCGCCCACCAGTTGGCGCCGCCCGCCAGACGCATGAACGCGGGTACCAACAACCCGCGCACCACCGTGGCGTCCATGAGCACGGCGAGCGCCAGCCCCAGGCCGATGGCCTTCAGATAGGTGATGCCCGAGGTCATGAAGCCGGCGAAGACGATGGCGACGAGCAGCGCCGCGGCCGACACCAGACTGCCGGTGCGGCCCAGTCCCCGGGCCACCGACCCGACGGGGTCACCCGTTCGTTCGTACTCCTCCTTGATGCGGGAGAGCAGGAACACCTCGTAGTCCATCGACAGTCCGAAGGCGATGCAGAACAGCAGCATCGGGACGCTCCACGTGATCGCGCCGGTCACCGTGAAGCTGCCGATGACGCCGTCCAGATGACCTTCCTGGAAGCCCCACACCAGGACGCCGAAGGTGGCACTCAGGCTCAGCAGGTTCAGCACCAGCGCCTTGATCGGCAGCAGCACGCTCCCCGTCAGCAGGAACAGCAGGACCAGCGTGCTGCCGCCGATGACGGCCAGCGCCCAGGGCATCTTCGACGTCAAGGAGTGCAACGAGTCCTCCAGGACCGCGCCGGGACCGGTGACCTGGACGGGGAACGGCGCCGGCGCGGTGCGGATCTCCCGCACCAGTTCCCGCCCCGCGTCGTTCGTCTCGGGTTCCTCCGGGACCACCTTCAGATAGGCGGACCGCTCCACGGCGAAGGCGGCCGAGGCGGCACCCGGGGGAGTGCGGCGTTCGCCGTGCGCATAGCCGCCCGTGTAGGTGTCGACCCGCGCCACGCCGTCCAGCCGGGACAGCCGCTGCGCGTAGGCGTCGACCTCGCCCGCGGCCCCCGCGGGGTCGCCCACCGCACGCAGCACCACCAACGCGGCGTGGTTCTCCTGGGAGGGGTACGCGTTGCGCATGACCTCACCGACCTGGAAGGAACTGGCGCTCGACGGCAGCACGCGTTCGTCGGCCAGGCTCAGCTTGAGGTGGAGGAACGGTGCCCCGAGCAGCAGGAGCAGGGCGACGGTCGCCAGACCGACGGGCAACGGGAAGCGCATCACCGCGGTGGCCGTACGGTGCCAGAAGTTCTCCTCCTGCCGGGGCCGCCCGGACCGGCCGGGCACCCGGAGGCTGTCGATGCGCGGACCGAGGACCCGCAACAGCGCCGGGAGCACGGTCACCGAGGCCAGGGCGGCGATCAGTGCCACGGGAATGCCGGAGTAGGCGAAGGAACGCAGGAAGGAGAACGGGAAGACCAGCAGACCGCCGAGCGCCAGCGCGACCGTCACCGCGGAGAACGCCACGGTGCGGCCCGCCGTGCGCACACTGGTGATCAGGGCCGTGTCGGTGTCGGCGCCGCGCGCCAACTCCTCGCGGTACCGGCTGATGACGAACAGGCTGTAGTCGACGGCGAGTCCCAGCCCCAGCCCGGTGGTGATGTTCATCGCGAAGACCGACACCTCGGTGAACAGGGTGAGCACGCGCAGCACGAAGAAGGCGCACGCCATCGTCAGGGTGCCGATCACCAGCGGCATCGCGGCGGCGACCACTCCCCGGAAGACGAAGATCAGGAGGACCAGGAGCACCGGCATCGCGAGGGCCTCGGCCTTGATCAGGTCCGCCATCGTCCGGTCGGTCATCTCGACGCCCGCCTTCGCGGTGCCGCCCTGCCGGATCGCCACCCCTTCCACGGTGCCCTCGTACGTCCCGCCGTGCTCGGACATCCACCTCTGGACGTGGTTCTCGTCCCCCTCGACCCAGGCCAGGATCAGGGCACTTCGGGAGTCCGCGGCCCGCAGTGCTGCCGGCCGGCCCGTCGACCAGTACGAGTACGCCTGGTGGACGTCGGGTTCCGCGGACAGACGTTCCGTCACCCGCGCGGCGGCAGCGGCGACCGCCGCGTCGTCCACTCCCCGTGCGTCCTCGACGAGCAGCACCAGATTGGGTTGACCCACGTCGAACCGGTCGGCCAGGAACGCCGCCGCCCGGGCCGACTCGGTCCCCGGGTCCTCGTAGCCGCCGGCCGAGAGTCTCGGGAACGCGGTGGCGCCCACGGCGGCGGCGACCACGAACAGCAGCAGGGCGACGCGCAGGAAGCGCCGGCGTTGCCGTAGGACGGCCCGGGCCAGTGACTGGAGCATGTCTGTCTCTCCTCGGAGTGTTCCGCCCCCGCCCACCGGATGACCGGTGCACAGGGGCCCGTCGAGCGGGAGCGCCTTCGCGGGGGGGGGCACGGCCGTGCTCCCCGCGGGGCGCTTCCAGGAGGTCGACGGAACGAGGCCCCCCGTTCGTGACATCGGGGCGCGGGCCGTGGCTCCGACGGCCTCGGGCACGTCGGTCCGCCGGACGGAACCTAGAATCGGACGGGATCACGAACGCACGGGGCAGGGGGCAATGGGTGGAGCTGACCGACGTGTTGGCGGACGCCGACTGGGCATCGCACCGCCCCGCGGTCTTCGGAGCGGCCTACCGGATCCTGGGCACCGTGGCCGAGGCCGAGGACGTCACCCAGGAGGTCTGGTTGCGCGCCGCCGCGGCCGACCTGTCCGACGTGCGCGACCTCCGGGCCTGGTTGGTGACCGTGGCCGCCCGGACCTCGTACAACGTGCTGAAGTCGGCCCGGGTCCGACGCGAGTCCTATGTCGGGCCCTGGCTCCCCGAGCCGCTGCTGACGGGACCCGACGTCGCCACCCAGGTGCTCGTGGACGAGTCGGTGGGCACCGCGATGCTGGTCGTCATGGAGCGGCTCACCCCCGCCGAGCGGGTGGCGCTGGTGCTGCACGACGTCTTCGACTTCCCGTTCGCCCGGATCGCCGAGGTGCTGGGCGGCACGCCCGCCGCCAGCCGGAAGCTCGCCTCCCGTGCGCGGGCGCGGATCGCCCAGGTCAAGGAGCGCCCCCGGGCGTCCAGAGCCGAAACGGAACGCGTCCTCGGGGCGTTCAAAGCGGCCGCCGAAGCGGGGGACATGGCCGGGCTCGTCGCCCTGCTGGACCCCGGGGCGGTCTACGTCGGCGACGGCGGCGGTCGGGTCGCCGCCGCCCGCAGGCCGGTCCTGGGCGCCGAGCCGATCGCCCTGCTGGCGGTCAGACTGGTCACGATCCGTCGCCCCGACGCGACCCGGATCGTCGAGGTGAACGGATACCCGGCCCTGGCGACCTACCGCGCGGGTCAGCTGCTCTGGCTCGACACCGCGGAGATCACCGACGGGCGGATCACGGAGCTCCGCAGACTGGCCAATCCCGAGAAGCTGGCCCGCATCGGTCACATCTGAATCCGCTGTCTTGTCTCCCTGCCGAACCCTCCGATCCCCGGAGGGGCAAGGACCGGAAAGGGACGACACGATGGCCCACGTAGTGATCATCGGAGGCGGTTTCGCAGGCGTGTGGAGCGCGGCGGGCGCGGCGCTGGTCCGCGGCGACGCGGACCTGCGCATCACGCTCATCGCGCCGAACGAACACCTGGTGCTCAGGCCGCGGCTCTACGAACCGGCGCCGGACCTGGCCAAGGTCGAGCTGAGCCGGATCCTCGAACCGATCGGGGTCGAGCACCTGCGGGCCTCGGTGAGCACGATCGACACGGCTCGCCGCGTCGTGGTGGCAGCCGGTCGGGAGATCGCCTACGACCGTTTGGTGCTGGCGGCGGGCAGCAAGCTCGTCCCGCCCCGGGGCCTGCCCGGCGCCGAACGGCTCTTCGACATCGACACCCTGGACGGGGCCCGCCGCCTCACCGACCATCTGCGTGACCGGGCGGAGCACTCCGTCGTGGTCGTCGGCGCCGGATTCGTCGGACTGGAGGCCGCCACCGAACTGGCCGCCCGAGGAAGGGTGTTGCTACTGGACCGGTCGGAGGTGGTCGCCGAACAACTCGGCCCGGGCCCGCGGCCGACGATCGAGTCGGCCCTGGACGAGTTGGGCGTCGAACGTCGCCTGGGGACGACGGTGACGGAGGTCGGCGACGGGTACGCCGTGCTCTCCGACGGCACCAGGGTCCCGGCGGACGCCGTGGTCTGGTCCGTGGGGATCAGGGCCAGTGAGCTCACCCGGCAGATCTCCGAGGAGTTGGACCACCTCGGCAGGATCCCGGTGGACCGACACCTGCGGGCGCTTCCCGAGGTGTTCGTCGCCGGAGACACGGCGGCCGCGGCCTTCGACTCCGAGCACACCGTCATGCAGGCGTGCCAGCATGCCACCCCGCTGGGCAGGGTGGCCGGCTACAACGCGGCGGCCGATCTGCTCGACGTGCCGCTGCGCGACTTCACCCCGGGCCCGTACGTCACCTGCCTGAACCTGGGGAGCGCCGGTGCGGTCTTTACCCGGGGGTGGGACCGCAGGGTGATGGCCTCCGGCGCCGAGGGCGCGACCGTCAAGAAGTGGATCAACGAGCAGATCCACCCGCCGGTCGACGACGCCGCGCAGATCCTTGCCGCCGCCGACCACGTCCACCTCGACATCCCCTTCTTCCCCCTCCCGGACGAGGAGACCGCTTCCGCCGTCTGAACCCCGCATCGGGGCCGTCCGGCCCTCACGGCCCGGCCGGCCGTGAGGGCCGGGCTGCTAACATCGCCGTCATGGCACGAGGCATCTGGTCGCAGAAGGTTCGATCCGCCCGCTGACGGCGGCGCCTTCTCCCTGCTCAATCAGCGCTCGCCGTTCCGGTTCCCGCCGGGCGGCCCTTCCGCTTGCCCGGCTCCACTGCGAGCTGCGGAGCACCGTTGAACCCCACTCCGATCACTTCGACCACCTCGATCCACGAAGCCGTGTCCCCGCCCGTCGGGGCGGGCGCCGGCGCACACCTCCGCATCGAGGGCGTCACCGTCACCCGTGGAGCCCGACGCGTCCTGAACGACGTTTCGCTCACCGTGTCCGCCCGGTCGCGGACCGCCGTCGTCGGCGAGAACGGCCGCGGCAAGACGACCCTCCTGCACGTACTCGCCGGGCTGATCACACCCGACGGGGGCACCGTCCACCGGGCCGGCACGATCGGCCTGGCACGCCAGGAACTGTCCGTGCGGGGCGGCGAGACCGTCGGCACCCTGACCTCCCGGGCGCTGACCGCGTCGCTGGCCGCCCTCGACGCGCTGGACCGGGCGGCACAGGCCCTGGCCGACGGTGACCCCGCCGCCGACGACCGGTACGCTGCCGCGCTCGAAGCGGCCACCCGGCTCGACGCGTGGGACGCCGAACGCCGCGTCGACGTCGCACTCGAAGCCCTGGGCGCCCCCACCGACCGCGACCGCCCCCTGACGACGATGTCGGTCGGGCAGCGCTACCGGGTCAGGCTGGCGTGCCTGCTCGGTGCCCGACACGACGTCCTGCTGCTCGACGAACCGACCAACCACCTCGATGCCGCCGGGCTGGACTTCCTGACCCGCAGACTGCGCGAGCACCACGGCGGGCTCGCCGTGGTCAGCCACGACCGGGCGCTGCTGCGCGACGTCGCCGACCGGTTCCTCGACCTCGACCCGACCCGTGACGGCCGGGCCCGCCTGTACACCGGGAGCTACGACTCCTGGCAGGACGGCAGACGACGCGAGCGGGAACGCTGGGAACAGGACCACGAGGAGCAGCAGGCCGAGCACCTCCGGCTCCAGGACGCGGTGTCGAAGGCCCGGGACCGGCTCTCCACGGGCTGGCGACCGGACAAGGGGACGGGGAAGCACCAACGGCAGTCCCGTGCACCGGGCGTCGTCCAGGCCCTGAACCGGCAGCAGGAAGCCCTGGAAGCGCACCGGATCGACGTACCGGAGCCGCCACCGGCCCTGCGGTGGCCCGACTTCGGGGTCCGTCCGGGTGCGCCACAGGTGCGGGCGCACGGTGTCGCCGTCGCCGGGCGGTTGACCGGTCCCCTCGACCTCACCCTCGGCGGCGGTGACCGGCTGCTGGTCACCGGACCGAACGGTGCCGGCAAGTCCACGCTGCTCGCGGTGCTGGCCGGTTCGCTCGCTCCCACGGACGGGCACGTCGTGGTGGCGCAGGGGGCGCGGATCGTCCGGGTCACCCAGGAGACCGCCACGCTGGACCCCCGACGCACGGCCCGTGAGGTGTACGCCGACCAGGTGGGACGGTGGGTGGCCCGCGGTGTGCTGCGGGACGCCGACGCCCTGCCGCTGGGAGGGCTCGGGCTGCTGGACTCCGAGGCCGCTCGCACCCCGGTCGGGCGGATGTCGCAGGGACAGCAGCGGCGCCTCGATCTGGCGCTGGCGCTGGCCGGGCGGCCCGGACTGGTCCTGCTCGACGAGCCGACCAACCACCTGTCGTCGGCGCTGGTCGACGAGCTGACCGTCGCGCTCCGCGCCACGAGCGCCGCCGTCGTCGTCGCCACGCACGACCGGCAACTACTGCGGGACCTCGCCGACTGGCCGCGTCTGGACGTGGGCTGACCTCCGGTACCGGGCGTAGCGAGCCGGTGTGACGTCGAGGTGGCGGGTGAAGTGCCGGTTCAGATGGGCCTGGTCGTAGAAGCCCACCGCCGCTGCGACGTCCGCCGGTCGCTGGCCGGCGAGCAGGAGCCGGCGTGCCCGGTCGATGCGCCTCCCGGTGAGGTAGGCGTGCGGCGGGAGCCCGTAGGTCTGCTGGAAACAGCGCACCAGATGGGTGGGGTGGGCGTGCAGCAGCCCGGCCGCCTCGTGGAGGGTCAGCCCGTCGGACAGGCGCTCGTCCAGCAGGTCGCGTAGGGCGCTGGCCGTGCGCGAGGGCTCGCGGTCCGGCGCTCCGGTCCGCGGTGCACGGAGGTGGCGGAGCAGCCGTTCGCGTACCAGCGTGAGTCGGCACTCCGCTTCGAACGCGTCCTGCGGGCCGGTGAGTGCCCCGTGCAGTTGGTGGACGCGACGGCGCAGGACCCGGTCCGCGTGGACCGGGTCGTCCACCGCGGCTCCGATCCACCGTGCCGGGAGGACCCCGGTGTCGAGGTAGAGCACGCGCTTGCGGAACCCCGACGGCTGCACCGTCCTCCCGTCGTGGGGTACCCCGGGCGGCAGCAGGACCACCGCACCCGCGCCGGCCGCTCCGTGGCGACGCCGGTCGACGGCGAAGTCCACCGTCCCGTCGTCGAGGATCATCAGGCTCCACGTGTCATGGGTGTGCACCGGGTAGGCGTGGTCGGTGAACCGGGCGTGGAACACCTCGGTGATCCCCGCGACCGACGGTCGCCAGGCGCTGACTCGGGTGCGGGGCGGCTCGTCGGTCATGCCAGGAACGTACAAGACCCGGTGCCGGGGGTGGTCGCATGCTCGTCGCATGACCACACGCAAGGAATCCGTGAACCTCACCCACGCCCTCGCGCAGTTCAACGAGCTCTGGGCGCAGAAGAAGCTCGCCGATCTCAACGACTACGAAGTCAAAGTCGCCAAGCTGAAGGGCGAGTTCGTCTGGCACGCCCACGAGGAGACCGACGAACTGTTCCTGGTCATCAGCGGCCGGCTCGTCATCCAGCTCAGGGACGGCGACGTCGTGCTCGAACCGGGGGAGCTGTTCGTGGTGCCCCGGGGCGTCGAGCACTGCCCGGTGGCCGACGAGGAGACGGCCGTCCTGCTGGTGGAACCGGCGGGAGTCCGCAACACGGGCGATGCGGGCGGGCCGCTGACCCGGGCCCCCGAGACCCTGGGCTGACGCCGCCCTAGGCGCGGGCGTCCTCGTCCGGGTGCAGGGCGTCGAGGATCAGGGCGAGGCCGAAGGCGAACTCGTCGGCGTAGTCGTACCCGGGCTTGAGGGCGTGTTCGGTGGCGAGTTCGGTGAGGTGGGGGTAGGCGTCGGCGGGCATGTCACGGAGGATGGCGCCCGCGACGTCGTCCAACTCCGCCGCCCCGTTGAACGGCAGGCTCAGCTCCTGCATCACGAAGCCGTACAGGTAGCTGTCGATCAGCGAGAAGGCGTGCGCGGCCATCGCGACGGAGAAGCCCCCCGTGCGCAGCGTCCCGATGACGGCGTCGTGGTGGCGCAGGGTCGCCGGGCCGGGCCGGGCGCGGGAGTCCAGCAGGCCGACGGCCCACGGATGGCTCCGGAGCACGGTGCGTACGGAGATCGCGCGCAGCCGCATGGCGCTCTTCCAGTCGGCGTCGCGCGGGGGTAGGGCGATCTCGCTGAACACGGCGTCCACCATGCCGTCGAGGATGTCGTCCCTGCTCGCCACGTGGTGGTAGAGCGACATGGCTTCGACGCCCAGCGGTTCGGCGATGGCCCGCATGGTGAGCGCGGCCGTGCCCCTCTCGTCCGCCACCGCGACCGCAGCGCGGATCACGCGGTCGCGGCTGAGCGGGGTGCGTGCCGCCCCCTTGCGCCGGCCCTGGCCCGCCTCGCGCATCTACCGTCCCCTTCCCGACTCCTTGACTGCCTTACGCCATAAGGTTACGTTCCCTTACAACGTAAGGTCAATGTTGCGGCGAAGGGGATGCGCCATGGGCACGGATCGAGTGAAGAAGGTCTGCATCATCGGGGCGTCGGGGAAGCTCGGCCAGTACATGGTCCGACACGCGCTGGAGCGCGGCTACGAGGTGGTGGGCGTGTGCCGGGAGCGCAGCGTGCCGAAGCTGGCCGGGTTCGCAGGGCGGATGACCGTCGTCCCCGGACCCACGAACGACCCGGAGGTGATCCGGCGGGCGGTCGCCGGGTGCGACGGGGTGCTGACGGTCCTGGTGCCCTGGGGCGTGCAGCAGTACGCCTCGGGCACGGCGCAGGCGGTGCTCGACCACGCGCGGCCGGACGCCCGTCTGGTCTTCTCCTGCGGCTGGCACATCACCCGCGACGGCAAGGACACGTACGCGCGGCTGTTCACGGCAGCCGTCCGGGTCGCCGCCCTCCTGGGCAAACTGGTCCGCGCCGTCGAGATCGACGACCAGGTGGAGGCGTGCCGCCGGGTGTTCGCCAGCGACACCCGGTGGACCGTGGTGCGCGGCAGCACCTTGGAGGAGGGCGAGAGCCAGGGCCTGCCGGTGTGGAGCCGGCGGGTGGGCGATCCGGTACTCGCGAGCAACCTCACCCGCCGGGTGGACTTCGCGCTGTTCATGGTGGCGGCGCTCACCGACGACGCGCTCGTCCAGGAGGCCCCGGCGATCGTCGGCCGCTACACCCCGAGCGCCCTCGCCCACGGCCCCGGCGCGGGCGGTCGGGAGCGGCAGCCCGAAGACCGCACCTGACCCGTGCGCTGCCGCCCCCGTAGCGGCAGCGCCGTGCAGCGGCCCGGCGTCGTCGGCGCCGGCCCCCGCCCCGCCGGGACGTCCGCGGAGCGGACGGGTCACATGCCGGCCAGCTGGCCGCCGTCCACGAGATGGGTGGAACCCGTCTGGAAGCCGAAGTCGGCGGAGGCCATGCCGAGGGCCGCGGCGGCGATCTCCTCCGGCAACGCCATCCGCTTGAACGCGTCCACGCTCCGAGCCGCCGTCTCCGCCTTCAAACGCACCCACTCCGCGTCCGAGACGCCCGCGGGCCGGTGCACGTCCAACATCGGCGTGTCCGTCATGCCCGGTGCGAGGGCGACCACCCGGATGTTGTACGGACCGTTCTCGATGGCGGCGGCCTGGACGAGCCCGGTCACGCTGTTCTTGGACGCCGTGTAGGAGGCCAACCCCGGCCGCGTCTGGATCTGGTTCGACGAGCCGGTCGCGATGATCACGCCACCTCCCCGGCGCCGCATGTGCGGGATCTCGTACTTCAACGACAGGAACAGTCCGCGCGCATTGGTGAGGGCGACATCGTCCCAGTCCGCGACCGACACCTCGTGCAGATCCGTGAACGCCTTCTGCACGCCCGCGTTGTTGAAGGCGACGTCCGGGCCGCCGTACCGGTCGACCACCCGGTCCACGAACGACTCCACCTGCGCGGGGTCGCGGACGTCGGCGCGGAAGTAGGTGGCCTCGCCGCCGGACCCGCGGATCTCCTGTTCGACCTCACGGCCGAGGCGCGCCGTCCGTCCGCAGAAGCCGACCCGGGCGCCCTCCCGGGCGAAGGCCAACGCCGTGGCCCGTCCGATCCCCTTGGTGGCGCCGGTGATCAGCACCGTCTTGCCCGCGTACCGGCCGGCACCGGACCTCCCCGCGGCCCGCTGCGAGGCCGCTGCGCCCGGTGCCCCCAGGGCCGCACCGGCCGCCGCGGCCGCCGTCCCACCCAGTACGGTCCTCCGGTTCACCGATCCGACTCTCCTGTCCGTCACTGCCTCGTCCTTCACCGTCGTCCTCCTGGTGCCCGTACGTGCGATCACCCCGAACCCTGCTGCACCCACGGACCGGGGACATCCGCCGGACGAAGGGGGGTCCGTGCCGACGAACGGCGGTTGCGGCGTTCGGAGACCCCCGACTTTCGTCGCATGCGCCCGGCATCCCCGTTGCCTACCATGCACGGAATGCGGACCACTACGCCGTTGTTCTCAACTCCATTCACCACGGGCCCGGTTGTGCGCCTCTACGGGGTGCCTCTGACGCCGGCCCGACGCCGCCTGCTGCTCGCCGCCGGCCTCGCCTTCGTGACGTACCGGGCGGTGAGCGATGCGCTGACCAGCGGAGCGGGCTTGATCGGCAACCCCTGGGCCAGCGCCGCGGTGGCCGTGGCCCTGTGCGCGGCGCTGCCCTTGGCCGGCCGGCTGCCGCTGGCCGTCGCGGTGCTCGCCACGGCCGGCTTCCTGCTGGAGAGCCAGGTCTGGCCCGTGCTGGTGGCGCTGTACGGAGTCACGCTCCGCCGGCCGCCGGCGGTGGCGCTCGCCCTGACCGGCGCCGCCTATGTGCCCGCGGCCCTCGGTCCGGCCCGGGAGTGGCTGAACATGCCGGTGCTGACCTTCCTGCCCTGCGCCGTCCTGGTCGTGCCGCTCGCCTTCGGGCTGGCCGCGGGCAGCCATCGCGAACTGGCCCGGCACCTGGCCGGTCGGCTCGACGAGGCGGAGGTGCTGGCGAGACTCCGCGACGAGCAGGTGCGCCTGTCCGAACGCGCCCGCATCGCCCGGGAGATGCACGACGTCCTGGCCCACCGCCTCAGCCTGCTCGTGCTGCACACCGGGGTGCTCCAGCGCCGCGCGGACGAGGTGCCGGAGCCGGTGCGCGAACGGCTCGCCCTGCTCCGCGACGTCGGTGCCGGCGCGCTGGACGACCTGCGTGACCTGCTCGGGGCGCTCCGCGACCGCGAGAGCCCGCCGCCGCTGACACCGACCGCGGACGACCTCCCGGGCCTGATCGAGGAGGCGACGGCGGCCGGCACCCCGGTGCGGTCCCGGGTCGATCCGCTGACCGGCCTGCCGGCGGCGGTACGGCTCGCCGTGCACCGCATCGTCCAGGAGGCCCTGACCAACGCCCGCAAGCACGCCCCCTCGCAACCCGTGGAACTGACGGTGGTGGTCGGCCCGACCCGGGTGGAGGTCCGCGCGGTGAACCCCGTCCTGGGCGAGGCGGACGGCGGGCGCGACGGCGGGCCGGCACCGAACGGTCCCGGCGGCTACGGTCTCATCGGCGTCGCCGAACGGATCACCGCCCTGGACGGTGCGTTGACGGCCCGGCACACGGACGACGGCCGGTTCCTGCTCCGGGCGCGACTGCCGCTCGGCACCCACCCGGCCGGCGACACCAGGAAGGAGGCCGCATGGGAACCGGCCCACTGATCAGGGTGCTGATCGCCGACGACGACCCGTTCGTCCGGGCCGGTCTGAGCGATCTCCTGCGGACCGACGACGGACTCGAACTCGTCGGCGAGGCCCCGGACGGACGCGCGGCGGTGGACCTCGCCCGCCGGACCCGTACGGACGTGGCCCTCGTCGACATCCGCATGCCGGTGATGGGCGGCATCGCGGCGACCGGCGCCCTGCGGTCCCTGCCCCGCCCGCCCGCGGTGGCCGTGCTCACCACCTTCGACCTCGACGAGTACGTGTACGGGGCGCTCCGCGCCGGCGCCGCGGGCTTCCTGCTCAAGGACACGCCGCCGGACGACATCCTGCGCGCGGTCCGGGTCGTCGCGGGCGGTGGCGCCATGCTCTCGCCGACGGTCACCCGTACCGTCATCAGCCGGTTCCACCGCCCCGACACCGCACGCACCCGGGCCGCCCGCAAGGCCGTCGCCCGCTTGACGGCTCGGGAACGCCAAGTGCTGGACCTCGTGGCGGAGGGGCTGACCAATGCGGAGATCGCCGGCCTGTTGCAGCTGCGCGAGTCGACGGTGAAGGCCCACGTCAGTCGCATCCTCACGGAACTCGGCGTGACGAACCGCGTCCAGGCCGCCCTCGTCGCCCGCGACCTGCTCTGAAGCGGCCGGCTGCCACCCACTCCGCGGCGGTAAGGAAAGCGTAAAAGCGGCTGGTAGGGTCATCGATCCACCCAATTCCACCTGTCCGAAGGACCTCGCATGACCATGCCCGCGCCCCCCGGCGACCAGAACCCCAAGGGCCAGGAACCGACGGCCCAGGGTCCGTGGGGCTCCGGACCGTGGGGGCCGACCCCTGCGCACTGGTCGTACCCGATGGCGACGCCGCCGCCGCGCAACGCCATGGGCATCGCGGCCCTGGTGCTCGGCGTGGTCGGCGTGCTCCTGGGCCTGGTCGTCATCCTCTTCTGGATGTCCTGGCTGCCCGCCCTGCTGGCCCTCGTGTTCGGCTGCATCGGACTGAGCCGCGTCCGCAAGGGGCTGGCCACCAACCGGGGGATGTCGCTGGCCGGTGTGATCCTGGGCGTGGTCGGTCTGCTGGTCTCCGTCGGCGGCGGGGCGCTGACCGTGTGGACGCTCAACGACGTCACCGAAGAGGTTCGTGACGACGCCGTTGCCGCGGAGGTGTCGACGGCCGCGGAGGAAGCGGCCGAGGAACGGCAGCGGCGGAAGGAACGCGAGGAGGAGCGGGCCAGGCGGTTGTCGTTCGGCGAGACCTACACGTTCGGGGAGGGTCTGAAGGTCACCGTCGCCAAGCCGGAGCCGTTCGTCCCCGACGCCTACGTGGAGGGCCACGCGAAGGGCAACGAGGCGATCGAGGTGACGGTCACCGTCGTCAACACCGGCCCGGAGCGGGTCCCGGTCGAGACCGGGCTGCCCACCGTCATGGACGCCGACGGCGTCTCCGTGGAACTGGTGATCGACGGAAGCGGACGTCAGAAGATCATCACCGGCCATGTCCTCCCCGGCAAGAAGGCCGTCGGCAAGTACGCCTACTCGCTGCCCCCCGACGCGGCCGATGAGGTCGAGGTCCAGTTCAGCCCCGACCTGGAGCGGTGGGCGGATGCGTACTGGTCCGGCCCCAACTGATCTGCCGGTGCCGCGCGGGGACCGGGCACGCCCCCGGGGCCTCAGGGAGCGTGGCCGCGGCCGTCGCGCGGACCGAAGGCCGCGAGGGCGTCCGCATCGGTCGCCCGGGCCCGCAGGAAGTAGTCCGCCCACGCTCCGACCTCGGGATAGGACGAGTCCCGGCAGACCTGGACGACGGCCGCGTCGATGTCGAAGTCGGTGACGCGCAGCTCGACGCCGGGGCCCAACAGGGCCCAGTGCGCTCCGGCCCGGCCGTAGGGCATGCCGACGCTGCCGGGATTGATCACGAGCCGGCCGTGGGCGAGGCGGACGAACGGCATGTGGGTGTGGCCGCAGACCACGGTGCGGACGTCACTGCCGAGGCCGTCGAAGACCTCCGCCCAGCGGTCCAGACGGGAGTCGACCAGGACGACCTCCTCGTCGTCACGGGGAGTGGCGTGACAGAACAGCACCTTCCCCAGACCGCGCACCGACAGCGACACCGATGCCGGCAGCGAGGCGAGGAGGTCGAGGTGGTCCTCCCGGAGCTGTTCGGCCGCCCAGGGGGCGATCGGATCGGGGACGGCGCCGCCTCCTCCCCGGCGGCACTCCAGCAACTCGCGGTCGGCGTTGCCGCTGACCCAGACCACGCGCTCGCCGAGGCCGACCAACAGGTCGAGGACCCGGGCGGGCTGCGGGCCGGCCGCGATGTCGCCGGTGACCACGAGGCGTTCGGCAGCGCGGACGTCGGGTTCGGCGAGGACGGCCTCCAGGGCCGGGAGGACTCCATGGACGTCGGACAGGACAGCGACGCGGTTCAGCATGGTGGCCACTGTGCGGGGAAGGCCGTGGTGGCGTGAGGGTGTTCGCCGGACGCGTAGTTCATCTGACGGCCGTTTCCGGGTGCGTCGAGCCGTCCCCACGAAGGTCCGGCGACGCTCAGCGCAGGTCGAACCACCGCTCCTGACGGTGTGCCGAGCCGCACCGGCCGGCGCCCGAGCAAGGGCGGGTACCCCTCTCTTGCTCCTCCGTGCCAGGATTCGAGGGTGGAGATCACCGACGTCCCGCGCGCGATCGCGGCTGCGACTTCGGTCGCCGCATCGCTCGACCTGCCGGCCCACGAAGCGATCGTCGTCCACCGCTCGAACAGGCTGGCGTTGCGACTGCTGCCGTGCGACGTCCTCGCCCGGGTCGCCCCCGTGGAGCACGGGGCGGCCCCGTTCGAAGTCGAGCTCGCTCAACGGCTCGCCCGGGTCGCATGCCCCACGGGCCTCCTGGAACCCCGGGTGGACCCCCGGGTGCACCTGCGCGACGGCTTCACCGTGACGCTGTGGACCTACTACGCACCCGTGACGCCTCACACCCCACCCGTCGACTACGCCAGGGCGCTGGAGCAGTTGCACGCCCGCATGCGCAAGGCCGACGTGCCGAGCCCGCGGTTCACGGATCGCATCACGGAGGCCGAAGACGTCGTTGCCGACCCGCATCGCTCGCCGGCGCTCACCAGCGCGGACCGCGCGTTCCTCAGCAGCAGACTGGCGAGCCTGCGCCGGGCGATCGAGGACCGCGGCGCCGCTGAGCAGCTGCTCCACGGCGAGCCGCATCCGGGCAACGTGCTCAACACGGAGAACGGCCCGCTGTTCATCGACCTGGAGACGTGCTGCCGTGGACCCGTCGAGTTCGATCTCGCCCATGTCGCCGAGGCGGTCTGCGAGCACTATCCGCACGTCGACCGAGGACTGCTGGACGAGTGCCGGCAGCTCGTGCTCGCGATGGTCGCGGCCTGGCGTGGGGAACGGGGCGACCGGCTCCCGAACGGGAGGCGGTTCGGCGAGGAGTGCCTGCGCTCGCTGCGCGCCGGTCCTCCTTGGCCTACGCTCGACACGGTCGCCGGGCGACTGGACGGTCCGGAGGGAACGCCGAAGGAGACGTGACTGCCTGCGCCGAGACCGAGCAGGGGCGCCCACCGAACGGAACCCGCCCGCCGAACGGAACCCATCCGCCTCGCGTACGCCGAACGTACGCCATGTGTCCGCTCAAGGGACCTCAAGGGATAGGGTGCCGTCGGGAGGTAGTCCATGTCCGAATTGTTCGACGCGGTCGACGCGCTCCTCGCGTCCCGGGCCGCGCTGCCCCCGCCCGAGGAGCGCAGGCGACTGCGCCGCGCCCACGGGCTGACGGTCGATGAGATCGCGCAGGCCCTGAAGGTGCGCAGGGCCACGGTCAGCGGCTGGGAGTCCGGCAAGACCGAGCCGCGGCCCCCGGAGCGGGACGCCTACGCACGTCTTCTCGAAGGACTCGCCGGACTCTATCCCCCGGCCCCGTCTTCACCCCCCTCCGAGACCGCGCCCGTCCCGACACCGCAGCCACGGCCGCTGCCCGCGGACCCGGCCCCCGGAGCCGCGGTGACGACCGGTCACGGGACCACCCGGACCCCTCCCGCGCCCCCGACGGCGACCCCACCCCCACCACGGGCCGCCGGGCATCCGCCTCGCCGTCCGCCGAAGAAGGAGCCCGCACCGGCCACCCCTCCCGCGCCCGGCACCACGCAGACCTCCCCGAAGTTCGAGAACGGTCCGCTCGCCGTCGTCGACGTCGACGACGACGGACAGGTGCTGGCGTACTGCGTCGGCGGCCTGGTCCTGGACGTACCGGCGAAGTCGGTGGCCGGCCTGGTGGACTGGACGCTTCGCGAAGCGGGGCTCGGCCAACCGAGACTGTCGGGGCCGGGCAAGGACGCCGACCCGCTGCTCGTGCTCACCACGGCCGCGTTGGAGCGCTACGGCCTCCCCACCGCCCTCACCGAGGACGAGCGGCTGACCGGACGCCTCCCGGAGGGGCACAAGGTCCTCAAGCAGCTGGCGCGCGCGGAGTGGAAGCTGACGAAGCGCGGGTTCGGACCGTGGGCACGGATCTACCGCGCCGCCCAGGGTTCGGAGCGTGCGTGCGTCCAGCTGTGCATCCCCTCGTGGCAGGCGCTCGACCCCCGACACTGGGGGCGGGCCGGCCAGTTGCCACCGGCCGAACTGGCCCGGCTCCTCGGCGTGTACGCGGCTCGGGTGATGACTCCGCGCGGCTCCACCGCCGTCACGGGCCTGGAACTGATGACCGCGCTCCACCCGCCGACCCGCGCCTCCGCCCCCGATGGGAACGGCAAGCGGCACTCCGAGCACAACCCCGGCTCGCTCGGGAGGGAACCGGTCGACCCCGCGCCGTGCGAGGCCCCCGACGGGCACCCGCTGCTGGCGGACCTGCCCCGCTTCCACGTCCGCGGTTCCGGGGAGAAACTGTTCGAGGAGGCGTACGACTGGGCGCGCCCGCTCACCGACGACGAGTGCCTGCACCGCAACCTCGTCGGCATCGACGTGAACATGGCCTTCGCGGCAGGAGCCAACGGGCTGACCGTCGGCCTCGGCGCGCCCACGCACGTCGAGGAGCCGGACTTCGACCCGAAGCTCCCGGGCAGCTGGCTGGTGGACCTGTCGCACGTCGACCTGTCCCGCGTGAAGGTCGGCACACAGTGGGCACAACTCGACGGCGCCCTGCTGCCCAGCCCGTTCACGCCGAAGGGCGAACGCCCGGACGGGCCGTCCTGGTACGCGACTCCGACCGTCGCCTACGCGGTGGAACTCGGGTACGAGGTGCGTCCGTCCCGGGCGTGGGTGCGGCACGAGAACGGTCGCTACCTGGACGCCTGGTACAACCGGCTGCGGGACGCGTACCTCGCCACGATGGCGGACCTCGGAGTGCGCGCCGACCTCGCGCCGGAGGAGTTCCTGGCGGCGATGGAGGGCTACCGCGACCGTGACCCGGAGCTGGCGATCGTGGTGTCCGCGGTCAAGGCGACGGTGAAGGGCGGACTGGGGAAGCTGCGCGAGCGGCCCCGGGGCGAGGGCTGGCGACCCGGTCAGCCGTGGCGGGCCCTGTCCCGCCCCACCTGGCGGCCGGACGTCCGCGCGGCCGTGATCTCCCGCACGCGGGTCAACCTCCACCGGAAGATCGTCAAGCATGCGGCGTTCACCGGGCAGTACCCGATCGCGGTGCTCTCCGACTGCGTGGTGTACGCGGTCAACGGCGAGGGTCCGCTGGACTTCCTCCCGTACCGGGACGGCAAACCGCTGCCGGGGGGATTCAAGCTCGGAGTCAATCCCGGCCTGGTCAAACACGAGGGCACGCAGACCACGTTGTGGGGTGAGGGCGTGCGCGAGCAGTTCGGCGCGCCGGAGCTCAACCTCGCCCGGTACATCAAGGACGGCACCGTCACCGACCAGGACAACGGAGAGTAGGTAGACGGCGATGAGCATGTTCGGGGACCGCCTGGAACAGGCCGTGCAGAAGGCGTTCACCCGCCCGGTCCCGAAGGGCGCGGGCACGCAGATGCGGTACCTGGTCAAGCAGCTCAAGGGCACCAAGGCCGTCGCCCGCCTGCTGGGCGTGTCCCAGCGCACCGTGGAACGGTACGTGAAGGACCAGATCAAGACCCCCCGCAAGGAGCTCGCCGCCCGTCTGGAACGCGAGGTGCGTGCCCGGTGGCAGCCGCAGGTCCGCGCGAGGGCGCGCGCGAGGGCGGCCAGCACCAGCGGCATCGTCATCGACACCCGGGCCCGACTCGGCTACACCGCGCCGATCGGCTCGACCGACCAGGACCGCATGCGACACCTGACCGTCGCCCTGCCACCGCAGTACGCCGCCCGTCTCTTCGACGCCCAGGCGCACGGCGCCAGCGACCAGGAGTTGCGGGGGATCGCCGCCGAAGCCCTCAAGGACGTGTACTTCCAGGACCACGGCCGCCGTGCCGGAAGCCTGGAGGAGGTCCGCTTCACCGACGTCGAGCACGTGGAGTTCGACCTGTAGGAGTCCGAGCTGTGGTCCGACCGGGAGGAGTCCGGAAGTCGGGTGGTCCGGGCGCTCGGACCGTGCCCGCGGAGCGCGGAACAGCACCGGCGCGCCGTTCATGCGCAGTACGCTCGACGAGTCCTTCCTCCCGAGCCCGACGGGCCCCCAGCCCGGTCCGCACGGCGCCGGGCGCCTTCGCGACTGCCCAGTCGGACGGCACCTCGTCCACGGTGCCCGAAGGGTCACGGCTCGGTCCGCTCCGCCTGACGCCTCCACCACGAGGAGGATCCTCATGCGCACGGAACTCGCCGAAGCCCACCGTCGATTAGCGACCCGCGCCGACCGCACCCCGCCCGCCGCGGCCTGGCAACGAGCGGTCGGCGCAGCCGCCTGCCTCTGGATGGTCGTCTTCGCGGGCTTCCTGGCCGGCCGGCGCGAGGAACCGCTGGAAGCCAGGGAACGGTTCGCCGTCCTGCTCTACGAGCCGTACTGGATGCTCGGCGGCCTCCTCTTCGCCGCCCTGGCCGCCTCCTTCCAGCGACGCACCCGCCGGCCCCCGGACCAGGACGCTTGACCCGCTACGACGACGTGCCGCGAAGTGGTGGAACACGCCAAGATCGGCTCGTGATCGTTGTCCCCGGTAGGTCCGCGGCCCGGGTCCGTCCTGTCGCAGACTGGCAGGACGTGGCGGCCCGCGCCGGTCGCCCGTGTCCCTGTCCCCGCCGAACCAAGGGCGACCATCGTGAGCGAGCGTGTCCTCACCCCGCGCAACCGGGGCTTCCTCTTCCTCGACGCCCACCCGGCGGGCTGCGAGCAGTCGGTCGCCGACATGTGGCAGGCGTGTCCCGCCCCCGTCGGTCTGCCGGAGGGTGCCGAGGGACCGGTGGCTCTGATCATCGGCTCCTCGGCCGGATACGGCCTGGCGGCCACGCTCGCCGGGCTCAAGCGCGCCGGCATCCGCGGAGTCATGGTGTCCTTCGAGAAGGCCCCCACCGCACGGCGCACCGCCACGGCCGGTTGGTACCGCACCGCCGCGACCGCGGACCTCGCCCGGGCCCTCGGGCGGGACCTGGTCTTCGTCAACGGCGACGCGTTCTCCGACGAGGTCAAGGACCAGGTCGCCGACCTCGTCGAGCGGCGGTTCGGCGGCAGGCTGGACCACCTGATCTACTCGGTGGCCGCGCCCCGGCGCACCGACCCCGACACCGGCACCACGTACGCGTCCGTCCTCAAGCCGATCGGCCGGGCGAACCGCACCAAGACGCTGCTCTTCGACGACCAGGGCGTTCCCGAGGTCCGCGAGGTCGAGACCGGGCCGGCTGAGGGCGACGACGTCGAGCAGACCGTCGCCGTGATGGGCGGCGCGGACTGGGAACGCTGGATCGACCACCTGGACGGTCGGGGCCTGCTCGGCGACGGCTTCACCACCGCCGCGCTGTCGTACATCGGATCGCCGCTGACGGCGGCGATCTACCGGCAGGGCACCATCGGCGCCGCCAAGGCCCAACTGGAGGCCACCGCCCGCACCTTGAACGAGCGGCTCGACAAGACCGTGGGCGGGAGGGCCGTGACCTCCGTCAACGGCGCCGCCGTCACCCAGTCCTCCACCGCCATCCCCGGCATCGCCCTGTACACCGGTCTGCTGCGCGGCGTCCTGGGAGCGGACGTGGTGCCGCCGGTCCACCAACTCGCCGCCCTGTGGGACCAGCTCACCGGTGCCGCTCCGCTCGCTCTGGACGAGGAGGGACGGGTCCGCCTGGACCGCTGGGAGCTCGCGGAAGAGGTTCAGGCGGCCGTCGCCGAACGCTGGGCGGCCGCGACCACGGACACCATCGCCGACCTGGCCGACCTCGCGTGGTTCCGCGCCGAAGTCCAACGGCTGTACGGATTCTCCGTGCCGGGCGTCGACTACACCGCGCCGGTCGCCACCGACGTCCCCTGGCCCGACGGCGGCCACTGACCCGGGTCCGACCCACGCACCGTTCACGTCTCCCGGGGGTACGGACTCCGCTCGGTGCGTTGCTGTCGACGTGCGAGGTCGACCTGCGAGCGGATGGAGGCGGCGAACAGCCCCTCCGGGTCGCCGTCGGGCCCCGCGAGGCCGAGGGTCAACGTGGCCACCTGGGAGGCGAGAACGGTGATCACGTCCGCACTCCCTTCGGGCCCGCGCGCCAGGACGAGAGCACGCACCACCTCGTCGAGCCGATCGAGCGTGGCGTCGTCGCCCAGGGCGAGGCCGAGCCGGTCGGCCAGGATGTGGCGGACGACCGCCACGGCGTCGCCGAGGGACTCGTCTATCCCGAACTCGTTCCGGGCCGTGCGGCTCGCGTCGAGGACGGCGGGCGCGGGAACGTGCCCGTCCTGCGGGATGAGCCCCTGCTTCGTCCACTCCTCGTACGGAGGCGGCCCGGCCGCGTCCCGTCTGGCGCGGTGGTGCTCGGTGGGATAGCCGGCGGGGGAGCGGCAGGCGCGACCCTCGGTCGAACGGCAGGTGGGGCACTCCACCCGCCGGTACCAGGCACGCACCATGCGGATCGTTTCTCCCGAGCGGCACTGGCGTCGCCACTGCCCCCACTGTTCCTGCTGGCTCATCTTCCCTTCCCCCTCCGCAAGATGGTCCTCTGAAAGATCGTCATTCCCTCATCTTCGCCCGCCGTCCCGGCACGTCGCAGCCGAAGCGCGGTTCCGGCCGTGGTGGCGGCGGCCCGCCGTCGGTAGCCCGCCGGTCGCCGGGGGCGGACGGCCCGCACGTGACCGGTCAGGTGCACGATCGGCCGCTGCCTTCCCCCCCCGTTGTCCTGCCCCCGGCTGCCCTGACCTCCGCTGTTCGGATGCCGCTGTTCGGACACGACTGTTCGGCCGCCAGTTCTTGAACTCTCATGCCTTTTCCTCTTTTTTCGCTTTTCCCTACAACCCTCATGTCTCGTCGGGGGTCCCCTCTACGCCGTACGACCAGGACGCCCGGGAAGGCGTCCCCCACCGCAGGAGACCCCCGAATGCACCAGCGCACCAGACTCGCCCTCGCGACGGCCCTAGCGGCCACGCTGACGGGCGGGTTGCTCACCTTCACGGCCGGTCCGGCCGCTGCCGCACCCCTCGCCGCCTCGGACGTGGACTTCAACGGGGACGGATACGCGGACGTCGCCGTCTCCTCCAGCGCCGCCACCGTCGCGGGCCACAAGGCCGCGGGGCAGGTCGTCATCGTCTACGGCGGTTCTCCGGGCGGCGGTCAGATCGCGATCAGCCAGAACACCCGCGGCGTCCCCGGCAGCGCCGAGAAGGAGGACCGTTTCGGCGGCGACCTCGCGTACGGCGACTTCGACAACGACGGTTACGACGACCTCGCCGTGGGTGCCCTCGGCGAGGACCTGGGCAGCGACAAGGACGGCGGCACCGTCATCATCCTGTGGGGTTCCGCCTCGGGCCTCAAGGGCGGCTCGACCGTGGCCGACCCGCGCCCCACCAAGCACGACGGCTTCGGCCGGTCCCTGGAAGCGGCCGACTTCAACGGCGACGGCAAGGTGGACCTGGCGATCGGCTCCCGTGACTCCGCCACCGTCGACGTCCTGCGCGGCGGCTTCAACCGCGCGGCCAAGCCGGCCGGCCGTTACACCGTCACCCCGGCGATCTACGACGGCGGGGGCAACGGAGTCATCAACCTGCACTCCGGCGACGCCAACGGCGACGGCCGCGAGGACCTGATCGTCAACGGGTACGCCGAGCCCCACGGGTACAACGCCAACTACTGGCTGCCCGGTTCGGCGCGCGGAGTCACCACGTCCGGCGCCCAGAAGCTTCCGGCGGGCATCATCACCGACGTCGGCGACACCGACCACGACGGCATCCAGGACGTCGTCCTCGGCATCCAGTGGGACAGCGGCATCCCCGGGGCCGCTCTGGGCGGCCGGGTGCTGATCGCCAAGGGCACCCGCTCGGGACCGGCGCACGGGCAGCGGCAGTCGTTCACCCAGAACACCAACGGGATACCCGGCGGCAGCGAGAAGCAGGACGCCTTCGGCCTAGAGGTGGACCTCGGTGACGTCAACGGGGACAAGCGGCTCGACCTGGTCATCGGTGCCCCGGGCGAGGACCTGTCGGGCGGCAAGGACCAGGGCACGATCACCGTCCTGTACGGCGCTGCGGGCGGCTCCGGCATCAGCGCGGCGGGCGCCCGCACCTTCAGTCAGAACACGGCGGGCGTCCCCAACCACGACGAGACGGGCGACGCGTTCGGCGGGGACGTCCACGTGGACGACCTGAACGGGGACGGCCGCGGCGACGTGCTCGTCGGAGCGCCGGGCGAGGACGGCGGCAACGGCGCGGTGTTCGCCCTGCGCTCCCACGCCAACCGCACGCTGACCGCACCCGCCGGCATCTACGTCACCAGCGTCGGCATCTCGACGGCCGGCTCCCCGCACCTCGGCAACAACTTCGCCGACTGAGCCGAACGCCCCGGACGGCCCCCGCCACTGGCCGGGGCCGTCCGGAGCGGTCCGCGCCGGCCGCGGACGCGCTCACTTCCCGGGCGGCCCGCCCGGCTCGCCGCCGCCCGGTGCTGCCGGCTTGCCGCCGCCCGGCGGCACGGCGCGGCGCAGCGTGCGGATCGCCGGGACCGCGAACAGCGCCGCGGCGCCCGCCAGACCGGCGCCCGCCGACACCAGCAGCAGGTGCTCCGGGGAGGCGAGCGCGAGGGCGGGGCCGGCCAGTATCTGGCCGAGCGCGATGCCGGACACCGAACCGGCCAACTCGTACGCGGAGACCCGGTTGAGCACCGCGGGCGGCGTGTGGGTCTGCACACTGGTCGCCCACATCACCGACCAGAACGCCAGGGCGCCGCCGCCGAGCGCATGCCCGGCCAGGAGCACCGGCAGACCGGTGCCGAACGCCACGCAGAGCGGCAGCGCCGTGTACAGCGCCATCGCCAGCGTGCCGGCTGCCAGCGGCCGGGCCGGTCTCAGCCGCAGCGCCAACAGGCCGCCGAGCACCGTGCCGGCGCCCAGGAAGGAGACGGCCAGCCCGTACGCGTTCGGTCCGAGCCGGTCACCGATCAGCGCCGAACTCAGCGGCACCAGAGGGCCGAAGAGCAGCACCCCGTAGACCACCCAGATGAGGATCACCGCCCACATCCAGGTGCGGGCGCGGAACTCCTGCCAGCCCTGGCGCAGGTCGCGACGGAGCGAACTGCCGGTGCGGGCGGCGGCGGTCTGGGTGTCCGTGGCCGGGGCGAGCCGGATGAGCGCCAGGCACAGGGCGCTGAGCGCGAAGGTGCCGGCGTCGATCGCGTACACGGTTCCGGCGCTGGTCAGCGCGATCAGGAGCCCCGCGCAGGCCGGGCCGAGCAGATGGGCCAGCGCGTCGGCCACCTTCAGCGTGGCGTTGGCCCGCTGCGGTTCACCGGCGACCAGGGGAACCATGCCGTTCGTCCCCGGCAGGAACATCGCGACGGCCGCACCAGCCAGTGCCGCCATGGTCATCAGCAGCCAGAACGGCGGCGTCCCGACGAAGAACGCGGCTGCCAACACCCCCTGGGTGAGCACGCGGACGAGGTCCGCGCCGACCATCATCCGGCGGGCGCCGAACCGGTCGGCGAACACCCCGCCGAACAGGACCAGGACGACGAACGTCCCCGTCCAGGTGCCGAGGACGAAGCCGACCCCGGAGATCCCGTACAGCGCGCCGACGGCGAGCGCGGTGGCCACCGGCATCATCGCGTCGCCGAACAGCGAGATCGTGCGGGCGGTGAAGAAGAGCGTGAAGCGCCGGTCCCACAAAGGGAGTCGGACGGGCGGCGGGGCGGTCGGCGGATCGGTCCGGGACGTCTGGGACGTTCGAGCGCGCAAGGTGGTCACCGCACCGATACTGGTTCGGCCCCGTCGGTCGCCCCAGTGTCCGAGACGACACGATGGGGTACTTTCCCGCCATGACGCTTCGTTCGCTGCCGGAGCCCCCCGCACTGCACCGGGTGGTGGCCCTGCTGCACCCCCCGCAGTCGACCTTCCTCCTGGCCTGCGCGGCCGAGGTGTTCGCCGACCACGGCCCGACGATCCCCGCCCGCTACGCGTTCGAGGTCTGCACCGAACGCCCCGGGCCGGTGCGCACCCGGGCGGGCTACGACCTGCTGGTCACGGCGGGGCTGGACGCACTGGAAAGCGCGGACACGGTGCTGGTCCCCGGCTGGCAGCCGGTGTCCGGCACCGAGGTGCCGCCGGCGGTGCTCGCGGCGGTCCGCCGGGCGCACCGGCGCGGCGCGCGGGTCGTCGGCATCTGCTCGGGTGCCTTCGTGCTCGCCGCCGCCGGGCTGCTGGACGGTCGGCGGGCCGCCACCCACTGGGCGTTGGCCGACGACCTGGCCGTCCGGTTCCCGCAGGTCCGGGTCGACCCCGCCGTGCTCTACGTGGACCACGGTGACGTCGCCACCAGTGCCGGATCGGCGGCCGGCGCGGACCTCTGCCTCCACCTGGTGAGCGCCGACCAGGGCGCCGCGTACGCGTTGCGGGTCGCCCGGCAGATGGTGATGCCGCCGCACCGTGAGGGCTGCCAGTTGCAGTACGCCGAACTGCCCACGTCCGGGCCGGTCGCCGACTCGCTGGCACCGCTCCTCGACTGGGTGGCCGAGCGACTGGACCAGCCGATCAGCGTCGCCGAGATGGCGGTCCGTTCCCGGGTCTCGACGCGTACGCTGACCCGGCGCTTCACCGAGCAGTTGGGCATCAGCCCCGGACGCTGGCTGTTGGCCCGACGGATCGCCGCCACCCGGGCGCTGCTGGAGGAGACCGACCTGCCGGTGGAGACCATCGCGCACCGGGTCGGCCTCTCCTCGGCCGTCAACCTGCGCCGGCGCTTCCACGAGGCCCTGCGCACCACGCCCGCCGCCTACCGGCGCGCCTTCCGGGTGGACGAGGCCGGTGAGGGCGGCCGCACTCCGGCTCCCGGGGCGTTCACCCCGGGACGGGCAGCAGCGGTCTAGGTCGGCGTCTCCCGCCGGGGCGTGCCGCGGAAGGTGGTGCGGTACGCGCGCGGTGACACGCCGAGGGCCTCCCTGAAGTGTTGCCGCATCGCCGTTCCGGTGCCGAAACCGGCACGGGCGGCGATGCGGTCGACCGGTTCGTCGGTGCGTTCCAGCAGCCGGCGTGCGTAGTCGAGCCGTTGCCGGCCGAGCCACTGCATCGGGGTGACCCCCGTCTCCTGACGGAACCGGCGGTTGAGGGTGCGCACGCTCATCGCCGCGTGCCGCGCCAACTCGTCCAGGGTGAGCGGCTCGTCCAGCCGTTGGAGGGCGTAGGTCCGGGCGGGGGCCGTGGCGGAGTCGTCCTCCTGCTGCACCGGCCGGTCGACGTACTGCGCCTGGCCGCCCTCACGGTGCGGCGGCACGACCGTTCCCCGGGCCACGGTGTTGGCCACCTCGGCCCCGTGATCGCTGCGGATCATGTGGAGGCACAGGTCGATGCCGGCCGCGACCCCGGCCGAGGTCAGCACGCCCCCGTCGTCGGTGTACAGGACATCGGGATCGACCTCCACCTCCGGGTACAGCGCCGCCAGTTGGGCGCACGACTTCCAGTGCGTCGTGGCCCGGAGACCGGTCAGCCGGCCGGCCGCGGCCAGCACGAACGAGCCGGTGCAGATCGAGGCGATGCGCGCGTGTGCCGGAACGCCTTCCAGAGCCGCCCGTACCGAGGGATCGAGGTGCCCCCTGGTCTGCGGCCCGTAGTCCTCGACGGCCGCCGGCACGACGACGGTGTCCGCCGTCTCCAGGGCCGCCGGGCCGTGCGGGACGTTGATGCTGAAGTCGGTGTCGGTGGCCACTTCTCCCGGCGCGGTCGCACAGGTCACCACCGAGTACAGCGACCGGCCGTCGGGCCCGGTCGCCGTCCCGAAGAGCCGGTGCACGATCCCGAGTTCCATCGGCAGCAGCCCGGGACGCACCAGCACCACCACCCGATGTGCCTTCGTCTCCGTCATGGCCAGATTCTTTCACTCGACGTCCAGCCGGCCAGTGGTGGGTGTCGTGAGCGCGCAGAAGGATGGCCACCCATGCGAGTCACCTCCCGACCCCAGCGCATGACCGTCGGCCACCGCTCGTGGTGGGTCGCCGTCGCCGCCGGCCTGACGATCGTCGTCGCCGGCGCCTTCGCCACCCTGCCCGGCATCCTCCAGGCGCCACTGACGGAGGACTTCGGCTGGTCCCGCGGCTCCATCGGCCTCGCCGCCTCGATCAACATGATCCTCTACGGGGTCACCGCCCCCTTCGCCGCGGCGCTCATGGACCGGTTCGGCATCCGGATCGTCCCCGCGGTGGCGCTCGCCCTGATCGCAGCCGGAGCCCTGCTCACCACCGTGATGACCACCGCATGGCAGTTCACCCTGTACTGGGGCCTCCTCGTCGGACTGGGCACCGGCTCCCTCTCGATGACGTTCGGCGCCACCGTCACCCACCGCTGGTTCACCGCACACCGCGGGCTGGTCACGGGCGTCCTGTCCGCCGCCAGCGTGCTGGGGCAGATGGTCTTCCTGCCCGCCCTGTCCTGGACCGTCGACCACCACGGGTGGCGACCCGCGTTGGTGACCCTGGCCCTCGCCGCCCTCGCCCTCACCCCCGTGGCCGTCCTCGCGCTGCGGGACCACCCGGCCGACACCGGTCAACGCCCCTACGGGAGCGACGTCTTCGTCCCCAAGCCGCCGCCGGTGGCCGGCGCCGCCCGCCGCACGCTCACCGTCCTGCTGAACGCCGCGCGCACCACCCCGTTCTGGCTGCTCGCCGCCGCGTTCGCCGTCTGCGGCGCCTCCACCAACGGCATCATGTGGACCCACTTCGCCCCCGCCGCGCACGATCACGGCATGCCGGTCACCAGCGCGTCCACCCTGCTCGCCCTGATCGGCGTCTTCAACGTCGTCGGCACCGTCGCCGCCGGCTGGCTCACCGACCGCATGGACGCCCGCCGGCTGCTCGCCGTCTTCTTCACCCTCCGCGGGTTGCTCCTCCTCGCCCTGCCGCTGATCATGGCGGCCACCGTCAACCCGCCGATGCTGGCCTTCGTCGTCCTCTTCGGGCTGCTCGACCTCGCGACCGTCCCGCCGGTCATCGCCCTGTGCCGCCGGTACTGGCGCGAGGACGGAGCCATCGTCTTCGGCTGGACCAACGCCGCCCACCAACTCGGCGCCGCGCTGGCCGCCGTCCTGGGCGGCGCCGTTCGTGACGCCTTCGGCACCTACGACCCCGTGTGGATCGCCCTCGGTGCCGGCTGCGCCGCGGCCGCACTCCTCTGTCTCGTCATCCCCCGTGCACCGCGGACCACCCCCGGCCCCGGTGTCCACGGGGTCAGCGCAGCCTCCGGGCCATCACCTGCTCCCGGGTCACGCCGTCGGACAGCACCTCCCCGAGCGCTTCCGTGAGGACGAACCCGTTGCGCCGGTAGAGGGCGAGGGCGTGCGCGTTCCCGGGGATCACCGAGAGCTCCAACGTGGTGGCGCCCGACCCCCGGGCCCAGGTCACGACCTCCCCGATCAGTCGGTCTCCGACCCGCTGGCCCCGCGCCCTGGGGCTGACCCACAGCGACCTGAGCGCACGCGTCCCGCCGTCCCCGGGGAGGCCCCGGACCATGCCCACGGGCAGCCCGTCGCGCAGCGCGACGACATGGAGGGAACCGGGGACGGTCAGGCTCGCGCGCCACTGCTCCCGGGCGCCGCCGTGCCAGTCGGCGATGCGGGACTTGAACGCGTGCGGCGCATCGGTCAGGGCGGCGACCCGGACCTCCTGCCACAGCGGCCAGTCACCCTTCGTGATCGTACGGAGAGTCACCATGCAGGGGAGTGTGCCGCACCGGGCCGGAAACAGTAGTGCACGCAGGGACGCCAGCGGCCGTGAGAGGAGACACGTGCAGGTCATGGTTCCGCAGGCGCGCCGTTCCCGATAAAGTGGCGCGTACACACTTGCGGTGGCGGTTAGGCAAGCCTTACCGTTCTCATCCGCACCATTCGGGGCTCGACCGTCTCTTCGGTCCGCCCGCGGCGAGCGCTTCACCGACGCAGCCTGGCCGTCCGCTGCCGGAACACTCGCCGACAGGACCCATGTGAATCACTCGACCCCAGGTCTGTACAGCCCTGCCCGCGAACACAGTGACTGCGGCGTCGGCTTCCTCACCCGCCTCGACGGGGAGCCGAGCCACGACGTCATCCGCAAGGGCGACGAAGCGCTCCGCGCCATCCCGCACCGCGGCGGCCAGTCCGCCGAAGGCGTCGGGGACGGCGCCGGCGTGAGCGTCGACCTGTCGGTGGAGTTCTTCGGCGCGATCACCGGCGAAGCGCTGCGCGCCGGACACTTCGGGGTCGCGAACTGCTTCGTCCCGACCGACGCCGCCCGCCGTGACGGTGCGGTGGAGCTCGTCGGCCGGAGCATCGCCGAGCAAGGGTTCGACGTCCTGCTGGTCCGTGACGTCCCGGTGGACCACGGCGTCGCCCGACCGGCCGCCCGCCAGTACCAACTGCCCATCGTGCAGTGGGTGTTCCGCGCACCCCAGGGCTGGGACCGCGCCGAGGTCGACACCGCCGCCAACCGCGCGCTGCTCGCCGTCGAGGCCGTCGCCTACGCCGAGGACGCCTACGCCGGGCTGTACCCGCTGTCGCTGAGCGCACGGACCCAGGTGCTCAAGGGACGCCTCAACTCCGGTGAGGTCATCGGGTACTTCCGCGACCTCTGCGATCCCCGGCACTCCGTCCGCTCGCTGTACTTCCACACCCGGTTCTCCACCAACACCGAACCGCACCCGACCATGGCCCAGCCGTTCCGCCTCATGGCGCACAACGGCGAGCTCAACACCGACCGCAAGAACCGGTTGTCCGACGAGGCCCTCGCCCGCGCCCGCACCCGCAGCATCGTGCGCCCGCCGGGGCAGTCGGACTCCAGCCGGCTCGACCAGACCCTCCAGAGCCGGGTGTTCGACGACGGCCTGGACATCGTCGAGGCCGTCGTGTCGCTCATGCCGCCCGCGTGGGAGAACGACCACACGCTGCCCGTCCCCGTCCGGGACATGCTGGAGCACTTCTCCCTCTACGAGGAGAAGAACGACGGCCCGGCAGCCGTGATCTTCAGCGACGGCGACGTCATCGGCGCCCGGCTCGACCGGCTCGGCCTGCGCCCGCTGCGCACCGTGGAGACCGCCGAGTACCTGATGGTCGCCTCGGAGGCCGGCCAGGTCACCTTCCCCGACGAGGAGGTCGTGCACCGGGGCCGCATCGAGGCCGGCGGCATGCTCGTCGTCGACCACCGCACGGGCCGCCGGATGCGCACGCGTGAGGTGCTCGACGCCCTCGCCGCGCGCCGCCCGTACTCCGAACTGCTCGCGGCGGCGCGGGTGAACCTCGACGACCTGCCGGCACCCGACTACGAGCGCGGCACCACGACGCTCGGGTACGACGGCGACCTGACGCTCCCCGGCCGGTACGTGGCGTACTCGCTGAACCAGGAGAGCTTCCGCTTCATGCTCGACCCGATGCTCGCCACCGGGTCGGAGCGGATCTCGGCGATGGGGTACGGCAACGCCATCAACGCGCTCAGCGACACCGAGGGCGGCATGGCGAAGTACTTCTCGCAGCGCTTCGCCCAGGTGACCAACCCCCCGCTCGACAGCATCCGCGAAGCCGACGGCATGAGCATGCGGATCGCGCTCGGCCCGAAGCCCGACGGCACCGGGCACACGAGCGGCCGGCAGCTCGTGCTGTCCTCGCCCGTGCTCGGACACCTCGACATGGTCCGGCTGCGCGACCAGCGGATCGTGCCGCTGGAACGCTTCGACATGCTCTACGTCCCGGTGCTCGGCGACGAGGGCGCGAACGCCGATGCGCTCCGGTCCGCACTGGAACGGCTCTGCGAGGACGTCGAGCGGTTCGCCACCGAGCGCGGCGGGATCGTCGTCCTCAGCGACCGGGCCATCTCGTCGACGCACGCTCCGCTGCCGGTGATCCACGCCGTCGCCGCGGTGAACCAGCACCTCATCGACACCGGGCTGCGCCTGCGCGTCTCGATCGTGGCGGAGAGCGGCCAGCTGGCCTCCTCGCACCACGTCGCGACGGCGCTCGGCTTCGGCGCCTCGGCGGTCTACAGCCTCAGCGCACGCCTGCGCGCCGAGGAGAAGTACCCCAGCGCACCGGCCCCCGCGGGCGAGGTCACCGAGACCGACCGGGCCCTGGCGAAGTTCCGCAAGGCGGCCGAGAAGTCCCTCGCCAAGACCATGGGCCGTGTCGGCCTGTGCACCGCCGAGAGCTACGTCGGCGGCGAGTTCTTCGAGCCGAACTACCTCGACACCCGCGACGACGTGTTCGCCCGGATCTTCCCGCACATGGAGGCCCCGGTCGGCGGCGTCGGGTTCGCCCGCATCGCGCAGACCGCCACCGACTGGCACGAGCGGGCCCGCACGGTGCAGACCGATCAGCAGATCCCGCTGCTCGGCCTGTTCAAGGAGCGCTCGGACGGCGCCGGCCACTCGTTCGGCGTCACGGCCGTACGCGGCTTCGGCGGCATGACCGAGGAGCCGCCGAAGTTCGGCCGGCAGGACGACCCGGACGCGCTGCGCCTGCTCACCCTCGGCCAACTCGACGACGCGTTCGGCATCACCGAAGCCGCCTACCAGAACACCGGGTACGACGCGCTCAGCGACGCCGAGATCGACGCGTTCCGGATCACCCCCGGGTACCGCTCCTTCCTGCGGACCACGCACGAGGAGCGCTCGCGCCGCCCGGCCGCGCTCCGCGACGTGCTCGCGCTGCCCGCGGACGTCACCGGACTGCGCACCCCGGAGGACTTCGCCCGTGAACTCGGCCGGTTCTCCACGACCGGCAACGAGAGCGTCACGGTCCGCGGTGTGGTCGTGTCGCTGGACCTGCCCACGACCACGGACGCGGACGAGGCCACGGACGAGGCCATCGAGCGGCAGGACGGCACGGTGACCGCCCGGCTGCGCCTCACGTCCACGGGTCCCGACGACGCCCAGCGGCACGCCGCCCTCGCCGACGGGCTTGCGCTCGCGCACCCGGGCGAGGTCGAGACGCTCGACGCCGGCCCGGACGGTGTCCTCGTCGCCGCCGTCGGCACCGCCGCACAGCTGCTCTCCCTCGTCGAGAACGCCCCCGACAGCCTGCCGCTCGACGAGGTGCAGCCCGCGCACGAGATCACCCGTGCGCTGGCCTCCGGCGCGATGAGCCACGGCGCGCTCGTGGCGACCGCGCACGAGGCCGTCGCACACGGCACCAACATGGTCGGCGGCATGTCCAACAGCGGCGAGGGCGGCGAGCACCACTCCCGGTACGGCACCATCCGCGGCTCCCGGATCAAGCAGTTCGCCTCCGGCCGGTTCGGCATCTGGGCCGGATACCTCGCCGACCCGATGCTCGAAGAGCTCGAAATCAAGATCGGCCAGGGCGCCAAGCCCGGCGAGGGCGGTCAGCTCCCCGCACCGAAGGTCACCGTCGACATCGCCGCCGCACGCGGCGGGACCCCGGGCATCGAACTGATCTCCCCGCCGCCGCACCACGACACGTACTCCATCGAGGACCTCGCGCAGCTCATCCACGACTGCAAGGCCGCCCGGGTACGGGTCATCGTGAAGCTCGTGTCCTCCGAGGGCATCGGCACCATCGCGGTCGGCGTCGCCAAGGCCGGCGCGGACGTCATCAACGTCGCCGGCAACACCGGCGGCACCGGCGCCGCCGCCGTCACCAGCCTCAAGTACGCCGGCCGCTCGGCGGAGATAGGCGTCGCCGAGGTGCACCAGGCGCTCGTCGCCAACGGGCTCCGGCAGAAGGTCGTCCTGCGCTGCTCCGGCGCCCACCAGACCGGTGGCGACGTCGTCACCTCGGCGCTGCTCGGGGCCGACAGCTTCGAGTTCGGCACGACCGCGCTGATGATGCTCGGCTGCGTCATGGCGAAGAACTGCAACGTGAAGTGTCCCGCCGGGCTCACCACCAACCCCGAGGCGTTCGAGGGCGACCCGCGAGCCCTGGCCCAGTACCTGCTCAACATCGCGCACGACGTCCGACAGATCCTCGCCCGCGCGGGTCTGCGGTCCCTGCGCGAGGCCCGGGGACGCACGGACCTGCTCCAGATGCTCGACCACCCCGCGAGCGTCGGCCGCCTGGACGTGCGCCGGCTGCTCGCGCGCGTCCCCGAGAAGGTCATCGCGGACCCGGAGTACCTGGAGAAGGACTTCACCACCGACGACGCCCTCATCGAACGGGTCCGCGCCGCCCTCCTCGACCGGCGCGAGCCGACCGCGCTGATCGAGGGCGTCCGCCTCGCCAACAGCGACAAGTCGGTCGGCGGGCAACTCGGCATCGACGTCGAGCGGCTCCTCAACCACGAACTCGACGCCGCCGACCTGGCCGGTGCCCCCGCGGTCGTGTCCGACGACCGCGGTCGCCGCCGGCTCGTCGACGGCGCCGTCCTCATCCGCACCACCGGCTCCGCCGGCCAGTCGTACGGCGTGTTCTGCAACGACGGCATCACCCTGGAGCACACCGGCACCGCGAACGACGGCGTCGGCAAGAGCCAGAGCGGCGGCCGGATCATCGTCCGCGCCCCCGGCGGCGGCAGCACCGAACGCGGCGGCAACGTGCTCGTCGGGAACTTCGCGCTGTTCGGCGCGACCGGCGGCCGGACGTTCGTGCAGGGCGAGGCCGGTGACCGGTTCGCCGTGCGGAACTCCGGCGCCACCGCGGTCGTGGAGGGCCTCGGAGACTTCGGCTGCGAGTACATGACCGGCGGCACCGTGCTCAACCTCGGCGGCTTCGGCAAGGGCCTCGGCAACGGCATGAGCGGCGGTTTCCTCTACCAGTACGACCCCTCGGGCGAGTTGTCGGGCCGGGTGAGCGCCGACTCCCTGCGGGTGTTCCGGGTCACCGACACCGAACACGGCGCCTTCCACGAGGAAGCCGTGCGGCTGCTCCTGGAGTGGCACGTGGAGGCCACCGGCTCACCGCTCGCGGCCCGGTTGCTCCACGACTGGAACACCGAACGCCAGCACCTGTACTGCGGGATGCCCAGGGCGCTGCTGCTGTACCAGGACGCCTCCGAGATCCTCGCCGCGGCCACCCGGGCCGAGCTCCTCGACGAGCTCGCGACGTCGATCGCCACGGACAAGCTCCGTGCGTTCAAGGTCGACTACCGCGACCGCCGCACCGTGCTCGGCGGTCGCGCCCCGGCGCTCGGCGACCAGGGCGGCGACGACATGTTCTCGCTGCTGTCCTCGTACACGGTGCTCGGCGTCGCACAGGACCTCGCGCTCAAGCGGGTGCCCGGAGCGAGCGGCCCGGACGACCCGCGGGTCGCCGAGGCCGTCCGCAACCTCGTGCTGACCGAGGACTTCTTCGTCAAGCAGCGCGTCGTCAAGTACCTGCGCGGCACGCTGGAGCGGTTCGACGACGACGAGCTCGCCACGCTCATCGCCGTCAAGCGCCTCGACGACTACAAGCGGGCACTGAACCAGCGCAACAACCTGAGCGTGGACGCTCCCGGCACCTACGGCTGGATCCTCCACCAGAACAGGAAGAACGCCGGCCGCGTCCGGGCCGCCCGGTTCGACGAACTGCTCGCGACCGCGGCCCTCACCGACCTGGCCGACCTGGCCGTCCGCCACCTCCCGCAGGCCCCGACCGAAGCGGTGACCACGTGACACTCATGTCCCCGACCGGGTCCCTGATCCCGGCCGACGCGCCGTTCTCCGCCGAACAGGAGGCGTGGCTCGCCGGGTTCATCGCCGGCATCGCCGCCGCCGGACGCCGGGAGACCGCGGCCGGCGACGCGCCCACCGCCACCATCGACGTCCTGTTCGGCACCCAGACGGGGAGCGCCGAGTTCCTCGCCGGCGAGCTCGTCGCCGGGGCCCGTACCCGGGGCCTCGGCGGGACCGCCGTCGAACTCGACGCGGTCACGCCCGAACAACTCGCCGGCATGTCCCACCTGCTCATCGTGACCTCGACGTACGGCGAGGGCGAGATGCCCGACAACGCCGGACTGTTCTGGGAAGCGCTCCAGGCCGAGGGGGCGCCCCAGCTGGAGGGTCTGCGGTACGCGGTCCTCGGGCTCGGCGACCGGGGGTACGACGAGTTCTGCCAGGCCGCGAAGCTCATCGACACCCGTCTGGAGCAGCTCGGCGCGACCCGTCTGCTCGACCGCGTCGACTGCGACGTCGACTTCGAGGAGCCGGCCGCACAGTGGACGGCGGCGGTCCTGGACCGCCTCGTCGCCGAGACCGGCGCGACGCCGGCGGGCGGGCCCGCCGCGGCGAGCCCCGCAGCCCCGGCTCCCGCCGCCCGCTCGACCTGGAACAAGCGCAACCCCTACCGGTCCCGCCTCGCGGTCAACCGGCTGCTGTCCTCGCCGGACAGCGCGAAGGAGATCCGCCACTACGAACTCGCCCTCGGCGACAGCGGGATGACGTACGCGGCCGGCGACGCGCTCGCCGTCGTCCCGGTGAACGACGGCGCGCTCGTCGGCGAGCTGCTCGCACACCTCGGTGCCAGCGGTGACGAGGAGGTCGACGGGCGCCCGCTCGCCGAGGTGCTGCGCACCGGACGGGAGATCCGCACCCCGTCGAAGGAACTCGTCGCCGACCTGGTCGAGCGGGCGCCGTCCAGCGAGCTCGCCGCGGTCGTCGCCCACGGCGACCGGTCCGACCTCGACTCCTGGCTCTGGGGCCGGGACGTCCTCGACGTGCTGCGCGACGCCGGCTCCTCGGCACCGGGCCTCGACGAGTTGCTGCCGTTCCTCCGGCCGCTCCAGGCGCGGCAGTACTCGATCTCGTCGAGTCCGCTCGCCCACCCGGACCACATCCACCTCACCATCGCGTCCGTCCGGTACGGCACCGGGCAGCGCCGGTACGAGGGCGTCGCGTCGACCTTCCTCGCGGACCGGGTCGGCGACCACGCGGAGCACCCGGACGTCGGCGTCTACGTCCAGCCGAACGCCTCCTTCAGCGTTCCGACGGACGACGACGCCCCGATGGTCATGATCGGCCCCGGCACCGGGATCGCGCCGTTCCGCGGCTTCCTGCACGAACGCGCCGCACGGGGCGCCACCGGCCGCAACTGGCTGTTCTTCGGTGACCAGCACCGACAGACCGACTTCGTGTACGAGGACGAACTCACCCAGCTGGGCGAGCAGGGTGTCCTCACCCGGCTCGACCTCGCGTTCTCCCGCGACCAGGCCGAGAAGATCTACGTGCAGACGCGCATGCGCGAGCAGTCGCGCGAGCTGTACGGGTGGTTGGAGGACGGCGCGTACCTGTACGTCTGCGGCGACGCCTCCCGCATGGCGAAGGACGTCGAGGCGGCGCTGCTGGGCGTCATCGCCGAGCAGCGCGGACGCGGTGACGACGACGCGGCGCAGTACCTGGCGGACCTGCGCCGGGCGAAGCGTTACGTGCGGGACGTGTACTGAGCATGGTGGGCGGTCATCCGGAGCCGCAGGACACCGACGGGCTGTGCGCGTTCGAGAAGTGCTGCGGCAGGAGGAACAGCACCGTCCGGCTGATCGACGCCCGGATGCCGGAGCTGGCGCACTGTCTGACGCTGTTCCAGCACGTCCAGGCGGTCACCGGCGGGCCGGTCGCCCGGATCGACCAGGCCGGCAGCTACGGGGTGCCGAGCCTGCGCGGTGAGGCGTTCACCGTGCAGCCGGGCTCGATCGCCCTGCGTATCGACGGCGACGGCCTCGTCGCGGCCGCGGTCGTCCGGGACGAGGGCACCGGGACGGTCACCCTGGACCTGTTCGACGCGGAGGGCCGCACCGTGCACCGCGGGCGGCTGCTCTCCGAGGCGGACCGCCTGCTGGTCGGCCTCGCCCGCCCGGCCGGCGTGGGCACCACGGTCACCGCACCGCCCACCACCCCCCGGGTGCCGGCGTGGGAGGACGGCGACCAGCTCGCGCAGCTCGACGCGGTCCTCATGGACGGCGGTGCGGCCCGGCGCGCGGCGTTCGACCGGTACCGCGGCGAGCACCGGGCGATCGACGTCGCCGTGGTACCGGCGGTGCTGGAGCACGTCTGCTCGGCGGGCCTGCCGATCGGCGTCGCGGTGTTCGCCCCGGCGGCCATGCAGGCGTGCAGCGGCCGGGTGCACGTCACCGAGCAGACCATCGGCGGTCAGGTGTTCGCGGCGGTCGCGGAGAGCTCGGTGGAGATCGAACTCGGGGCCGTCCGGGCGGGCCACCTCGTCCGCTCCACGGCGGCGCACGGACCGACCTCGGCGATCGAACTCGATGACGAGGAAGGGCGCTGCGTCGCGGTCCTCACGCAGTTCGGGATCGTCGGCGAGCAGGTGCACGCGGCGTGGGAAGACCTCGCAGAGTCACTGCCCGACGCTTAGACGTCACCACGCGAACACGAAGAGGGGGCGGATCGTCCGCATCGGACGATCCGCCCCCTCTCTGGTCTCGCTAGGTGGTGGCGCGACGCCCACCGGAGCGGCGCTCGGCGCCACGGCCGGCGTTCCCGGCGGCGCTGCCCGTGGCGGCCCGGCGGCCGGAACCACGCCCACCCGCACTCGCGGAACCGTTCGCGGCCCCGGCGGTGCCCGTACGGCGGCCGGAACCACGCCCGCCGGTCGGGGGAGTGCCGCCGCCGGTGGCGGCACCGTTCGCGGTCCGGCGCTCCCCACCGCTGCGGCCCCGCGTGCCGGTGGCGGCCGCGGCGCCCGCGGACTCGCCGGCGTTGCGGCGGCGTCGGCTCGATCGCCTGCTGGACCCGGAGCCGGCCTTGCGGTCGGACGCCTTCGGCGCCGTGGGCTGGGGGACCTCGATGGTGACGGCCACGCCGGACGGCTCACGGGCACCGGTGATGGTGGCCAGTTCCGTGTCGCTCGACTTGATGCGGGCCGTCTGGGGGCGGATGCCCGCGTCCGACATCAGCCGGGTCATGTCCCGCTTCTGCTCGGGCAGGACCAGCGTGACCACACTGCCGGAGCCGCCCGCACGTGCGGTGCGACCGCCCCGGTGGAGGTAGTCCTTGTGGTCGGTGGGCGGGTCGACGTTCACGACCAGGTCGAGATCGTCGACGTGTATGCCACGCGCCGCGACGTTCGTCGCCACCAGTGCCGTGACCTGGCCGTTCTTGAACTGTTCCAGGGTGCGGTTGCGCTGCGGCTGGGAACGGCCCCCGTGGAGCGCCGCGGCGCGGACCCCGACGGCCAGGAGCCGCTTGGTGAGCCGGTCGGCGGACCGCTTGGTGTCGAGGAAGAGGATGACCCGGCCGTCGCGGGCCGCGATGCGCGTGGTGACGGCCTTCTTGTCGGTCTCGTCCTGGAGGTGGAGCACGTGGTGCTCCATCGTGGTCACCGCTCCGGCGGACGGGTCCACGGAGTGCACCACGGGGTCGGTCAGGAACCCGCGCACCAGCCGGTCGATGTTGCGGTCCAGGGTGGCGGAGAACAGCATGCGCTGCCCGTCCGACCTGACCTGCCGGATCAGCTTGGTGATCTGCGGCAGGAAGCCCATGTCGGTCATCTGGTCGGCTTCGTCCAGCACGGTGATGCGGACCTCGTCGAGCACGCAGTCACCGCGCTCCACGAGGTCGTTGAGCCGGCCGGGAGTGGCCACGACCACTTCGGCGCCCCGTCGCAGGACGGCGGCCTGCTTGGTGATGGACAGCCCACCGACCACGGTGGTCAGTCGGAGGTTCACCGCCGTGGCGTACGGGGTCAGCGCCTCCGTCACCTGCTGGGCGAGCTCACGGGTCGGCACCAGCACCAGGGCCAGGGGGGTCCTGGGCTCCGCGCGCAGGCCCGTCGTGCGGGCCAGGACGGCCAGACCGAACGCGAGGGTCTTGCCGGATCCCGTACGTCCCCTTCCGAGGAGGTCACGGCCGGCGAGTGAGTTGGGCAGGGTGGCGCCCTGGATGGGGAAGGGGGCGATCACACCCTGTGCGGTGAGGGTCTTCAGCAGCCCTGCGGGCATGTCCAGAGCAGCGAAGTCGTCAACGGCGGGAAGTGAGGGGGTCGTGCTTTCCGGCAGCCGGAATTCCCTGGGCGACGATGCGGAGGGCGACGGAGATGTGGCGCGCCGATTCGACTTCTGGGGCCTGCGGGACATGCGGATATTTGCCTTCCTTAAAACAGCGCAAACCGGGGTCCGCACCATGACGGTGCGGACCCCGGTCAGTGGATACGCGTCCGGCTATCAGGCGGGGACGATGTTCTCCGCCTGCGGACCCTTCTGGCCCTGCGTGACGTCGAAGGAGACCCGCTGGCCCTCCTGCAGCTCACGGAAGCCCTGGGTCGCAATGTTCGAGTAGTGGGCGAAGACGTCGGGGCCGCCGCCGTCCTGCTCAATGAAGCCGAAGCCCTTTTCGGCGTTGAACCACTTCACAGTTCCCTGTGCCATAATATTTCTCCTTTTCGGGCAGAGGCCCCATCCGGAGAATGCCGGGAAAACAAATAATGCGCCTGAGGAGAAGCAATCCCGTCAGGCGCACATAGGTTCATGGGTACCACAACTGCAACTTCTTGCAGCTTAGCACAGCTCGCCCCTCGATGTGGATCACTGGGGCCGTGGTGTCGTGTCGGCCCGGCGGGGCCGGGCTCGGCGCTGTGGATCTAGTCGGGTGGGTGCGACCGGGTGCCTCCTCGCCCCGGTGCTCCCGGTGCTCCCGGTGCGTGATCGGCGGCGCTCGGCGCGGCGGGCCGCACGTCGGCCGTCGCAGTGGAACCGCCTGCCGGTCGTCCCCGTCGGTCGCCGCGGCCCGGGAGCGCTGCCGCTCCCCTGTCTCCATGGGGGCGGGTGCCCCCTGTGGGCTCGTCATGGAGCGGTCGTGGGGCCGCTGTTGGAGCGGCGCCCGTGGGCGTCCGGGGGCGCGGCAGTATCCCAATTCGCCATGGGCATTTCAAGCGTGGTCAACCCGTCACCGAGCCGGTAGGTTGTCGCTCGCACAGCGGACACGGAGGTCCGCATAGCGGCGATCCCGCTCCTGGACCTCCCTGGCCGGGGTGTTCTGGCGCTCCGTCACGAGGGACGGGCGCCTCCGTAGGAGACGGTCCTCGACGCCGTCCGCCCCTCCTGTGCCGTGCCCCACCACCGCCGCGTGATCGCGGCGAAGCTGTTCCACCTTCCGCGCCCCGCCCCGTTCCCCGGTGTTCCCCACCCCCGTACGGCCGGCGCGCGTTCCCCCACTCACCGGCCGTCGCCCCTGCGTGCGGCCGGACAGACGAAAGGTGTCAGCCCCTCATGCGCACAACTCCCCTCGGCGGCCTGGCCGCCGGTGCCCTCGGTCTCGCCCTTCCGCTCGCCCTGGTCCCGACCGCGGTGTCCGCCGCTCCGACACCGACCCCGCTGGTCAAGGTCGCCCAGGCCCCGACGGCCAGCGAGATCAAGGGCCAGTACATCGTCACCGTCAAGGCGGGCAACGACCCGGCCGCCGTCGCCGAGGCGCGCTCGGTGACTCCCGACCACGTGTACGACGCGGTGATCAACGGCTTCGCCGCCTCCCTGACGTCGACCGAGCTCACGGAGCTCCGCGCCGACCCGCGGATCCGGTCCATCGAAGAGGACCAGAAGGCCGCACCCTCCGCCACCCAGAACAACCCGCCGTGGGGCCTGGACCGAATAGACCAGCGCACCGGACGCAGCAACTCGTACACCTACAACGGCACCGGTTCCGGGGTCACGGCCTACATCATCGACTCCGGCATCGACACCAGCCACCCGGACTTCGGCGGCCGGGCCCGCAACGTCTTCGACGCCTTCGGCGGCAACGGCCAGGACTGCAACGGCCACGGCACCCATGTCGCGGGCACCGTCGGCGGTTCGACCTACGGCGTGGCCAAGGGGGTGCAACTGCGCGGCGTGAAGGTGCTGAACTGTCAGGGCTCGGGCTCCTTCTCCGGCATCATCGCCGGCTTCGACTGGGTCCGGCAGAACGCCGCGAAGCCCGCGGTCGCCAACGCCTCGCTCGGCGGGGGCTACTCGGCCGCCCTCAACAACGCCGCCACCGCCCTGGCCAACGCCGGGGTCCACACCACGGTGGCCGCGGGCAACAGCAACCAGGACGCCTGCAACTTCTCCCCGGCGAGCGCGGCGGGCGCCCTGTCGATCGCGGCCTCGGACTCCGGTGACGCCAAGGCCGGCTTCAGCAACTACGGTCGGTGCACCGACCTGTACGGTCCCGGCGTGAACGTCACGTCCACCCGGATGGGCGGCGGCACCACCAGCATGAGCGGCACGTCGATGGCCGCGCCCCACGTCGCCGGCGTGGCGGCGCTCTACAAGGGCACCAACGGCGACGCCTCCAGCACCACCGTGAACAACTGGCTGATCAACAACAGCACGCCCAACGTGATCCGCGGCAACGTCAGCGGCACTCCGAACCGGCTGCTGTTCAAGTCCACTCTCTGATCGTCCCCGTCCGGGGCCCGTCCTTGCGGGGGCGGGCCCCGGACGCGTCGGTGCGGGGCCGGCGTGCGCCCCCGTGATCCCGTGCCACGTCCCCAAGACCGGTGGTGGACCGTAGGGTTGGTCCGTGAGGACCGAGCGAAGGGGGACCAAGCAGTGGGGGAGCACACGGTGCCGGGCGGACATTCATGCCACACCCCGAGGCCGACAGGAGCGCCGAGGGCGTGGCACGGAACGGACCCGTACGGCATGACGACGACAGGTGCGTGGTGATGGGCGCGTTGCTCGCAGAGGTGCTGCCGTCCCGGGTGGTCGTCGCCGAGAGGTTCACCGATCCGTCGGACGTGTACCTCTTCCCCGAGGAGGAGGCCGTGATCGCCCGGGCCGTGGACAAGCGGCGCCGTGAGTTCAGCACCGGCCGGTACTGCGCGCGGCAGGCGCTCGCCGGGCTCGGGGTGGATGCCGTGCCGCTGCTCCCGGGGGAGCGGGGCGCGCCCGGGTGGCCACCGGGCGTGGTCGGCTCGCTGACGCACTGCGAGGGCTACCGGGCCGCTGCCGTCGCCCGCGACCACGAGCTGGTTTCGCTCGGCATCGACGCGGAACCCCACGGGCCGCTGCCCGAAGGGGTCCTCGGCAGCATCGCCCTGCCCGCCGAGGAGGGGACGCTGGCCGGCCTGGGACGCGAGCGGCCCGACGTCCACTGGGACCGGTTGCTGTTCAGCGCGAAGGAGTCCGTGTACAAGACCTGGTTCCCGCTGACCGGCGAGTGGCTGGGGTTCGAGGAGGCCGAGCTCTCCTTCGCCCCGGACGAGTCCGGCGGGCCGTCCGACTCCGTCGGGGGGACCTTCCGGGCGCGCCTGCTGAAGACCGGGCGCGACCCCCGGGGTCGGGCCCTCACGGGGTTCGACGGACGCTGGGTGGTGACCCGGGGCCTGGTGGTGACGGCCATCGCCCACGCACCGCAGTCCTGAGCCCCGCCCCGCGTACGGGTGCGGGGGAGCCCCCCTGACACCGGCCCACCCGGCGGGCCGGTGGGCTCAGCGCAGCACCGCCTTGACCAGTTCGGCCAACAACGCGGCGCGCACCGGAAGGTGTTCCACCACCACGTGCTCGTCCTGCGCGTGCGCACCGCCCCCGACGGCGCCGAGACCGTCCAGCGTCGGACATCCCACGCCCGCGGTGAAGTTGCCGTCGGAGGCGCCCCCCACCGCGGCACCGGTCAGCGGCGGCAACCCGAGGCGAGCGGCGGCCTCCTGCGCCAGGGCGAACAGCTCCGCCGACGCCTCCGGTTCGAGGGGCGGCCGGTTGGGGCCGCCACGGACGTCCAGTCGCGCGCCCGGAGTGCGCACGGGCAGGGCGCGCAACAGGCCGTCCACGCGGTGCTGGGCGTCGAGCGTCGGCACCCGTACGTCGACCGTGAAGTCGGCGCGGGCGGGCACCGTGTTGGCGGTACTGCCCGCGGAGACGAGGGTCGGGGTCAGCGTCGTCGTCCAGGAGGCCCCGGAGCCCGGCGATCCGCCGTTCAGCGTGGCGTCGAGCGCGTGGACGGCGAGGACCTGGTGCGCCGCTTCGACGCCCGCGTTCACGCCCTTCTCGGGTTCGAGTCCGGAGTGGGCGGCCTCGCCGTGCACCGCGAACGCATAGCGGGAGGTGCCCTTGCGCGCGGTCTTGAGCGCTCCGCCGTCAGCCGAAGCCTCCAGTACGAGGGCCGCCGTGCACTCCCGGGCCGCGTCCTCGATCAGTGCCCGGGAGGTCGACGAACCGACCTCCTCGTCACCGGTGACCAGGATCCGGACGCCGTCGAGCGACGGCAGAGCGGCCAGCGCGTGGAACATCTGGACCAGTCCGGCCTTCATGTCGAAGACCCCGGGTCCCCGGGCCACGCCGTCGGCCACCCGCCACGGCCGGGTGCTCAACGACCCCGTCGGCCAGACCGTGTCGTGGTGCCCCACCAGCAGGAGCCGCGGCGTCCCGAACGTCCAGGACAGATGGGTGACCCCGGCCACGACGACCGTCTTCGGGCCCGCTCCCAGCCGGTCCGTGCCCTGCCGTGCGACGACGGCGGCACTGCGTGCCACCGCCGCGTGGTCCGCCGAGAAGGACTCGCACCGCACCAGCTCCTCCAGGTCCGCGAGCATCGCCGTGAGATCCATGGCGCTCCGTCCTCCCTCGCCGGTGCGGGCGCCCGGCGTCGTCGTCCAGCATGGTCGGGACGTGCGGGGGAGGTGGCCGCACCGCATCGACGGCACCCGAACGCGTGGCGCTCGCCCACGGCCTGGACGACGCGGACCGGCCGGCCGCCGCGCGGCGGCCGACCGGTCCACGGGGGTTCAGACGTGCTGGGGCACCTCGTCCTTCAGCATGCCCCTGAGCTGCTCCCGCAACTCGCCGGTGTCCTCATGACCGTGGACGGACGCCGCGTGTTCGGCGGCGGCCCGCACCACTTCGTCCTCCTCGCCCGAGATGGTGAGGGTGCAGTTCGACTCGCTGGGGTAGTCCCGGCAGTCGGCGACCTTGCGCATGACGTGCCTCCGTGGACTTCACATGTGGGGGCCTACCCCTTCAGCCTCCCTCGGTTCCCGCCCAGAGCCAAGCACGGTCGCCTCCCGGAGTCGGACGACGGCCCTCGGTGAGCACCGTCGGCTCCCGCTGCGCCCTTGATCCCGGCCAGCGGCCCCGCACCCGGCCCGAGCAACGAAGAAATCGATGCTCAGACGTCAATGGCTTCATCATCTTCCGCTCACCGGCACCCGGCTGCCAGCATCAGCGCACTGTCACGGCTGAGGGAGAGAAATGGCCATTTCGACTCGAAACAGACCCCTGCGTTCCCTCGCGGCGCTGGCCGCGGTGACCGCGCTGGCCGTCACCTCCTGCGGACGGTCCGACCAGGGCGGCGACACGGCGACGAACGGCTCCGGGAGCGCGGGGAAGACCGCCAAGGAACTGCTTCCCGCATCGTTCGAGAAGAGCGGGGTGCTGCGGGTCGCCACCGCGGTGGGCTACCCCCCGATGGAGATGTACAAGCCGGGCACCACCGAGCTGACGGGCGTCGACCCCGACCTCGCGAAGGCCGTCGCCGACGAACTGGGACTGGAGCTCAAGCTCACCAACGCCGCGTTCGACGGGCTGATCCCCGGGCTGAAGTCCGGACGCTTCGACCTGGTCATGTCGTCCATGACCGACAGCCCGCAGCGCCGGCAGGCCGTCGACTTCGTGGACTACTTCCGCACCGGCGGCGTGATCATGACGAAGAAGGGCAATCCGGAGGGCATCAAGACCCTGGACGACCTCTGCGGCAAGACCGTCGTCCTCGCCAAGGGCAGCTCCAACCTGGAGATCGGCGAGAAGCAGAACGCCGAGTGCGCGAAGAAGATGCGCATCTCGCAGAGCGAGGACGCCCCCACCGGACTCCTCCAACTGGAGAGCGGCCGGGCGGTCGCCACCATCGTCGACTACCCGGTGGCCCAGATGTTCGCCGAGAAGAACGAGGCGTACGAGGTCGTGCCCACCCAGTACGGCGCCGCGCCCTGGGGCATCGCCGTCAGCAAGGACCAGAACGGGCTGCGCGACGCGGTGCACAAGGCGCTCCAGGACCTCATCGACAACGGCGCGTACAAGAAGGTCCTCGACAAGTACGGGGTCGCGGGCAGCGCCGTGCCCAAGGCCACCATCAACGACGGTCAGTGAGCCCGAGGGTGGAGAAGGACATGACCCGCCTCAGCAAGGACGACACGGCGGTGGAGGCGGCCGGCACCCCCGACCCGGTGCACGACCCCGCACCGCGACTGGGACCGGGCACCGCGCCCCCGGACGACGAGTTCGCCTTCAAGGTCACCCGTCGTCCCCGGCCGGGCCGCTGGCTCGCGGTGCTCCTCGCCGCCGCCTGCACCGTGTGGCTCACGTACACCGTCGTGGTCAACCCCAATCTGCACTGGGACGTCATCGCGGAGTACCAGTTCGACGGGGTGATCCTCGAAGGGCTGTGGGTGACCGTCCAGCTCACCCTGATCTCGATGACCGCCGGCATCGCCATCGGCGTCCTGATCGCCGTGATGCAACTGTCCGAGAGCCCCGTCCTGCGGCTCACCGCCAGCGCCTACACCTGGTTCTTCCGGGGCACCCCGCTGCTCGTCCAACTGATCTTCTGGTTCAACCTCGCCCTGCTGTTCCCCGTGATCAGCATCGGCATCCCCTTCGACGGCCCCAAGCTCGTCGAATGGCAGACCAACGCGGTCATCACCGGATTCGTCGCGGCGCTGCTCGGCCTCTCCATCAACGAGGGCGCCTACCTCGCCGAGATCGTGCGCGCCGGCATCCAGAGCGTCGACCCGGGCCAGCGCGAGGCGGGAGCCTCGCTCGGCCTGTCCAACCGGCAGATCCTCACCCGGGTCGTCCTGCCGCAGGCCATGCGGGTCATCATCCCGCCCTTCGGCAACCAGTTCATCTCCATGCTCAAGACCACCTCCCTGGTCTCCGTCATCGCGGGCGCCGACCTCATGACCGTCTCCCAACACCTCTACCTCGCCAACTTCGAGGTGATCGCCCTGCTGATGGTCGCCTCCCTGTGGTACCTCGCGCTCACCACCGTCGCCAGCGTCGCCCAGCACTTCATCGAGCGCCGCTACAGCCCCGGTGCCGCCCCCCTGCGCCGTCGGGTGCTGACCAACCTCGTCCCCGGACGCACCGGCAAGGGAGCCGTGTCGTGAACGACCTCGTCCTCAGGGCCCAGCGGGTCCGCAAGCGGTTCGGCGACATCGAAGTGCTGCGCGGCATCGACCTGGAGGTCCGATCCGGCGAAGTGCTCTGCCTGATCGGCCCGTCCGGCTCCGGCAAGTCCACCCTGCTGCGCTGCTTCAACCACCTGGAGTCCATCGACGCGGGACGCGTGTGGCTCGACGGCGAACTCGTCGGCTACGAACCGCACGACACCTCGGGCCGGGTCCTGCGGGAGCGGCGGGCCAAGGAGGTCCGGGCCCAGCGCGAACGCATCGGCATGGTGTTCCAACGCTTCCACCTCTTCCCGCACCGCACCGCCGTGCAGAACGTCATGGAAGGTCCCCTCGCCGTCAAACGCCGCCCCCGGGCCGAAGCCGCACAGCAGGCCCGACGACTCCTCGACCGCGTCGGGCTCGCCGACCGCGCCGACCACTACCCCGGTCAACTCTCCGGCGGCCAGCAACAGCGCGTCGCGATCGCCCGCGCCCTCGCCATGGAACCCACCCTGATGCTCTTCGACGAACCCACCTCCGCGCTCGACCCCGAACTCGTCGGCGAGGTCCTGGGCGTCATGAAGGACCTGGCCGCCAGCGGCATGACCATGGTCGTCGTCACCCACGAGATGGGCTTCGCCCGCGAGGTCGCCGACCGGGTCGTCTTCATGGACGACGGCCTCGTCGTGGAGTCAGGCCCTCCCGAGGACCTGTTCGGCGCCCCGCGGCACGACCGCACCCGGGCCTTCCTCTCCACGGTGCTGTGATGGCGCGCCCCCTCGAACTGCTGCTGCGCGGCGGCACCCTCGTCGACGGCACCGGCGGCCCCGCCCGCGCCGTCGACGTCGGCGTGGCCGACGGGCGGATAGCCCTGCTGCCCACGGGCCGGCCGGCCACCGCCGACACGGTCCTCGACGTCGACGGACTGGTCGTCGCCCCCGGGTTCATCGACGTGCACACCCACTCCGACGCGCTCGCCGTGCCCCAGGACACCGAAGACCCCGCGGTCGCCGCGCTGCGGCTCGCCCCGCTGCTCCAGGGCGTCACCACGGAGATCGCCGGCAACTGCGGCTCCAGCCTCTTCCCCGCGCTGCCGGCACGGCTGCCCGGGCTCGCCGAGCACCTGCGAGTGACCTTCGGCCTCGGGCCCGTCGCACCCTGCCCCGACTTCACCGCCTTCGCCGCCGGGCAGGCCCCGGCGTTGCGCGCCACCCACCTCGCCTCCCTGGTCGGCCACGGGACGCTCCGCGCCGGCGTCATGGGATTCGACGCCCGCACCCCCACCGCCGACGAGTTGGCCGCCATGTGCGACCTCCTCGACCGCGCCCTCGGCCAGGGCGCCGCCGGCCTCTCGACCGGGCTCATCTATCCACCCGGCACCTACGCCGACACCGAGGAGATCGTCGCCCTCGCCCGGGTCGCCGCACGGCACGGCAAGCCGTACGTGACGCACCTGCGCGACGAGATGTCCCAGATCGACCGGGCCCTGGAGGAAGCGCTGGAGATCGCCGTGCGCTCCGGGGCGCCGCTCCAGGTCTCCCACCACAAGACCGCCGGACGGCACGCCTGGGGCGCCACCCTGCGTACCCTGCCCAGACTGGAACGGGCCCGCGCGGAAGGAGTGGACGTGCTCTGCGACGTGTACCCCTACACCGCGGGCAGCACCGTCCTGCACGCGATGCTCCCGCCCTGGGCCAACGCGGGCGGCATCGGCGCCCTGCTGGCCCGGCTCCACGACGAGTCCGTGCGCGAACTGATCCGGCGGGACATCGCCGAGGGCGTGGACGGCTGGGAGAACACCGTCGGCAACGGCGGCTGGGACCTGATCGCCGTCGCCGCCGCCCCCACCCACCCCCACGTCCAGGGCCGTCGCATCGCCGACCTCGCCGCGGAACGCGGCTGCGACCCCGTCGACTACGTCTGTGACCTGCTGCTCGCCGAGCAGGGCGAGGTGACCATCATCAGCCACTCGATGCGCGAGGACGACGTGCGCCGGGTCATCGCCAGCCCGCTGTCCATGATCGGATCGGACGGCGTCCCCAAACCGGGCCGTCCGCACCCCCGCTGGGCGGGCAGCTTCGCCCGGGTCCTCGGCCACTACGGGCGCGACGAGCGCCTCCTGACCCTGGAGACGGCCGTCCACAAGATGACCGGGCTGCCCGCCGCCCGCTTCGGACTCACCGGACGCGGCACCGTCCACCAAGGGGCCCACGCCGACCTGGTCGTCTTCGACCCCGCCACCGTGTCCGACCGGGCCACCTTCGACCGCCCGTTGGCGGCTCCGGACGGCATCGGCGCGGTGGTGGTCGCCGGGCGGCTCGCCGTGCGCGACGGCGCCCCGACCGGGGTGTGCGCCGGACGCGTCCTGGAGGTCCGATGAGCCTCGCCCGCGTCGCCGCGGCGGCCGGCCGCTCCGCCGCGCTGCCGCTCGTCCTCTCCGTCAGCGCGATCGACCTCGACGCCACTCACGCCACCGACTGCACGGACGGCATCGACAGCACCGACGGCACCGACAGCGCCGGCACCGACCGCATCGGCTTCCACGACGAGGTGGTCCTGCCCGTCGCGTCCACCGCGAAGCTGCTGCTCCTCGCCGAGATCGCCCGCCGGCTCGACACCGGGGAACTGCACGGCGACAAGACCGTCGACGTGCTCCCCGAGGACCGCGCGGGCGGCACCGGACTGCTGGGTCGCCTCGGGCGCACCGGGTGGACCGTCGAGGACCTGTGCTGGCTCACCGCGTCCGTCAGCGACAACACGGCGACCAACGCCCTGCTGCGCCTCGTCGGACGGGACGCCACGGCCCGGCTCGCCGAGCGGCTGGCGCTGCGGGACCTCACCCTGCACGACTCCGTACGGGACGTACGGGGACCTGGGCTGCCCCCGGTCTTCGCCACCGGCACCGCCCGGGACCTGGCCCGTCTGGTGGCGCACGCCGCGCGCGGCACGATGGTCTCCGCCGGGGCGTCCGCGCGGCTGTTGCAGTGGATGCGGGCCAACACCGACCACGGCCTGGTGCCGGCGCTCGTCGCCCACGACCCGTACGCGCCGGGCTTCCCCGCGCCCGCGCCGGGCGCGCTGCTCATCGCCAACAAGACCGGTACGGACACCGGGGTGCGGGCCGACGTCGGCCTGCTCATCGGCACCCGGCGGCTCGCCTACGCGGTCGTCGCGCACTGGGACACCGCGCTCGGCGCCAGCACCGAACGCGCGGCCGTGCACGCCCTGCGGGACGTGGGACGGACCCTCGCCGACTGCGCGATGCCCCCGGACCACGTCTGAGCCCTCACCACCGGGCGGGCGCGCGGGTCCCGCGCGCCCGCCCCGGCCGTTCAGGGGCGGGTGAGACCGAACTGGCTGCCGAGCAGGGTGCCCACCTCGCGCGCCGCCGTGCGCAGCTCCCCCAGGAAGTGGTCGAGCAACGGGTTCACATGGGTGGACCGGGTCGCGACCCCGATCCGGCGGTGCAACTGCGGATGGTCCAGCCGGCACACGTGGACGCCCGCCGTGTCACCGATCCCCAGCGCCGGCACCAGGGCGATCCCCATGCCGGCGCGGGCGAGGTTCACGGTCACCTGGTAATGGTCGCTGCGGCACCGCACCCGCGGCAGGAACCCCTCGGCCGCACAGGCCCGCTCCAGCACGGGTTCGCCCGTGTTGCCGCCCCGCGTGCCGATCCAGGTCTCGCCCTCCAGGGCCGCGAGCCGCACCGTGGACTGCCGGCCCAGCCGGTGCCGCAGGGGCACGACGATCAACTGCGGCTCGTCGAAGAACATCTCCACGTCCACCGAAGCGTCACGGCACCAGGGGTCCAGGGGGTGCTCGAAGACGACGGCCGCGTCCAGTCGCCCGGCCTCCAGACCGGGCACCAACTCGTGCGGCTGCCCGAGGATCAGTTCCAGCTCGACGTGCGGTCGGCGCGCCGAGAACCCGGACAGCGCACGGGGCAGCAGCTCCAGTCCGGACGAGGCGAAGAACCCGAGCCGCAGCACCCCCGCCTCGCCCGCCGAGTGCTCCCGCAGATCGTCCTGCGCGACGGCCATCAGATCCGCGATGGCCTGCGCGTGTTCCGCGAGCCGCTGCCCCGCCGCCGTCATCCGCAGGCTCTGCGGGGCCCGCTCGACCAGGGCGACGCCCACCTCCTGCTCCAACCGCGCCAACTGGTGGGAGACCGCCGACGGGCTGAGGTGCAGTGCCTGGGCGGCGGCCACGATGGTGCCCCGCCGGGCGATCTCCAGCAGGACGAGCAGACGCGCACTGTTCAGCATCGCGTCAGACTAGGCGCTGCCCGCGCCCGCCACCGCGACCAGGGCGGTTCCGTCCGTGCGCGTCTCCCCGGCCCCGGGCTCCGTGACGTCGAGCCGCAGCAGGTCCTCGTCCGTCTCCCGCCGCACCACGAGCCGGGCGGCACCGCCGCGCACGAACACCACCGCCGGGCGCGGCAGCTTGTTGTAGTTGGAGGCCATGGCGTACCCGTACGCTCCGGTCACCGGAGTCGCCAGGACGTCCGACACGGCGAGGTCGGCGGGGAGCGCCGCCCGGTCGATGATCACGTCACCGCTCTCGCAGTGCTTGCCCACCAGCCGGGCCCGCAGCGGCCGCGGAGCCCCCGGGCAGCGCGGCAGGAACGCCTCGTACCGGCTCGCGTACAGGGCGGGACGCAGGTTGTCGCTCATCCCGCCGTCCACGCTCACGTACGTGCGCACCCCCTCGATGTGCTTGACGGTGCCGACCCGGTACAGCGTCAGTCCGGCCCGTGCGGTGATCGACCGGCCCGGCTCCACCGTCACCCCGCCGGACCAGCCCGCGCCGTGCACCGCCGCCCGTACGGCGTCCGCCCAGGCGGCGAAGGTCGGCACCCGCTGCCCGCCCTCGTACGCGACGCCGAGCCCACCGCCGACGGTCAGCCCCGCGGCGCCCACCCCGGCCGCGAAACGGGCCACGGCAGCGGCCCCCGCCGCCAACTCGGACGGGTCGAGCACCTGCGAGCCCACGTGCGCGTGCACGCCGTCGAACCGCATCGCCGGGCTGCGCCGGACCCGTCGGACCGCTTCGGCGGCGGTCCCGTCGGCGAGGCCGAAGCCGAACTTCGAGTCCCGGCCCCCGGTCCGGATGGCCTCGTGGGCACCCGCGGCGACCCCGGGCGCCACCCGCAGCAGCACCGGCACCGGCGGCAGGCCCTCTTCGCGGTGCAGGGACTCGATCCGGTGCACCTCGTCGAAACTGTCGACCACCAGGTGGCGCACCCCGGCGTGGGCGGCGGCCCGCAACTCGGACACGTCCTTGTTGTTGCCGTGCACCACGATCCGGTCCGCCGGGACGCCGGCCCGCAGCGCCACCCGCAGTTCACCGCCGGAAGCCACGTCGAGCAGCAGACCCTCCTCGTGGGCGAGCCGGGCCATGGCCGTGCACAGGAACGCCTTGGACGCGTAGGCCACCCGGTCCGCACCGAACGCGTCGAGGGCCTCCCGGCAGCGGTGCCGCAGGTGTTCCTCGTCGTACACGAACAGCGGGGTCCCGAAGCGCCCGGCCAGTTCCACCAGCGGCACTCCGCCGACGGCCAGCCCTCCGGGGCCGGACGTCGAGGTGAGGGGCAGCAGATCGGGGTCGACGGCTGAGGTCACGGTTCCTCCCACGGCAGGCTGGCTCCCGGCCATCCTGGGGCCCGCGGGGGGAACCGTGAAAGCGGATTCTTCGGGGGCTGAGCACCGACATTTCCGATGCTCGCCCCGAGCCCCGAGCCCCGAGCCCCGAGCCCCGAGCCGTCGCGCCGCCGGGCCCGTTCAGCCCAACAGGGTCGCCGCGTGGTCCGGCACGTACGACTGGAGGTCCTTCGGCGGGCGTTCGTAACCGGAGGCGGGCGGACGCGACGGAATGGTGACGTCCGGCGGCGGGACCTCCCGGTAGGGCACCGTGGACAGGAGATGGGCGATCATGTTGAGCCGGGCCCGACGCTTGTCGTCGCTCTCAACGATGTGCCAGGGCGCCTCCGGGATGTCCGTGTGCACCTGCATCTCGTCCTTCGCCCGCGAGTACGCCTCCCACCGCGTGATGGACTCCAGGTCCATCGGCGACAGCTTCCAACGGCGCAACGGGTCCTCCAGCCGCTTGCGGAAACGGCGTTCCTGCTCCGCGTCGCTCACCGAGAACCAGTACTTGCGCAGCAGGATGCCGTCCTCGACCAGCATCCGCTCGAAGATCGGGCACTGGTGCAGGAACCGCTGGTGCTCCGCCTTGGTGCAGAAGCCCATCACGTGCTCCACCCCGGCGCGGTTGTACCAGCTCCGGTCGAACAGCCGCACCTCACCGGCGGCCGGGAGGTGCGCCGTGTACCGCTGGAAGTACCACTGCCCGCGCTCGCGTTCGGTGGGCTGGGGCAGGGCCACGATCTGCGCCACCCGCGGGTTGAGGTACTCCGTCACCCGCTTGATCGTGCCGCCCTTGCCCGCGGCGTCACGGCCCTCGAAGACGATGACCAGCCGCACCCCCTCGGCCCGCACCCACTCCTGGAGCTTCACCAACTCGGTCTGGAGCCGGTACAGCTCACGCTCGTACGGTTCCCGCGGCATCTTCCGCCCGCCCGACCCCGCGCCCTTCGCCGCCATCCGTACGCCCTTCTCGCAGTGGAACGTCGCCCCCGGACCACCCGGGTCCACCCGGGCCGGGGGCCGACCAGCACCGTAACCGACCGCTCGGCCCGCCGACGTCCGGCACGACCGCCCCGGGCCGGGCCGTGCGCACCCGGTGGCGGACGACGCCCGTGACGGGCCGTCCAACGGGAGCCGGGGGAACCGGCATTGCGGTCCGGACGGGAAGCGTTAGGGTCAGGCTCGCGAGTGCAGCGCGCGAACCGGCTGCCCGCACCTCGTCATGGAGCCCACGTCCACGGAGACCAACGGTGAGTCAACCCCCCGTCCCGCTCCGCGCGGCCCGCGCCCTGCCGGACCCGGTGATCCGACGTCAGCAGGGACTCGACCCCCGGCCCCCCGCCCCGACGAGACCCGGCGCCGGGCCGGAACCCTCCCTCCCGGAGGGCGCCGCACCATGAACATCAACCGGGGGATGAAACGACTCGCCGCGAGCCTCGCGGACGCGGTGACGGACCGGGACCTGGGCGATCCCACCAGCGCGGACGCACTGTGCCGGGCCCTGTGCGAAGAGATGGCACGGCGCCGCGGGCGGCCCATCGTGCTGCGCTTCGAGAGGTTCCCCGACGAGGCGGGGGTCACCGGGCTCATGCTGAGCTTCGACACCTACGACATGATCCTCGTCGAACAACGCCACGACCCCGTCCAGCAGGTGGTGGTCGTCGGGCACGAACTGTGGCACCTGACGCAGGGCCACGGCCGGCCCGCCGAAGGAGACCCCGCCGTCCCCGCCGGAGCCCTCGCCGGCGGTGCGGGCGCCCGCCCGGGACCGGCCGGGCGGTGGGCGGACGTCCTGCGCTCGTTCGCGGCCCGCAGCCACTGCCACGACGACCACGAACGCGACGCCGAATCGTTCGGGCTCCTGCTCGGCAGCCGACTGCGCACCCTCATCGAGGACCCCCACCACCGGCGCGCGGCCCACCGCGACGGCATCAGCAACCGCATCCAGGCCTCCCTCGGAGTCCGGTGACCGCGTGCCGCCCTCCGACACCCACCTCAGCTACCTCATCGCGGCCGCCGTCCTCAGCGCCGCCCTGGTCTACAAGACCCCGGCCATCGTCCGGTTCTGGCGCGACAAACTGCTGCGCGCCGTCGGCGGTCTGCTCGTCCTCGCCTGCGGGGTCTTCTTCTTCGCGAACCCCCGCACCATCGTCTGGCTCAACGACGTCACCGGAGTCCCGAACGTCTCCGCGCCGTGGGTGTACACGCTGCTGACGGCGTTCTGCGCCTCGTGCCTGGTGCTGCTCATCGTCTGGAAGGACGACGACCGGGCCGTCACCCGTCGCTCGGTGCGCTGCGTCACGGTCGCCTACGCCACCGTGATCGTGGGCCTGTGGATCCTCTTCGCCCTGGCCGACGTGCCCGACGAGCGCGTCCAGGACCTCGACACGCACTACGCCACCACGCCCTTCATCCGCGAGGTCGTGATCCTCTACCTGCTGGCCCACACGGTGGCGGTGCTCATCACCTCGTACCTGATCTGGTCCTGGCAGGGACGCCTGCGCGGGTGGCTGCGCAGCGGCGTCGTCTGCCTCGGGGTCGGCTACGGGGCGAACCTGGGCTTCGACACCCTCAAGTGGACCGCCGTGGTGGCCCGGTGGACGGGCGGGAACCTGGACCACCTCAGCACCACGATCGCCCCGCCGGTGGCCTGCGTCAGCGCCGTCTTCATCGGTGCGGGCTTCATCCTCCCGCACGCCGGACAGGCGGCCCAGGGCTGGTGGCACGCCCGGACCAGCCACTGGCGGCTGCGCCCGCTGTACCGACTCCTGAAGGCCCACGCCGAGGTGAAGCCGTCCCTGACGGTGGGCCGTTCGCGCAGCGCCGCGCTCGCGCTGACCGCGCGCGAGACGTACATCGGCGACGAGGTGATCCACCTCGGGCCCCACATCGACTACGCGTTGTGGCGGCTGGCGCACCACGAGGCACTGCACGGCGGCGCCGCACCCGAGGACGCCACCGGCATCGCCGGAGCCGTGACCCTCCTCGCCGCGATCGAGCGCCGTGCCACCCGTCGCGACGGCGGCGACGGCCGGGGCCACGCCCCCGGCGCCCCGCTCGGCGGCCAGGCCCGACAGATCGCCCGGGCCCTGCGCTCTCCCGACCTCGTCGCAGCGGTTCGCGCACGCGTGAACGCCCGAACAGAAAGCGTGGCCCCATGAGTGACCGCTCCCCCAACTCCGGCAGACCCGGTAGATCCGGCAGATCTGGCAGACCCGGCAGACCCGGTAGATCCGGCAGCTCCCGTAGCTCCGGCGGCTCCGGTAGATCCGCCGTCGTCCTCGGCGGCGGCCTCGCCGGAGTGTTGACCGCGCAGGCGCTGTCCGGCCTCGCCGACGTGACCGTCGTGGAACGCGACGGGCTTCCGACCGGCCCGGCGTCCCGCAAGGGCCTGCCCCAGGCGCGCCACGTCCACCTGCTGTGGTCCGGGGGAGCCGAGGCCGTCGAAGAACTGCTGCCCGGCACCATCAACCGACTGCTGGCCCGGGGCGCCCACCGGCTGGCCCTGCCCGACGACATGATCGGCTTCTCGCCCCAGGGATGGCTGCGCCGCTGGGCGGGCGAGCACTACATGCTGCTGTCCTCCCGGGACCTCCTCGACGCGACGCTGCGCGCGGAGGTCCTCGCCTCTGAACGGGTGACGCTCCGTCAACACACCGAGGTCCTGGGCCTGACCGGGGACGGCTCGACGGTGGCCGGGGTCCGGGTCCGCGACCGCGAGGGCGTGCAGAGCACGCTCCGCGCCGACCTGGTCGTCGACACCACCGGCCGGTCCTCCCGGGCCGCCGGCTGGCTGCGCTCCCTCGGACTGCCCCCGGTCCCCGAGCGGACCGTGTCGTCCGGGCTCGTCTACGCGAGCCGGCTGTACCGGGCGCCCGAAGCGGCTCGCGGTGGGTTCCCCGCGGTCAACATCCAGGCCGACCCCCGCGGCCCCGGCCCGGGGCGCGCCGGAACCCTGGTGCTGATCGAGGACGGCCGTTGGCACGTCACGCTGTCCGGCACCACGGGCGGTGCACCGTCCGCCCGCAACGACGCGTTCGAGCCGTTCGCCCGGGGGCTGCGGCACCCGGTGCTCGCCGATCTCATCGCCGACGCGGAACCCCTCGACGACGTGGTCCTCACCCGGGCCACCGCCAACCGCCGCCACTACTACGAGCGCGCCCGCCGCTGGCCCGACGGGTTCGCCGTCCTCGGGGACGCCGTCGCCGCGTACAACCCGATCTACGGGCACGGCATGTCGGTGGCCGCGCAGAGCGCCCGCGCCCTGCGCGCCGTCGTGCGGCGGCGCGGCTGGGGCACGCCCGGCCTCGCCCGCCACGTGCAACGGGCCGTCGCCGGCCCGGTCGCGGTGGCCTGGGACCTGGCCACCGGCCAGGACGTCTTCTACCCCGGCGCCACCCCGAACGGCCCCACCCTGCGGGAACGGGCCACCGCGGCCTACGTGGACCGCCTCATGCACACCGCGACCGGCAACGGGCGGATCGCCAGGGAACTCACCCGGGTGACCTCGATGGAGGACGGTCCGCTGCTCCTCCTCAAACCGTCCGTCCTCCTCGCGGCCGTCCGCGGTCCCCTCCGACCCCCGCTCGGCGGGCCGCCGTTGACTCCTGCGGAGCGCGGCGCGGTCGGGTGAAGCCCCCGCACGGGTCCCGTGCGGGGGCCGTGCGGCGGTGGCGTTGTCAGACCCCTCTGCCAGAGTGACCGCATGGACACGAGCACACCGCAGCGGCCCGCACCCCAGGACTCCCCGCCCGGACGGGTGGAGGAGGCGATCCCGGTCCTCCGGGTGCGGGAGGCCGCTCGGGCCGTCCGCTGGTACGCCCGGCTGGGGTTCACCGAGCAGTGGGAGCACCGCTTCGAGCCCGGCCTGCCCGCCTTCGTGGAGGTGGCCCGGGGCCCGGTCCGCCTCTTCCTCTCCGAGCACGTCGGGGACGCGCGCCCCGGCACCCTGGTCTACCTCCGGGTGGCGGACGTCGACGCGGTGGCGGCCGAGTTCGGTGTCACCGCCCAGGACGTGCCGTGGGCCAGGGAGATCGAGTTGAGCGACCCCGACGGCAACCGACTGCGGGTCGGCACGCCGTTGGAGTGAGCCGGTGCCCGCCGTCGCGGGCACCGGCGACCGGCAGCCGTCAGTGGTTGCCGGAGGCGGCGACGTCCAGCTTCCGGTCGAAGGTCTTCCCGCCGTCCCGGGACTCGTAGACGCCGTCCTGGGAGGCGACGACGAGACGTTGCCCGTCGAGCGCGGTCAGTGCCTGGGGAGCGCCCCCGGGCACCGTGCCCCGCTCGCTCCAGCCGGCCCCGCCGTCGCGGCTCACCGAGAGCGCGCCCGTCGGATCGACCGCGAACAGCGCGTCCTGCGTCGCCCAGGACACGAAGGCGGGGGCGGGTCCGGTGACGCCGGCGAAGGTCCTGCCCCCGTCGGTGCTGCGGAGCAGGCCCTGCTCCGCGGTGGCGAGCACGGTGTCCGGGTCCCGGGGGCTGACGGCGATGTCGAGCGCCGTCAGCGAGGCCCGGTCGTCCCAGGTCACGCCGTCGGAGCTGACCCGCAGCAGGCCGTTGGTGCTGTCGTACCCGTAGATGGTGTCGTGGGCGTACTCCAGGGCGTGGAAGTCGACCTTGCCGCTGAGTGACTTGTCCTTCCAGGTGCGGCCGGTGTCGGTGCTCTCGATCAGCCCCAGGTTGCTGGGCGCGTCCCGGCCCGGCGCGGGGTGGCCGCTGGCAAGGAAGGCGCCGGACTTCCCGAGGGCGAAGCCCATGAAGTCGTCCTTGCGGTCGCCGACCAACTCGGGGTGCCCTTCGGCGTCCGGGGTGTAGATCCCGTCGTGCGTGGCGACGTAGAGCTTGCCGTCCTCGGGGCCGACCGCCACCCCGTGGATGTGGCTGATCGTCGCTCCGGCGTCGCCGTCCGCCGCGTCGTCGCTGCCCGGTGAGCAGGCACCGAGGACCAGGGCGAGGGCGAAGGCCGAGACGGAGGCGGCTACGGGCAGTGCGGTGCGGTGCTTCATGGTGATGTCCTGATCGGGTGTCGGGCGCGGGGGCGCCGCGCGGGCGTCGACCCACGGCCGCCGGGTGGTGCCCGGGCGGTCGGGGGCGTCGGGGGTGGGGTCGCCGTGGGCGGGGGAGTGGTGGGGGTGCGGGCGGGGTTCAGGTGCCCGCCCGCACCCGCCGGGTCACGGGCCGGGCCGGAGCAGGACGAGTCGGTGCCGCCCCGCCCCGGACCGTGCGGTACGCGTGCGATCAGAGTCGGTCGAGGATCTTGTTGAGCTGGGCGACCTCGGTCGACTGGGCCTTCACCACGTCGTCGGCGAGTTCCTTGGCCGTCGCGTTGCGGCCGTTCTTCTGCTCGTCCTTGGCCATCTCGATGGCCCCGTTGTGGTGGTCGATCATCAGCTGCGCGAACTTCCTGTCGAACGCGGTGCCCTTGGCGTCCTTGAGCGCGGCCATGTCCTCGTCGGTCATCATTCCGGACATCCCTCCGGAGCCTCCGGAGTGGCCGCCGTGGTCCGCGCCGTCACCCGCCGACTCGGGCTTGCCCCATGCCTTGAGCCAGGACTTCATCTTCTGGATCTCGGGGTCCTGGGCCCCGGAGATCTCCTCGGTGAGCGCCTTGACCTCGGGGTCCTCGGCGCGGCCGTCCGCCAGGGCGGACATCTCCAGTGCCTGCTCGTGGTGGGGGATCATCATCTGCGCGAACATCACGTCCGCGTCGTTGAAGGCACCCGGTGCCGGGTTCGCACCGGACGGCGCGGGGGACGCGCTGGCGCTCGCGGAGCCGGAGCCGCCGCTGCCGTGGTCCATGCCGTCCATGGAGTCGTCGCCACCGCAGGCGGCGAGCACCAGGCTCGCGGCGGCGACGGCGCCGACCAGGGCGAACCGGCGGACGGGGGTACGGCGCGGGGCATGCGTGAAGGCGGTCATGTCACAACCTCTTGAATGCTGTCTGTTCCAGCGGGAAACGGGCCGGCGCGCGGGTGCGGGCACGGGCTGCCGAAGGGCAGCGCGTGGCACCCGCAGGGGGCGTTCGGCCTAGATCCGCAGGACGGACAGTTGCAGGAGGTCGGGACTGCGCGGCGGCGGCAGGGGCAACAGGGAACGCAGGGCGCCCGTGCGCAGGCGGACGAGCCACTCCGTACGACGGCGCAGCGCGGCGGCCACCAGGGCGGCGAGCACCCAGGCCCCGAGCACGGCCACGCACAGGGAGGCCAGGTCCATCGTCATGCCGGAGTCGTGCGAGGAGGGTGCGCCGCCGTGCTCCGTGTCGGCCGCTGGCGCAGCGGTCCGCTCGGGCCCGTGCGGACCGAACGCGGCGGGAGCCGCCGGGGTGGCCGGTCCGTGCCCGGTCGCGCTCGCCGTGGTGGGGCCGGCCCCGTGCGCGGCGGTGCCACCCGAGGACGAACCCTCCGGGTGACCCACGGTGTGCATCAGGAAGACCCCGAGCGCGAGCGCGGCCACGAGCAGCAAGTGCCCCCAGGCACCCGCCGTCCGCAGACTCCGGCTTGCTCGCACGAGGTTCGTCCCCTCCGATCGTCGGACACTCCGCCGCCGGGGTGTCGCCCCGACCATACCCAAGGGGGGCATCCGGCACCGAACGCGGGCCGCCCGGACGGCCGCTGCTCCCCGCCGGTGCCCGGTGCGTGGACGGGGTCGTGGCCCCGGCCTCGGACCGCGGTCGGGGCATTACCTCTGGCGTAATCGACCCGCCACCGGGGCCGCGGGCATGGTTGACCCATCGGCCCCCGGGGCGGCGCACTCCGCCTCGGGAGCCGGGCCGATCAGCTCGTTCGAACCCCTTGGAGGGTGATCCACATGTCCACCACGCTTCCGCTCGCCGCGCTGGCCCGCACCACCGAGCCGGTGACCATGTTGCGGCGCTTCCTCGCCCTCGACGCCGTCGTCACCGGGGTCAACGGCATCGCCTACCTCGCGGCCTCCGGCCCGCTGGGCCGGCTGCTCGGCGTCGACCGCGGCCTGCTCCTGGCGATCGGTGGGTTCCTCACCCTCTACGGGATCGGGGTGGCCGTGCTGGGAGCCCAGCGTGCGCCGTGGACGGTGGGGGTCCGGGCGGTCATCGAGGGCAATGCGGTCTGGGCCGTGCTCAGCGTGATCGCCGTCCTGTTCTGGCTGTCGCCGACCACGGCCGGGGCGGTCTGGGTCCCGCTCCAGGCCCTGACGGTCGGTGGCTTCGCCCTCCTCCAGCACCTGGCCCTGCGGGCGGTGAAGGACGCCGGACCGCGGGCGTGAGGCGGGGTCGCACCGCCGGTGGGACCCGGTGTGGGGGGGGGCCCCCCCCCCCCCCCCCCCCGGGGGCCCCCCGGGCCCCCCCCCCCGGGCCGGCCCGACGGGCGGCCCCCCCCCGCCGGGGGGGGGGGACGGGGGGGGGGGGGCGGCGCCCCGGGGGGGGGGGGGGCCCCCCCCGCCCCCCCCCGGGGGGGGGGGGGGGGGGGCGCCCCCCCCCCCCCGCCCCCGCACACCGGGTGGTGGGCGCCAAGCACCGAGCGCGCCAGGGCGGCCCTCTGGACACCGGGCCGCCGTAGCGGCGATCCTGGCGCACCGGACGTGCCGGTGCGGGGAACGGGGGGACCGTGGACGGGGAAGCGGGCGGCACGGTGGCGGACACGGGGTGCGGAACGTACGGGCCTGCGGAGCCGCAAGCCCCGCAGCACTCCCGCTGGGTGCCGCTCATGGGTGCCGACAACACGCGTGACCTGGGCGGACTGCCCGTTCCCGGCGGTGGCACCACCCGCCGGGGCGTGTTGTTCCGCAGCAGCACCCTCCAGGCGGTGACCGACGCCGACGTGGAGTTCCTGGTGGACGGGCTGGGCCTGCGGACGGTCGTGGACCTGAGGGGGCCGGAGGAGTCCGCCCGGGAGGGGCACGGACTGCTCACCGCCACCCGGGTGCGCCGGGCGCATCTCCCGGTCCGGTTGCCGCAGGGGCGCGCCACCGAGGTCGTGCCGGACGGTCCCGACGGCGGCGCGGTCGACTTCTACTTCCGGCTGCTGGAGAGCAGTGCGGACACGCTGACGGCCACGGCGCGGATCGTCGCCGATCCCGATCAGCACGCGGTCCTGTTCCACTGCGCGATCGGCAAGGACCGCACGGGCGTGTGCGCCGCCGTGCTCCTGGACGCGGTCGGGGTGGCGGCCGAGGTGATCGCCGTCGACTACGAGCTGACCGCCGAGCGCATCGCCCGGGTCAGGGACCGGCTGCTCGCGGTCGGGGGCTACCGCAGCATCCCGGACGTGGGCCACACCTACATGGCGTCCCGGGCGCAGACCATGCACGACTTCCTGGCCCGGCTGCACGCCGAGCACGGCGGCGGAGCGGGCTGGCTGCTGCGCAGCGGGCTCACCGCAGGGGAACTGGACCTGCTGCGGGCGACCCTCGTGGCCCCGTGACCCCCGGTGACGGGGCCGTCGCCCGCCGGCGCCCCGGGCGGCGGACGCGGTTGCGCCGGTCGGGTGACGAATGGGGCGAACCCGGGTAAGAGAGTTACACGAACCCCACGCACGGCGGTCTCCGGGTGGGGAGGCCCCGTGTGCGGCGCGGCCCATGTCCGCTCATGAGGAGGTCCGGCATGACGACTGCGAGAAGGCTGCTCACGGCTCTGCCCGCTGATCATCGCCAGCGCCTCATGGACCTGGCCCAGGAGGTGTCCTTCGCCCAGGACAGTCGGATCTTCGAGGAGGGCGGGCCCGCGGACCGGCTCTGGGTGATCCGTTCCGGCACGGTCGCCCTGGACCTCCAGGTCCCCGATCGGCGCCGGGTCACCGTGGAGACCCTGCAACCGGGCGACCTGCTCGGCTGGTCCTGGTTGTTCCCCCCGCACCAGTGGGAGTTCGGCGCCGAGGCGTTCAGTCCGGTGCGCGCCTACGAGTTCGACGCGGCCAAGGTCCGGTCCCTCTGCGAGGAGGAGTCGGCACTCGGGCTGGTGCTGCTGCGCACCATCGCGGAGATCCTGGCCCACCGGTTGGAAGGCGCCCGCACCCGTCTGATCGAGAACTACGCCAAACACGGGGGAGCCACGCTCTAGCGGTGCGGCTCCGGGTGCTCCCCGGCTGAGTCGAGCGTCACGTGTACGGGAGACGACCATGGCGCAATGGACTCGTATGATCAGCTGATGAGTTGACGGACTGTCCGGCCACCCCCCCCGTACCGGCCCGCAGGAGATGAGCACGTGCCCACCCCCGCTTCGTCCCGACTCTCCACGGCCACCCGGTCCACCGTCGATTCCCGTCGGGCCCACTCCGCACGGATCTGGAACTACTGGTTGGGCGGCGCCGACTACTACGAGCCGGACCGCCGGGTGGGCGAGGGCATCAATGCGTTGTACCCGCAGGTCAGCGCCTATGCACGGGCCGACCGGCGGTTCCTGGGACGGGCGGTGCGCCAGCTCGCCGGGCCGGTCGGCATCCGCCAGTTCCTCGACATCGGCACCGGCCTGCCCACCGCCGAGAACACCCACGAGATCGCCCAGGGCGTCGCTCCCGACGCGCGCATCGTGTACGTCGACAACGACCCGACCGTCCTCGCCCACGCCCGGGCCCTGCTGGTCAGCGCACCGGAGGGCCGCACCGAGTACGTGGACGCCGATGTCCGGGACGTGGACGGCATCCTCGAACAGGCGGCCGGCATCCTCGACTTCGGACGTCCCGTGGCCCTGATGCTGCTCGGCGTGCTGATCTTCGTGGAGGACGACGAGGAGGCCGGCACCGCGGTGCGACGCCTCATGGGCGCCCTGCCCCCGGGCAGCCATCTGGTCCTCTCGCACACGGTCAGCAGCGCCCGGTTGCCGGAGGTCGACGCGGCGGTGGCCTACTGGAACCAGCACGGCTCCCCGGCACTGACCCAGCGCACCCCGGGGCCATCGCCCGGTTGATGGACGGGCTGGACGTCCTGCCGCCCGGTCTGGTGCCCTGCTCCCGATGGCGCGCATCGGGGGAGGCCACGGACGAACCCGAGGTCGGCATGTACGGCGCGGTCGCCCGCAAACCCTGACGGGCGGACCGGACCGCAACGGGTCAGGGCGCCGTCACGTCGTCGAGGAAGTCGGCGACGGCCCCGGCGACCGCCTCCGGGGCGTCGTCGTGGACCCAGTGCCCGGCCCCGGGGAAGCGCACCAGCCGGGTCCGGGGGCGTCGGGCGACCATCTCCTCCGCCAGCGAACGCGGGAGCAGGGTGCTGCGGGCGCCGTGGAGCACCAGCGCCGGACACTCCGAGCCCAGCCAGTCCGCCCACCAGTCGCCCACCCCGTGCTCCTGGACGGCCGTCATGTCGGACCAGTCGAACAGCATCCGCCAACCGTCGGCGCTCCGGTGCGCGCTGCGCAGGAAGTACGCACTGTCGGGGACGCCGCGCGCCTCGATCGCCGCCGCCAGCGCCGCCCGCGACGGTGCCCGCACGGGCCAGCCCCGGACGTCCAGTACCGGGTGCTCGACCTCCGGACGGCGCATCACGGGGCCGACGTCCTCGACCACCAGCCCCACTACCAGTTCAGGGTGCCGCGCCGCGAGTTGGTAGGCGGTGATGCCGCCCAGCGAGTGCCCCAGCACCACGACCGGACCCCTGCCCCACCGCTCGATCAGCCCTGCCGCGTCCTCGACGAACCCGTCACGACCGTAGTCGGCGGCCCGGTCACTGAGGCCGTGCCCGCGCTGGTCCGGAGCGAACACCCGGGCCCGTCCCCGTAGGTCGGCGGCCAGTCGGGCGAACTCGGTGCCCCGTCCGAACGTCCCGTGCAGCGCCAGGACCGGCGGTCCGGACCCGCCGAAGTCGGTGCAGCACAGGTCCAGCCGTCCGACCCGCACCCGGGAGACGACGGGTGCGGCCGGAGCGGACGCGGAACGGGCGGGCGGGAGGGGAGAGTTCATCGCCCGACCCTAGGGCCCGACCGCGACCCGACGCACACCGTCGGGGAGGGGCGGCGCACGGACGGCTTGACCCTCACGTTGCGTGAGGCCCGAAGGTGAGGTGCATGAGCGACTACTACAACGCGTTCGAGATCAGCCCCGTGCCCGATCCCGGTCCGGACGCCGTTCCGCCGGAGCCGTTCCGCGGCATCTACGGCATGCCCGCGTTCGTGACGATCCCGACCAGCGACCTGGCGGCGTCGGTGGACTTCTGGGTCCGCGGGCTCGGGTTCTTCGAACTGTTCGGCGTCCCCGGCGAACTCGTGCACCTGCGCCGGTGGGCGTTCCAGGACGTACTCCTCGTCCGGGCGCCCAGCGTGCCGGAGCGGGCACCGGAGTCGAGCGTCAGCTTCGCGTGCGTGCTCGGCCAGGTCGATGCGATCGTCGAAGCGTGCCGTGCCCTGCGTCCGAACGCCGTCGACGGCCCGCGGGACACCCCGTGGAACACCCGCGACGTGGAGGTGATCACCCCCGAGAACGCCCGGGTCGTCTTCACCGCGGCGAAGCCCTTCGACCCCACCAGCCAGGAGGCGCGCAACCTGGAGGCCATGGGGATCACCCCACCGGACGTCGGCAGCGGCGACAGCAACGACAATGAGGAGCATGTCTGATGACACCGACACCGACGGCTTGACCGTCGGCCAGGTGGCGACGCGCCTGGGCGTCACGGTCCGTGCGCTGCACCACTGGGACGAGATCGGCCTGGCGCGACCGTCGCTGCGCACGGCTGCCGGATACCGGCTCTACACCGCCGGTGACCTGGAACGCCTGCACCGCATCGTCGTCTACCGCGAGATCGGTCTCGGCCTGGACAGGATCCGGGCCGTCCTGGACCACTCGACCGCGGACGTGCCCGGCGCACTGCGCGCACAGCGCACCCAGGTCGCCGAACGGATCGACCGCCTCCAGCACCTCAGCGCCGGACTGGACCGGATGATCGACGCCCACGAACGCGGCCTGCTGCTGACCACCGAGCAGCAGGCCGAGCTCTTCGGCCCCCGGTGGAACCCGGATTGGCCCGTCGAAGCGCGCCGGCGCTACGGCGACACCCCGCAGTGGCGCCAGTACGCCGAACGTTCGGCCGCGCGCGGCCCGCAGGAATGGCAGGCCGTCGCCGACGCCGTGGCCGATCTCGACCGGGCCCTCGGCGAGGCGATGGACGCCGGCGTCACCCCGGGCAGTCCCCGGGCGCATCAGCTCGTGGACCGGCACCGCGAGGTGTTCGCCTCGTACTTCCCCCTCACCCGGCAGATGCAGGTCTGCCTCGCCCGCAGGTACGCGGCCGATCCGGAGTTCGCCGCCCACTACGACGGCGTCCGCCCCGGCCTCGCCGCGTGGTTCCGTCGGATCGTGGACGCCAGCGCACGCGCCCACGGCATCGACCCCGACACCGCGACCTGGCAGTAGTCGTACCGGACCGGCGGCCCCGCCACGGCGGAAGGCGGTGGGTGGACCTCTAGGGTCACCCACCGCCTCGCTCAGTGCCTCAGCACGTCACCGCCGGGGCGGCTCTTCGGGCTCGTCCGCCGTGCGCCGCCGGGGGTCCCGCTCCTGCGGCTCGCCGCCCCGCGACGCGTCCCGGGCCTCGTCCGCCCCCCGCTCCGACCGTCGACGGGTCTCGTCCTGTCCGCTCTGCGCGGCCTGCTGGGCCCGCTGCTTGAGCTGCTCGGCCTTGTCCTGGAACTGGTCCTTGATGCCCATGGGGTACTCCCGTGAAGTGTGGGGGCGGGATGTTCCCAGCCTCCCACGACCTGTCGCACCGCGCATGTTCGATGACCGTGCGTGACCGCGCGCTGGTGCCCGAGCGGCGCCCCGGGGAGCGGCCGGCACCCGGTCCGGTCGTCAGGGCCCTGGCGACCCTCACCCGCCCTTCGTCAACTCGCCGACCAGGGCGCCGACCTGCTCGGTCTCGATGAGGAACCCGTCGTGCCCGTACGGGGATTCCACGATCCGCAGGGCGTCCGCGTGCGGGAGTCCGGCGGCCAGCTCCCGTTGCCCGGCCAAGGGGTACAGACGGTCGGAGTCCACCCCGGCCACCAGTGTCCGGGCGCTGACCCGACGCAGTGCGCGGGCCGTGCCGCCGCGCCCCCGACCCAGGTCGTGGCTGTTCATCGCCTCGGTCAGGGTCACGTAGCTGCCCGCGTCGAACCGGCGCACCAGCTTGGTCGCATGGTGGTCGAGATAGGACTCCACCGCGTACCGTCCGCCGCGCCACGGGTCCTCCGACTCCTGCGGCGCCCGGCCGAACCGGGCGGCGAGCTCGGCCCCCGACCGGTAGGTGACGTGGGCGAGGCGGCGGGCGGTGCCCAAGCCCCGGTGCGGCCCCTCGCCGTCGGGGGCGTCGTGGTAGTGGCCGTCGCGCCACCGGGCGTCGGCGCGGATCGCGTGCAGTTGTACGTCGGCCCAGGCGATCTGTTCCGCCCCCGAGGCGGCCGGGCAGGCCAGGACCAGCAGTGCGGACACCCGGTCGGGGTGGCCCACGGCCCACTCCAGCGCCCGCATCCCGCCCATCGAGCCGCCCACCACCAGGGCCCAGCGGTCGATGCCGAGCGCATCGGCGAGTGCGGCCTCGGCGGCGACCTGGTCCCGCTGGGTCAGGAAGGGGAAGGATCCGCCCCAGCGGGTGCCGTCGCCGCGCAGCGACGAGGGACCGGTGCTGCCCTGGCAGCCGCCCAGGACGTTCGGTGCCACCACGAACCACCGGTCGGTGTCCAGGGCCCGCCCCGGTCCCACCAGCGGGTCCCACCAGCCGGCCGTGGGGTGTCCGGGCCCGGCCGGACCGCTGACGTGACTGTCCCCGGTCAGCGCGTGCAGCACCAGCACGGCGTTGGACGCGTCGGGCGCCAGGCGCCCCCAGGTCTCGTACGCGACCCGCACGTCCGGCAGTTCGCCGCCGGCCTCCAGGGCGAGGGGCGCGGCGAGGGCCACCCAGCGTCGACCGCCGGGCGGGTCACCCTCCCGCCAGGCCCCGGAGGCCGGCGGGAGGGGAGCGACGGGCTGGTCCGCCGGGGCGTGGGGCGCCAGCTCGGTCAGGACGCTTCCTTCGCCGCGCGGAACCCGGCGGAGAGGTCCGCCGTGAGGTCGTCCAGGTGCTCGATGCCGACCGACAGCCGCACCAGGCCCGGCGCCGTTCCCGTGGCGGCCAGCGCCTCGGGGCCCAACTGGCTGTGGGTGGTCGACGCGGGATGGATGATCAGCGAGCGGACGTCCCCGACGTTCGCCAGATGGCTGAACAGCGACACCGCGTCCACGAACCGCTTGCCCGCCTCCACGCCGTCCCTCAGCTCGAAGGCCAGGACCGCCCCCGCGCCGCGCGGCAGGTAGCGGCGACCCGCCGCGTACCAGCGGTTGGACTCCAGGCCCGGGTAGTGCACGGCCGCCACTTCGTCCCGTGCTTCGAGCCACTGGGCGAGCGCCAGGGCGTTCGCGGAGTGCCGTTCGATCCGCAGGCTCAGCGTTTCGACGCCCTGGAGCAGCAGGAACGCCGAGTGCGGGGAGAGCGCGGGCCCGATGTCGCGCAGCAACTGCACCCGGAGCTTCACCGCGAAGGCGCTCGGGCCCAGGTCCGGCCAGTACCGGAGCCCGTGGTAGCTGGGGTCGGGCTCGCTGAAGTCGGGGAAGCGCTCGGGGTGCGCACCGAAGTCGAAGGTGCCGCCGTCGACCACGACGCCCGCGATGGTGGTGCCGTGTCCGCCGAGGAACTTCGTCGCCGAGTGCACCACGATGTCCGCGCCGTGCTCGATGGGCCGCAACAGGAACGGCGTCGGCAGGGTGTTGTCGATGATGAGCGGCACCCCCGCCGCGTGCGCGGTGTCCGCGACGCCCCGTACGTCGAGCACGTTGCCCCGGGGGTTGCCCAGGCTCTCGGCGAAGAGGGCCTTGGTGTTGGGGCGGATCGCGGCGCGCCAGGCGTCCAGGTCGTCGGGGTCGTCCACGAAGGAGACCTCGATGCCGAACCGGGGCAGGGTGTGCCGGAACAGGTTGTACGTTCCGCCGTACAGCGAGGTGCTGGAGACGATGTGGTCACCGGCGCCGGCCAAGGTGAGGATCGCGAGGGTTTCCGCGGCCTGTCCCGAGGCGAGGGCGACCGCGGCGACTCCCCCTTCCAGCGAGGCGATCCGCTGTTCGAAGACGTCCTGCGTCGGATTGTGGATGCGGGTGTAGATGTTCCCGGGCTCGGCGAGCGAGAAGAGGTCCGCCGCGTGCTGGGTGTCCCGGAAGACGAAGGAACTGGTCTGGTAGATCGGTACGGCCCGTGCACCGGTGGTCGGATCGGGCACCGCTCCCGCGTGGATCTGCCGGGTCTCGAACGACCACCCGGAGGCGGGCGCCGGCTCGTCGTCGGGGGTGTGACCGGCTGTCACCGAGTCGAGGGGCTGGCTCATGGGCGGTTCCTTCGCGCGAGGTCACTGGGGAGGGGGCGGAAGCGGTACGGGTCCGGCCCGTACCGCTTCCGTGCCGGGGCGAGAAGGGCCCAAAACACCCGGCGGAACGCAAAGTACCCGGGAGGGGGTGGTTCCGGTAGCCCGCCGGCCAGCTGGCCACGAGCCTGCAACATGCCGGCAACACAAACGTGGACGGAGGGGGCCCCGACACGGGTCAATGCCGGCCATCCTCGGAGTTCCGGCCAACAAGTCCGGTGGGGAACAAGAAAATCGCTGCTGTGGCCCTACCCTCACCAGGCGTTCCCACAGGCGCCGGACCAGGAAGTCCCATGACGACACAGAACCTGCCGTACGCGCCGGACCCATCGGTCCCCGCCCACCCACCACACCTACGGGGCAAGGTCGCCGTCATCACCGGCGGGGGGTCCGGCATCGGCCGCGCCACCGCCACGGTGCTGGCCGAACGCGGCGCCAGCGTCGTCGTGGCCGACATCGACGCGACCGCCGCCGAGCACGTCGCCGGCGGATTGGTCGCCCGGGGTCTCGAAGCCGTTCCGGTCACGGTCGACGTGGGCGAGGAGGAGCAGATCCGGGCGATGGTCGCCACGGCGGTGGCCGTCTTCGGAGGGGTGGACGTGCTCCACAACAACGCGGCGCTGCTCGCCCCCGAGGTCCTCGGTCGGGACCAGCGCATCACCGACATCGACGGCGAGTTGTTCGCCCGGGTCCTGCGGGTCAACGTGCTCGGCTACACGTTGGCCGCCAAACACGCGATACCCCACATGATCGCGCGCGGTGGTGGCGTCGTGGTCAACACCGCTTCGGCGGCCGGCCTCCTCGCCGAACTCGTCCGCCCCATGTACGGCACCTCCAAGGCGGCCATCCTCGGCCTCACCCGCAGCATCGCCACCCAGTACGGGAAGCAGGGGGTCCGTGCGGTCGGCATCGCCCCGGGCCTGGTGCTGACCCCCGCACTGACCGACACCCTCACCCCCGAACAACAGAAGGGCCTCGCCCGGCACACCCTCACCCCCCGGGTCGGGGTGCCCGAGGACATCGCCTGCCTGGTGGCCTTCCTCGTGTCCGACGAGGCCGGTTACATCACCGGCACCACGATCTCCGTGGACGGCGGGTTCACCGCGCACTTCCCCACCTACGGCGACGAACTCGACGCGGCCGACCCGGCGCCCCACCCGTGCCCGCCCGCCCGGGCGGCCGCCGCGCCGTTCTCACACGTCGATCCTGGACCGGTCGAGCGTGGCGGCGGAGCGGGCGATGAACTCCTTGCGCGGTGCGACGTCGTGGCCCATCAGCAGGTCGAACACGGCTTGAGCCGCCTCCAGGTCGGTGAGGTTGATCCGACGTAGGGTGCGGTGCCGCGGATCCATGGTGGTCTCGGCGAGTTGGTCGGCATCCATCTCGCCGAGACCCTTGTACCGCTGGACCGAGTCCTTGTACCGGATGCCCTTGCTCCGGAACTCCCGCAGCGTGTCCCGCAGCTCGTGGTCCGCGTACGTGTAGACGTACTTGTCCTGGCCCCGCTCCGGCTGGATCAGCTCGACGCGGTGCAGCGGCGGCACGGCGGCGAAGACGCGGCCCGCTTCGACCACGGGCCGCAGGTAACGGTGGAACAGGGTCAGGAGCAGGATGCGGATGTGGGAGCCGTCCACGTCGGCGTCGGTCATCATGATGATCTTGCCGTAGCGGGCCGCGTCCAGATCGAAGGTCCGCCCCGAACCGGCTCCCACCACCTGGAGGAGCGCGGTGCACTCGGCGTTCTTCAGCATGTCCGTGACGGACGACTTCTGCACGTTGAGGATCTTGCCGCGGATCGGCAACAGCGCCTGGAACTCGGAGTTCCGGGCGAGCTTCGCCGTCCCGAGTGCGGAGTCGCCCTCGACGATGAACAGTTCGCTGCGGTCGACGTCGTCGCTGCGGCAGTCGGCGAGCTTGGCGGGCAGGGAGGAGGACGCCAGGGCCTTCCTGCGGCGCTGCGCGTCCTGGTGCTGACGGGCCGTGACCCGGGTGCGGGCGGCGGCGACGACCTTCTCCAGGACGACCCGGGCCTGCCGGGCCGCGTCACGTTCGGCGGAGGTGAGGAAGGCCTTGAGTTCCTTGCTGATCACGGTGTTGACGATGCGCCGGGCCGCCGAGGTGCCGAGGACCTCCTTGGTCTGCGCCTCGAACTGCGGCTCGGCGAGACGGACCGTGAGGACCGCGGTGAGCCCCTCCAGGGCGTCGTCCTTGACGATGTCGTCCTCGGTGACGCGCAGGAGCTTCCGGCCCCGCAGCACCTCGTTCATCGTCCTGGTGACGGCCTGTTCGAAGCCGGTGACGTGGGTGCCGCCCTTGGGGGTGGCGATCACGTTGACGAAGGAGCGCAGCGTGGTGTCGTAGCCGGTGCCCCAGCGCAGCGCCACGTCCACGCCGAGCTCGCGGGTGACCTCGGTGGGCGTCATCCGGCCGTGCTCGTCCGCGACCGGGACCGTCTCCTTGAAGGTGCCGCGGCCGCCGAAGCGGAGCACGTCGCAGACCGGCCCGTCGCTCGCCAGGTGCGTACAGAACTCGCTGATGCCGCCGTCGAAGCGGTAGCGCTCCTCGGGCTTGCCGGGCCCGGACCCGGCACGCACGACGACGGTCAGATCCGGTACGAGGAACGCGGTGTGCCGAGCCCGCTGGTGCAGGTCCTCCACGGACAGCCGCGCGTCCGCGGGGAAGATCTGTCGGTCGGGCCAGTAGCGTACGCGCGTGCCGGTGCGGGACTCCGGGACGGTGGCGGTCCGGCGCAGGCCCCGGGCGGGGGTGAAGGGCGCGTCGGGTCCGGGGCCGGTGTAGGTGCCGGGGGTGCCGCGGCGGAAGCTGATGGCGTGGGTGTGGCCGTGACGGTCGACCTCGATGTCCAGTCGGGCGGACAGCGCGTTGACCACGCAGGCCCCGACGCCGTGCAGGCCACCGGAGGCGGCGTAGGAGCCGCCGCCGAACTTACCGCCGGCGTGGAGTTTGGTGTAGGCGATCTCGACTCCGGACAGGCCGGTGCGGGGTTCGCTGTCCACGGGGATGCCGCGGCCGTCATCGGTGACCTCCACGGAGCCGTCGTCGTGGAGGACGACCTCGATGAGGTCGCAGGCGCCGGCCAGAGCCTCGTCGACGGAATTGTCGAAGACCTCCCACAGGCAGTGCATCAGACCGCGACCGTCGCTGGATCCGATGTACATGCCGGGGCGCTTGCGTACGGCTTCGAGTCCTTCGAGCACCATCAGGTGCCGTGCGGTGTAGTCGGAGCCGTCCTGCGGGCGGTTGGCGGCGGCCGGGGCGGGGAGTGTGCTCACGCAGTGCTCTCCTGGGCAACAGAGGGGTGGCGGTGGGGTAGCGGTGGGGAGATGGCGGGTCGGGCGCCCGGGAGGGCGGCGAGGGCGCCCGTTCCGTGCGAGGCCCCCGATGTCTCAGACGGCTCAGACGGCTCAGACGGCTCAGATGTCGAGGAAGCGGACGTCCTTGGCGTTGCGCTGGATGAAGTGGCGGCGCGCTTCGACGTCCTCGCCCATCAGGACGGAGAAGAGGTCGTCGGCGACGGCCGCGTCATCGAGGGTGACCCGGCCGAGCACCCGGTGGTCGGGGTCCATGGTGGTGACGCGCAGTTCCTCGGCGTTCATCTCGCCCAGGCCCTTGAAGCGCTGGACGGAGTCGTCCCTGACCCGGCGCCCCTCCTGCCGGCCCCGCTCCAGGAGCACGGTGCGTTCGCGGTCGGAGTAGGCGTACTCGACGTGGTCCCTGCTCCACCTGACCTTGTACAGCGGGGGGCGGGAGAGGTGGACGTGGCCCTCCTCGATCAAGGGGCGCATGAAGCGGAACAGGAAGGTCAGCAGCAGGGTGTTGATGTGCTGCCCGTCGACGTCGGCGTCCGCCATCAGAATGACCTTGTGGTAGCGGAGCTTGGCGATGTCGAAGTCCTCGTGCACGCCCGTGCCCAAGGCCGAGATGATCGCCCGGACCTCCTGGTTGTGCAGGATCTTGTCGATCCGGGCCTTCTCGACGTTGAGGATCTTGCCGCGGATCGGGAGGATCGCCTGGTACTGCGGGTTGCGGCCGGACTTGGCCGAGCCGCCGGCGGAGTCCCCTTCGACGATGAAGAGCTCCGACACGGCCGGGTCGTTCGACTGGCAGTCGGACAGCTTGCCCGGCAGTGCAGCCGTTTCCAGCAGGCCCTTGCGACGGGTCAGGTCCCGCGCCTTGCGGGCCGCGACCCGGGCCGTGGCCGCCTGGACGGCCTTGCGCACGATGTCCGCGGCCTCGTTCGGGCTGCGGTCGAACCAGCCGGTCAGGTGCTCGTGGACGACCTTCTGCACGAAGGTGCGCGCCTCGGTGTTGCTGAGTTTGGTCTTGGTCTGGCCCTCGAACTGCGGCTCGCTGACCTTCACCGAGATGATCGCGGTCAGGCCCTCGCGGATGTCCTCGCCGGAGAGGTTGGCGTCCTTGTCCCGCAGCAGCTTCCGTTCCCGCGCGTAGCGGTTGACCACCGTGGTCAGGGCCGTGCGGAAGCCCTCCTCGTGGGTGCCGCCCTCATGGGTGTGGATCGCGTTGGCGTAGGAGTACACGCTGTCGGTGTACTGACCGTTCCACTGGAGGGCGACCTCGACCGACAGCAGTCGTTCCGGGTCCTGGGCGGCGATGGTGATGACCGAGGGGTGGACCGGCTCGCCCTTGCGGGTGTTGAGGTGGGCGACGAACTCGGCGATGCCGCCGTCGTAGCGGTAGGAGACCGTCTTCGCTGCCGGGTCCGGGTCGGTGGTGTCGGCCGCGGCCGTCGCGCGCGCCGAGGACCGTTCGTCGGTGAGGGTCAGGGTGAGCCCCCGGTTGAGGAAGGCCATCTCCTGGAACCGCCTGGACAGCGTCTCGAAGGAGTACGTGGTGGTCTCGAAGATGTCGCCGTCCGCCCAGAACGTCAACGAGGTGCCCGTCCGGGAGGCGGCCTCGTGGCGGGCCAGCGGGGCGGTGGGAGCGCCGTGCCGGTACTCCTGCGTCCACCGGTGGCCGTCGGTCCAGATCTCCGCCGACAGCCGGGTCGACAGCGCATTGACCACCGACAGGCCCACACCGTGCAGACCGCCGGAGAACGTGTACCCGCCGCCCCCGAACTTCCCGCCCGCGTGCAGCACGGTCAGCACCACCTCGACGGCCGGCCGCTTCTCCACCGGGTGCATGCCCACCGGGATGCCACGACCGTTGTCGACCACCCGCACGCCGCCGTCGGCCAGGACCGTCACGTCGATCCGGTCGGCCACTCCCGCGAGTGCCTCGTCCACGGAGTTGTCCACGAGTTCCTGCACCAGGTGGTGCAGCCCCCGCTCGCCCGTGGAGGCGATGTACATCCCGGGCCGCTTGCGCACGGCGTCCAGGCCGTCCAGCACGGTGATCGCGTGGGCGTCGTACGACGTGGCCCCGGCCGGGCCGGGCTGCCGGGGTTCGGGGGTGGCGGCGGTGGCGCGCGTGTCGTGGGTGGTCACGGATGCTCTCTTTCGGGCATGGCGGACCGCGCTCCCGCACCACGGTGCGGGAGCGGCCGGACCGCTCGCGGAGGCGGGGCAGGGCAGCCCCAACAGGGCCCCGGAAGCCCACGGGCATCGGGCCGTTGACTGCCGGAACGTCGATCAAGATACCGAAGGTGCGACTCGATGATGGGGCAACAGTGCCTCCATGTGTCAATGTGCGCCCCTTTCCTCGGGGGAGGCGATCCCCCCTGCCCGGGATCCCTGAAAACGCGACAGAGGGCCACTCGGGGGCTTTCCTGATGCCTTGCCGTGGAGGGCTTCAGCGGCTTTTTCCCGCGTGGTCCTCGGTGGTTCGCGTCGCGCCGCGTCAGGTGGCTCGTCGTCCCCCTCGGCGGTGTGTCGCGCGACCGGCCGCTCCGGGGGCGGCGCGGGTCCGTCGTCGCCCTTGCCCCTCGGGCGGGGCGACCGGGTGCCGGACGACCTCGCAGGTGGCGCGACGGTCATGAGGCCCCGGCGGCAATCCCTCGAACGGGGGAGCGTCCTCTCCCGGGTGAATCGAACGCCGCATCACAGGTATCCGACCGGGCGGCAGAGGTCCATGGGTCGGTCATCGAACTTTCGGCCGAAGATTCGTCCGGAAGTGAGCGTGACGCGCTGTTGATCTGGTGCGTTGTGCTTGCGTCAAGACTTCACCCCTCGACGTGGGAGGTCCCGTGCATCCTGTTCCCGTTCGTCCCAGTCTTCACCTGGTGTTCGAGTGCATGACCCGTTCCGCGGCCACCGGGCCACGCGCGGTTGACGACCAGTCAGGTGCCTACGCGCCCTCACCATGTGCATGCCCGAGGCGGTGCGCATGCGGCTACTGAACCACCTGCCCGACACCCTCGACGCCTGGGCCCGACGGGCCGTCGGCGCCTTCGACACGGTCCGGGACGTCTCCGCGCCCACCCCGGGCTCCTCCCGGGTGTGGGAACTCACCCGCCCGGACCGCACCACCCGGTTCATCATCAAGATCGCACGTGACCCCGCACGCTACCGCGCCGAAACCTTCGCCTACCGCCAGGCCGTGCCCGCCGTACCGTCCGGCGGCGCGCCCCTCCTCCTCGACTGCGGTGCCGAACACCTCGCCCTGCTGCTCACCGCCCTCCCCGGCCGCCCGCTGCGGGAACTGCGCCTACCGACCGTCGAGGAGCGCGAGGCGTACCGGCAGGCGGGGGCACTGCTCGCCCGGTTCCACACCGCAGCGGAGCCCACCCCCGCACGCCGCGCCGAGGCGCGCGACGAACTCGACGGCGCCCCGCACCGACTCGAACGTCACCTCCACATGTGTGGGGACCGGGTGACGGCCCGGGAACGCGCCCTGGTCCGAGGGCTCGTGGCCGACCTCCCGCACATCGGGCCGTTGCCGCTCGCCTTCGTCCACGGCGACGTCCAGCCCGGGAACCTGATGTGGTCGGCGGCGGGAAACGCGGCCTGGATCGACTTCGAGCGGGCCCGGTTCGCCCCCGCGGTCCAGGACTTCGTCCGGCTGGCCGCCGGTCCCTGGGCCGACCGCCCGGCCCTGCGCGCGGCCTTCCTCGCCGGCTACGGGCGCCGCCCCGGCCCCACCGAACGGCACGCGCTGCGCTGCCTCGCCGCGCTCGACGCCATCGGCTCCCTGATGTGGGGACCTCAGCACGGCGACGACGAGGTCACCGCGCGGGGCCGTCGCACCCTCGACCGGCTCGTCGAGGGGGAGTTCGCATGAGCACCCTCACCCTGCCCGGCGACGGACCGGGCGACCGTACACCGGGCGACCGCACACCGGGCGCCGACCCCGACCCGCCCCACCCCCCTCCGCCACCCCCGGCGGACATCCGTTACCAGGGCCAGTACGGGAAGAACCCCCTCGGCGAGGTCGGCTTCCGGGCCCTGTGCGCCCGACTGCCCTCGGTGCTCGCCCACACCGGGCGCCTGGCCTGGGCGGCGGACCGGCGGGCCGTGCTGCTCCTCCTGGTCTGCCAGGCGTTGACCGGGGTGGCCGCGGTCGTGCTGCTCGCCGCCACCGCGCGGGCGATGCGGGCCCTCGTGGCGACCGGCTCGGTCACCGACCGGCTCCAGTCGATGCTTCCCGTGCTGCTGGTCGTCGCCGCCGCGGCGGCCGTCGGCCGGATCGCCGCCGCACTCTCCTGGTACGCGGACGACCGGGTCAGCCCCCTGCTCAGCACGGCGGCCGACACCGCGCTCGTCGAGGCGGTGTGCCGGGTCGAGGCGTCGGCGTACGGGACGGAGAGCTTCGCGGAACGCCAGGAGGCGGCCGAGATCGGCGTGGTGCGGACCGCCGCCATGGTCCGCGACGGCCAGACCTTCCTCGCCGCGGCCGTCCGGATGGTCGCCGCCTGCGGCGTCCTGACCGTGCTGCACCCGCTCCTGCTGCCCCTGCTCCTGCTCGCGGTGCTGCCGGCGGGGGTGGGCGCGGTGCTGTCCGCGCGCGTCGACTACGAGACCCACTACGCCAACCTGGGCGACCGCAACGTCCGCGGCATGATGCGCTGGTGGTCGACCGCCCCGAAGTACGGCGACGAGGTCCGGGCCAACGGCATGACCGGCTACCTGCTCTTCTGGTACCGCAGCCTGTCGGAGCGGATCGACCGGCGGACCCTCGGCATCGCCCCCCGGGTGCTGCGGATCTCCCTCACCGCCTCGGCACTCGGTGGCGTGTTCCTCCTGGTGACCTGGGCGGCCCTCGCCTGGCTCGCGGCGACCGACCGGGTGGAGCTCGCGATCGCCGCGACGGCGGTCGTCGCCGTCCAGAGTTCACTGGGCGCGCTCACCCAACTCGTCCGCGGCGGCGCCGAGATGTTCCACACCAGTCTCTACCTCGCCGACATGCGTACCTTCCTGGACCTCGCGGACCGGCACGCGCCCGCCCGGGGCCCGGCCGTCATCACCGCGCCCGTCCACGAGATCCGCTTGGACGACGTGGCCCACCGCTACCCCGGCAAGGACCGTCCCGCCGTCGACGGGCTCAGCCTCACCCTGCGGCGCGGCGAGATCGTGGCGATCGTCGGCGAGAACGGCTCCGGAAAGTCGACCCTGACCCGCCTGGTCACCGGCATCCTGCTCCCCGACCGGGGCACGGTGCGGTGGAACGGAACCGACCTGGCCGCCGCCGACCCGGACACCGTGTGGACGCACACCGGGCTGGTTCCGCAGATCTTCGCCCAATGGCCGCTGCGGGTCCGGGACAACGTCACCCTCGGCCAGCCCCGCAGCCCCGACGACGCCCCGGTCTGGCAGGCGGTGGACGCCGTCGGGATGCGCACCGCCGTCGAGGAACTGCCCCGCGGACTCGACACCCTGCTGGCCCGGGAGGTCTTCGGCGGCCATGAACTCTCCGGCGGCCAGTGGCAGCGCCTGGCCTGCTCCCGGGCGCTGTACCGGCGGCCCGCGCTGCTGATCCTCGACGAGCCCACGTCACAGATGGACGCACGCGGTGAGCACCAGATCTTCGAGGAGATCAAGAAGATCGCTGCGGACCGGATCACCCTGGTGGTGACCCACCAACTGGAGAACACCCGGGTCGCCGACCGGATCGTGGTCATGCGGGACGGCAGGATCGTGCAGGAGGGCGGGTACGAGGAACTGTGCGCGTCGGACGGGCTCTTCGCGGAACTGCTCGCCCTGTCCAAGGACCGGTGACGACCGTGTGCGGCACGGCCCCCGGGAGGGCGGACGGCATCGGGCGAGCGGCGGGGTCGTGGTCCCGCCGCGGTGCGCACCGTCCCGAGACGGGGCGGTCGGTCAGGCCGCGCCCATCCGGTCCCGCCAGTAGGTGAAGGCCGTCACGGGGTCCTCCAACGCGTCCCACGGGAACATCGTCATATGGCGCCCGACGCGTTGGAAGACCTCGGTGGCCTCCGGCAGCCAACGCGCCCGCACCAGGGCGAACGCCAACAGGTTCAGATCGGACACGGCCTCGGCGTGCGGGGGAGCCGAGGTGTGGAACCAGCCCTTCAACGCGAGTTCCAGTTCGCTGGCCGCGGCCTTCTCGTGCCAGATGCGGTGGGCCGCCAACGCCCTGGTGCCGCCCGCCTCGACGGCGTGCGCGAAGTGCTCGGCCCGGGCCGCCAGCGGCAGCAGGGCCAACGGCGAGCCCGGCGGCGCCTGCGCCGCCGAGTGCCAGGCGAACGTCGTCATGTCGCTCACCGAGCCGTGGCTGCGGGGCGAGAGGTACCGCAGCACCACGTGGTGGGCGGTCCGGTTGCCCGGGTCACGGTCGATGATCTCCCGCCAGATCGGAGCCGCCCGCCGCGACGGAACCCGACACCCCCGCATCAGGTCGAGCAGGGCGATCAAGGGCGTGGGGTCCTTCGGGTGGGCGTGGGCCGCCCGGACACAACGGGTCTGGGCCCCGTCCAGCGCCGCCGCCGTTCCGGAGACCGTCCGATGGGCCTGGACGCACGCCTGCATCACCACCGCGTCCGGGTTGTCCGGGGCGTAGTCGACCCAGTGGTCCACCGCCGCCGGGGACAGCACCCGGGACAGCACCGACACCCGGTGGGTCCTGCGGTCCCAGTCGGTCCCCGTGGCGTCCAGCAGATCGGCCACCGGCTGCCAGGCGGGGCGGGTGCGGTCGGCGCCGAACCCTTGCAGTTGGTGGATGGGCCGGATGTCGGTGAGTGCTTGGCGCAGCTCACGGTCGTCGAGTTCCGGACGGATGCGAACCGTTCTGCTTCTTCGCAGCATCACTGGTCCTCTGTGGGGGAGGGCGGGCACCGCGCGGTCGACGCGGCGCCCGGATGTGGATGGGTCGGTGAGGGTGAGCCGGTCAGCAGCACCTCGATCGCGGGGCCGCTTCCTGACGGGCTGCTCTGATCCGCTGGTACTCCCGAGGGGTGGGCACGGGAGTGCCGGGATCTTCGTGGCGGTGCCGCGCACAGTACCGCTCGTACTCGGTCTCGCCGGTGAGCTCCCGCAGGTACCAGTGGATCCAGCGCACGGCCCGCCGCACCGGTCCGTCGCCACCCCGCCGGCGGCCCGACGCGGGAGCGTCCCGGGGCCGGGCGGGCGTCATGGTGCCTCCCCGGGTCCGGACGCCGCACCGGCCGGGCGCCGCGCGCGCGGGGCCGGTGCGTCGATCGCGGACGGGACGTACGGGGTCTGGGTGGACCTCGTGCTCCCGGGGGAGCGGACCGCCCGGACGCACACCACCAGGGCGTTCACGAGGACCGTGAGGACCAGCAGCACGAACAGCACGATGAGGACGCCGTTCACCGTGGAGTTGGTGACCACCGTGTGCATCTCGTCCATGGAGGTGGCGGGTCGCAGTTGGGTCCCGGCGTCGATGGCGTCGGCGTAGCGCTCGCGCTGGGCGAAGAAGCCGACACGAGGGTCGTCGGAGAAGACCTTCTGCCAACTCGCGGTGAAGGTGACGGCCACGATCCAGGCGAGCGGCACGCCCGTCACCCACGCCCAGCGCAGTCGGCCCGAGGTGATGAGGAGGGTCGTGGCGACGGTGAGGGCGATCGCCGCGAGGAGTTGGTTGGCGATGCCGAACAGCGGGAAGAGCTGGTTGATCCCGCCCAGGGGGTCCGTGGCGCCGACGTAGAGGAAGTACCCCCAGCCGGCGACCACCACGCCACTGGCGAACCAGACACCGGGCTTCCAACCGACGCGCCCCATCGGCTTCCACACGTTGCCCAGCATGTCCTGGAGCATGAACCGGCCGACCCGGGTGCCCGCGTCGACGGTCGTCAGGATGAACAGCGCCTCGAACATGATGGCGAAGTGGTACCAGAACGCCTTCATCCCCTCACCGCCGACCACCTCCGAGAAGATCTGCGCCATGCCCACCGCCAGGGTCGGGGCGCCACCGGTGCGGGCGACCAACGAACCCTCGTCCACCGCCTTGGCCGCGGCGGCCAGTTCCTCCGGCGAGATGGTGAAGCCCAGCCCGGCGACCGCCTGGGAAGCGGACTCCACGGTCGAACCGAGCAGCCCCGCGGGCGCGTTCATCGCGTAGTACAGCCCCGGGTCCAGCACTGCCGCGGCGATCAAGGCCATGACGGCGACGAACGCCTCCATCAGCATGGCCCCGTAGCCGATCATCCGGACCTGCGACTCCTTCTGGACCAGCTTCGGGGTCGTTCCCGAGGCCACCAGGGCGTGGAAGCCGGACAGCGCACCGCAGGCGATGGTGATGAACAGGAACGGGAACAACGAGCCCGCGAACACCGGCCCTTCGCCGGAGGAGGCGAAGGAGGTCACCGCCTCGGCTTCGAGCCGCGGGGCGGCGATGACCACCCCGGCCGCGAGCAACACGATCGTGCCGATCTTCATGAACGTCGACAGGTAGTCCCGCGGCGCCAGCAGCATCCACACCGGCAGCACCGACGCCACGAACCCGTACACCACCAGGCAGAACACCAGGGTCGTCGGGCTCAGGGTGAAGGTGTCCGCCAGCGACGAGTGTTCGATCCAGCCGCCGCCCACGATCGCCAGGAGCAGCAGGCCCACCCCGATCGCACTGGTCTCCAGGACCCGCCCCGGACGCAGGACGTGCAGGTAACAGCCCATGAACAGGGCGATCGGAATCGTCATCGCGACGGAGAAGGTGCCCCACGGCGAGTCCGCGAGCGCATTGACCACGACCAGCGCCAGCACCGCCAGCAGGATGATCATGATGGTGAACACGGCGAGCAGCGCCGCCGCCCCGCCGATGCGCCCCAACTGCTCCCGGGCCATCTGGCCGAGGCTCTTGCCGTCGCGCCGCATCGACAGGAACAGCACCACCATGTCCTGCACGGCACCCGCGAAGATGACGCCCGCGACGATCCACATCGTGCCCGGCAGATAGCCCATCTGCACCGCGAGCACCGGGCCCACCAGCGGACCGGCGCCGGCGATCGCCGCGAAGTGGTGCCCCAGCAGCACCCGACGGTCCGTGGGTTGGAAGTCCACCCCGTCGTTGATCCGCTCCGCCGGGGTGGCCCGGGTGTCATCGAGGCGCAACACCCGCCGCGCGATGAACTTCGAGTAGAAGCGGTACGCGATCGCGAACGAACCGAGGGCCGCCGCCAACAGCCAGACCGCCGAGATCTCCTCACCCCTGGAGAGTGCGAGCACCCCCCAGGACACGCCCCCCACCAGAGCGACCAGGGACCATATCAAGACCGATTTCCAGCGGAGCCGCGAGGACGGCACAAGGGTTCCGGACACGGTGAATCCTTCTGTTCGCAGGGGAGAACACAATGCGTCGTAGAGGTACCGGTCAATCGGTCCCACGGGTCACGGACTTCACGGAACTCGCATCAAGCACACACAACGCCACACGCATCGGGCACGGGACCGTGACCGCCCCGGCGCAGGGTCCGGGCAGCTCACGAGCCCGGCGAGCCCCGGCTCCCCCGGGTGAGCAGGTACGCGGCCAGCAACCACACCGCGCACCCGGGCACCCACGCCAACTGGTACCAGTAGAAGAACGGAATCCCCGCCAACTCCGGCTGTGCACCGGCGTACCAGGGCACCCAGACCAGGGCCACCACGGGAACGAGTAGGCAGAAAGCCGCCACGACACGCCGTGCCGTGATACGGCCGGAATGCTGTGTGTGTCCGTCGTCTGCCACGGGTTCCTCCTTGTTTCCCCGCTCCCGTACCGCGCTGGTCTGTGGAAGAGTTGCCGACACCCTCGGTTCGGTTGACAACCCGGGTGGTGGATTTTCGGACGGATCATCCGAAGTTCCAGGCCACTCGCCGTTCACCGGCCGCACCGCACCCGGGCGACGACACCGCCGCCCGGTCTCGCGGTGGGGCCACGGCAGGGAGAGCAGGACGTACGGGAAGCAGGACTCAGAGGGTCGATCCGGGCGCGCACCGCGTCCCCGGATCGCCGGTACGGACGGTGGACGATGATCCGAGGCGGCACGCTCGTCGCGTACCTCGCCGTCATCGCCGCGACGTCGTTGCTCGCCGTGGCCGCCCGCCGGTTCCGCCCCACCGGACGGCTCCCCTCCCTCGACGGCTGGGCCCTGGCCGACCGCGGACTCGGCACCGGATGGTCCTGGCTCCTCATCGGCGGCACCTTCTTCACCGCCTACTCCTTCACCGCCGTGCCCGGACTCGCCTACGGCAACGGTGCGACGGCCTTCTTCGCCGTCCCGTACACGATCATCGCCTGCCCCCTGGCCTTCGTCCTGCTGCCCCGCCTCTGGGAGGTCTGCGCCCGCAACGGGTACGTCACGGTCGCCGACTTCGTCCGCGGCCGCTACGGCTCCCCGCCGCTCGCCCTGGTCGTCGCCCTCACCGGCATCCTCGCGACCATGCCGTACCTGGCACTGCAACTCCTGGGCATCCGCGCCGTGCTGGCCGCCGGAGGGGTCGACCCCGATGCGATCGCCGCCCATCTCGCGATGGTCGCCCTGTTCGCCGGGCTCGCCATCGCCACCTTCCGCTACGGGCTGCGCGCGCCCACCGTCATCGCGGCCTTCAAGGGGGTCGCCGTCTTCGCGGCCGTCATCGCCGCGGTCTGGGTCGTCCTCGACGACCTCGGCGGACCCGGCGCCGCCTTCGAGCAGGCCGCCCGCCGCATGGACCTCGGCGGCGCCGGCGGCGCGGCACTGCTGCTCGCCCCGCACCAACAGGCCGCCTTCGCCTCGCTCGCCCTGGGGTCGGCCTTCGCCGTGCTGATGTACCCGCACATGCTCACCGCCGCGCTCGCCGCCCGCAGCCCTGGGACGCTGCGCCGCGTGACCGTCGCCCTCCCCGCCTGGACCGCGGTCCTCGCCCTGTTTGGCCTGCTCGGCATCGCCGCCGTCGCCGAACGGATCAGGACCACCACGGGGGGCGCCGAGACCGCGGTGCCCCTGCTCGTGGACCGATTGATGTCACCGCCGGTCGCGGGGCTGGTCTTCGGCGCCATCACCGTCGGGGCGCTCGTCCCCGCCGCCGTGATGTCGGTCGCCGCGGCCACCTCGTTCGTCCGCAACGTGTACGTGGAGTACGTCCACCCCACCGCCACGCCCAAACGCCAGGTCCGCATCGCCCGGGTGATCTCCCTGATCGCCAAGCTCGGCGCCGTCGCCTTCGTGTTCGGGCTGCGCGACCAGGCCGCCGTCAACCTGCAACTCCTGGGCGGGGTCTGGATCATCCAGATCTTCCCCGCGGTCGCCATCGGTCTCTACACCAACTGGCTGCATCCGCGCGCCCTGCTCGCGGGATGGGCGGTCGGCATGGCCGTCGGCACCCTCATGGTCGTACGGGAGGGCTTCTCACCCGTCATGCCGCTGGGCCCCACCGGGCACACCTTGGAGGTCTACGCCGGTCTCGCGGCACTGCTGCTGAACCTCGCGGTCGCCGTGGCCGCCACCCCCGTCCTGCGGAGGTCCGGCGTCGCTCGCGGCGCCGACACCACCGCCCTACCACCAGGGCCGGCCTCCAGGCGCCGCCCGGGAACAGGAGCGAGCACATGAGACGGATGAGACGAGCCGGCCGCGCCCTCACCCTCGCCGACCGCGCACCCGTGCCCGAGGCACCCACGGCCCCCGGCGGCCCGAACCCGGCCTCGCCCGCCACCACGGACCCCGGCTCCTCGGGCCCACCGGGCACGCCGCCGGTCGGTGAGGTCCCCGACCGGGAACGGGACGTCGCCCTCGCCGGGCTGTTCGGCGCGCACTACACGTCGATGCTGCGGCTGGCCACCCTCCTCGGCGCCGACGACCCGGAGAACATCGTCGCGGAGGCCTACTACCAGCTCTACCGCAAATGGCGCCGACTCCGACAGACCGACCGGGCGGAGGCGTACCTCCGCTCGGTGGTCTGCAATCTGACCAGAATGCGCATCCGCCACCTCCAGACCATCCGCAAACACGTCGAGGCCCCCACCCCCGTCAGGGAACAGGTCGCCTCGGCCGAGCACGACGCCCTGATCCAGGACGACCAACGGGTGCTCATCGCCGCGGTGCGGGAACTCCCCACCCGGCAGCGCGAGGCACTGGTGCTGCGCCACTGGATGGGGCTGAAGGAGTCCGAGATAGCCGACGCCATGGGCATCTCGGCGGGATCGGTCAAGACCCACACGGCACGGGGCATCGCCGCCCTCACCAAGGCGATGGAGGCGCGCAGATGAATGGCACAGACACCGAGCGCCGGCTGCGCGAGGCGTTGGAGGCCGTGGCGCGGGAGGTCCGTCCGGCCCCGGACGCCTACCGCACGGTGCGCGGCGAGTGGTTGCGCCGCGAGCGCCGGCGCCGGCTCGTGCTGGCCCTGCTGATCGCCGTGGTGTTCACCCTCGCCACCCTGGCGGGTCTCTGGGTGCTCAACCAGGCGCCCGCCACCCCCGGTGTGATCTTCAACGACCATCGCACTCCCTCGTCGCACGCCCCGCCGGTGGCCCCGGGGAGCTGACCCGTCCGCGGGGTCAGCTCTCGCCGGCGCCGGCGCCGGCACCGTCGATCAGGGTGGCGAGCGCTCCGGCGAGTGCGTCGAGGCCCGGCCCCGGGGCCCCGCCCGGCTCCGCCATGTACTGGTCGCGACGGATCTCCACCATCAGCGCGCTCACCCGCGGGTCACGCCCGTGGAAGGCCAGCGGCACGTAGGCACCCGCGAAGGGGCTGTCGAGACCGGTTCCGCCGCATCCGCCGAACGCCTCCCGGGCGAGCGAGGTGAGCCGCTCCGGGGTGTGGAAGGGGTCGGTGCCCAGACAGACCGGGGGCCGCTCGCCGGCACCGTGCAGTTCGTAGGGCAGGGGCGCGGTCGGGTACGAGTGCACGTCGATCACCACGGCCCGTCCGGTGACGGCGAGCCGGTCCGCCACCGCCTCCTGCACGGCCCGGGCGTACGGCAGGAAGTACCGTTCGACCAGCGGGCGGGGGTCGAACCCGTCGGCGCGCAACGGTTCGCGGTGGGTGGTCCGGGTGTAGACGGCCCCCATCCCGACCGCCGCCATCTCCTCGCGTTCGTCGGGGAACCGTTCGGGGTCCACCACCAGCCGGGACAGACCGTTGACGAACCGCCAGGGGGTGACGGCGGCCGAGTCGGCGGCCCGGGCGGCGATCCGGGCCGTGTGCGCGTCCGTGAGGTGGTCCAGCTCGCGCTCCAGCGCCGCGTCGTCCAGGACGATGCCCGCACGCACCGACTCCGGGACCACCCGGGAGGAGTGGGGGACGTGCAGGATCACGGGGGACTCGGGTGCGCCCGGATGCAAGCGGAAGGAGTCGACGCCGGAGCTCGTGGGTGTACGGGGCATGCGACCAGCTTGGCACGGCCCGTACCGGGGTCCGCGGGCGGCGGACACGGGCCGGGGCCGCCAGCGTCGTCATGGCGCGTTCCGAGCCCCGGCCGGATGGCGCGGACGGGTCCTCCGGGCGGCGGACCCCCCGTACGCGGTGCGCCGGCCGGCCGGTGGGGCGACCGCTGCGACCCGCGGAAAGCTCCTCCGGCAGGGGACCGGCGAAGACCGGGTGGCCGTGCCATACTGGCCAAATCGCAAGCCCGTACGCCCACTTCCGCTGGCTGGAACGCGTGTCCAGGCCGGCGCGGCGGCGCGGGAACCGGCGAGCCGTCCGGCCCATGTTCCTTGAGGAGGCACCCTCGTGTCCGACCGTGACTCGATGCGCGCGGCAGCGGAGATACGCGCGCGGATCGACACCACCAAGCCGCACTCGGCGCGCTTTTGGAACTACTTCGTGGGCGGCAAGGACAACTACGAGGTCGATCGCGAAATCGGCGACCACATCAAGGACATCTTCCCCGGTCTCGTCGACGTGGCGCGCAGCAGCCGCCAGTTCCTCGGGCGCACGGTGCACCACCTCGCCGGAGAACGGGGCGTACGCCAGTTCCTCGACGTCGGCACGGGCCTGCCGACCGCCGACAACACCCATGAGGTGGCCCAACGCGTCGCTCCCGACGCACGGATCGTCTACGTCGACAACGACCCCCTGGTGCTCACCCACGCCCGTGCGCTCCTCACCAGCACTGAAGAAGGTCGCACCGACTACCTCGACGCCGACCTCTACAAGCCGGCCGCCGTGCTGAAGGCCGCCGAGGAGACGCTGGACCTCAGCAAGCCCGTCGCGCTGATGATCCTCAACACCCTCGGACACGTCGCCGACCACGCTCGGGCCCGCTCCCTGGTCGCCACCCTGATGGAGGGCCTGCCGTCGGGCAGCTACCTCGTCATCAGCGACAGCACCGCCACCAGCGAGGGCATGATCGCCGCCTCCGACGCGTACAACTCCAGCGGCGCCGTCCCCTACCACGTGCGCGCCGTGGACGAGATCACGGGCTTCTTCGACGGACTGGAACTGCTGGAGCCCGGGATCGTGCCGGTGACCGAGTGGCGCCCGGACACGGCGGGCGCCGCGGTGCAGCGGGTCGACGCGTACGGCGGTGTCGGCCGCAAGCCCTGACGGTCCCTGCGCAGGTCCGAGCACGGGCCGTGCTCGGACCGGGAGACGCCGGGTCGTTCAGGCCGGGCGGCACACGGTGCGCTGCCGCCCGATCCCCGAGACCTCCAACTCCACCACGTCGCCCGCACCGAGGTAGGGGAAGCGCCCGGACAGGGCGACCCCCTCCGGGGTGCCGGTGTTGACCAGGTCGCCGGGCTCCAGCACCAGGTACTGCGACAGGTGGTGGACGATCTCCGCGACCGAGAAGATCATGTCTGCAGTCTTCGAGTCCTGGCGGGGCTCCCCGTTCACCCAGGAGCGCAGCCGCAGGTCCTGCGGATCGCCCACCTCGTCGGGCGTCACCAGGACCGGGCCGAGCGGGTTGAAGGTGGCGCACGACTTGCCCTTGGACCACTGCCCGCCCGAGGCCTCCAACTGGAACGCCCGCTCGGACACGTCATTGCTCACGGTGAACCCGGCGAGGTGCGCGAGGGCCGCCTCGGGGGAGTCCAGGTACGCGGCCCGACGACCGATGACCACCGCGAGTTCCACCTCCCAGTCGGTGCGTTCCGAGCCCCGGGGGATCAGGACGTCGTCGTGGGGACCGACGACCGTGTTCGGCGACTTGTAGAAGAGGATCGGTTGCTCGGGCGGGGCGGAGCCCGACTCGGCGGCGTGCGCCGCGTAGTTCTGCCCGATGCACAGCACCGCCGACGGCCGGGCGATCGGCGCGCCGATGCGCAGGCCCGTGACGTCGACGGCGGGCAGTCGGTGCACGGCCGCGGACACCAGCGACGGGTCGTCCGTGATCCGGGCGAGGAACGCCCCGTCGATGTCGTCGGTGAGGGGGGACAGGTCGTAGTGGTGGCCGTCGGCCCCGGCGAGTACCGGGCGCTCCTGGCCGGGTTCGCCGACGCGCATCAGACGCATGGGAATCTCCCGAACGGGTGAGTGGGTGGGTGACGGGTGACGAGCGGGTGGTCGGTGGGGCGGGGCGGTTCAGTCGAGTCGGGCCAGGGCTTCGGGGCCCACCGCGTGGACCGGTGGCGCACCGTCCAGCAGGCGCACCACCTCCTCGACGGCGCTGGACCCCAGGCGGAGCCGGCACTCGACGGTGCCCGCCGCCTGGTGCGGGGTCAACAGGACGTTCGGCAGGGCGCGCAGCGGATGGTGCACGGGCAGCGGCTCCGCGTCGAAGACGTCCACGGCCGCGTCGAGGCGGCCCGTGCGCAGCTCGGCCAGGAGCGCGTCCTCGTCCACGAGCCAGGAGCGCGCCGTGTTCACCAACCCCGCACCGTCCGGCATCCGGGCCAGTTCCCGGGCGCCCAGCAGATGTCGGGTCTCCCCGGTCGCGGGGGCGTGCACCGCCACGATCCTGCTGCGTTCCAACAGGGCTTCCAAGGGCAGCAGTTGCACGCCCAGTTCCTCGGCGCCGGCGGGGGAGAGGTACGGGTCGGTGACCGCGACCCGGGCACCGAGGGCGCGGCACAGCGCGAGGTAGGCGCGGCCGGTCCGCGAGGCGCCGATCACCCCGACCGCGCTGCCGTGGATCTCGTGCCGGTCGGGTGCCCGCCCCGCGCTCTCCCAGTCCGCGCCGGTGCGCAGGGCGTGGTCGAAACGGTGCACCCGGTGCAACAGGGCCAGGGTGAACGCGAGGGCCACCTCGGCCACGGGCCGGGCCATCGCGTCGCCGGCCTGGGTGACCCGCACCCCGCGCCGGAACACCTCCTCGGTGACGTACGGCGCGACCGCCGACCCGGTGTGCGCCACCAGCGCCAACCGGTCCGCCACGTCCAGGAGTTCCGCGTCGACGCGGGGCGCGCCCCAGGCCGTGACCAGGGCGCGGGCCCCGGGCAGCGCGGCGGCCAGCGCGTCCCGGTCGGTGTGGTCGTCGAGGACGGTCACCTCGGCGCGGTCGGTGAGCCGGGCCCAGGTCCCGGCCGCGAAGAACCGGGCGCGCAGTCGCTGCGGCACGGCCACCACGACCCGGGGGCGGCCGGGGCGCGGATCAGCGGAGCCAGTCATCGAGGTGCTCCTCGACGAACGCGTCGTCGGTCAGCCAGGGGTAGGCCGCCGCGACCCGGGTCAGTTCCTCGGCCTGCCCGGGCGACAGGACGGCCGAGGGGTCCAGGCACCGGGTGTCCGCCAGCAGCCCCTGGCGGCGCAGCACCTCGTGCACGCCCGCGATGCACCCCCGGAAGCCGCCCCGCACGTCGAACACCGCCTGGTTGGCGTCGGTCAGCTCGGGCCGGCGGGCCAGGCACCGCACCACGGCCGCCCGGTCGCCCGCGCGGGCCGACCGCACGTCCTCCAGCAGGGCCACGGCGGACCGGGTCCACACCGCCCACTGGCCGAGCAGCCCGCCCGCGAACCAACGGCGCCCGCCGGGCGTGGCGTACGGGGTCAGGAGGTCACCGATGATGTCGTCGTCGTTCCCGGTGTACAGGGCCACCTCGTCGGCCCGGTCGGCGGCGGCCACCGCGCGGATGACGTCCGCGGTGCGGTAGCGGTCGAACGGCGCGATCTTCACGGCGACCGTCGACGGCAGGTCGGTGAAGGCCGACCAGAACGCCGGCGAGAGGTACCGGCCGCCGACCGCCTCCTGGAGGTAGAAGCCGATGACCGGCAACACCTCGCCCACCGCGCGGGCCCGGTCGATGAGGCCCTTCTCGTCGGCGCCGGGCACGGCCGGGCTCAACAGCACCGCGTCGTAGCCGAGCGAGGCGGCGAGTTCCGCCTCGGCGACGGCCTGCGCGGTGTAGCCGCAGGCCCCGGCGACCTTCACGAACGGCCGACCGGCCTCGGCGTCGACGGTTTCCGCGGCGAGCTCCAGCACGGGTCGCAGCAGTCCGATGCCGGGCTCCCGGATCTCGAACTGGGTGGTGTGCACGGCCACGGCGACGCCACCGGCGCCGGACGCGAGGTAGTAGCGGGTCAGCGCGCGCTGGCGCCGTTCGTCCAGGTCCGACCCGGTGGCGAGGGCGAGCGGATGGGCCGGGATCACCGTGCCGTGGGCGAGGACTTCCAGGGGGGTCATCAGGGCTGCTTCCGTGGGGGACGGGGCCCGGTCGGGCGGGGCCGGCCGACCGGCGGTGGGGTGCGGGGAGGGGGAGTGCGGGGCGGCGGGGTGCGGGGTCGCGGCGGGGGACGTCAACGCCTCAGAACCTTCCGTCGCGGACCTGGAACTTGGTGGGCTTGCCCGACAACGGCAGTCCGCGGCGCAGCCACTCGGCCTGCCAGCCGACCAGGGTGCGCAACGGCACGTCGGGATAGCCGAAGAGGGCGTGGCAGCGGCTCGCGTCCGACAGCAGGGCCGTCCCGGACTCCGCGCCCTCGTACACCGCCGCGGTGTCGAACTCGGCGCCGAACCAGTCCGCGATCCGTCGGACCGGGGCCGTTTCGGGTCCCGTGAGGTTGAGGGTGAACGCCTCGCCGTCGGTGGCGTGCAGCAGGGAGCGCAGGGTCACCTCGTTGGCGTATCCCTGCCACACCACGTTCACCGCGGAGGTCCGCACGTCGACGGCTGCGCCCGTGCGGACCCGGACGGCGATGTCGGCGAGGACCCCGTAGCGCAGGTCGACCGCGTAGTTAAGGCGGATCAGGGCCACCCGGGTGCCGCGGGTCAGGGCTGCGTGCCCGAAGATCCGCTCCCGCCCCAGACAGGACATCGCGTACTCGCCGACCGGCCCCACCGGATGCTCCTCGGTGCAGCCGCCGGAGGTCACCTGCACCAGCGGGTAGACGTTGCCGGTGGAGAAGGCGGCGATCCGGGCGGCCGGCCAGCGCCGCACCACCCGGTCGGGCAGCGCCGCGTTGACGGCCCAGGCGTGCGAGGGCGCCCCGGCCGAACCGAACTTGGCGCCGACCATGAACACGATGTTCGCCGCGTCCGGGAGGTCCGCGAGGTCGGCCGTCGGGTCCATCAGGTCGAAGGCCACGGTCCGCACCCCGTCGGCCGCCGACACGCGGGCGGCGGCCGGGTCGGACCAGCGCGACACCGCGTGGACCACCGTGTCGGTGCGTCCGGCCGCGTCCAGTGCGCGGCGCGCCAGCCGGCACAGGCTGGGGCCCATCTTGCCGCCCGCGCCGAGCACCAGCAGATCGCCGTCCAGTCGGGCGAGATCCGCGACGAGGGCGGGAGAAGGGGTGGCGAGGCGCTCTTCGAGCGCCGCCTCGTCGGTGAACATGGAGTGCTATCCCTTGATTCCGGACGCCGTGACGCCCTCGGTGAAGTAGCGCTGGCCCACCAGATAGGCGGCGAAGATGGGCACGAACGCGATGACGGAGCCGGACAGGACCACGTTGAGCGGCACGTTCTGCTGCTGGAGCGAGGCGATGCCGACGGTGAGGGTCCGCATGTCGGTGGACTGGCCGATGACCAGGGGCCACAGGAAGTCGTTCCAGTGCCACAGGAAGACGAAGACGCCGAGCGTGGCGAGGATCGGTTTGAGCAGCGGCAACACGATCCGCCGGAAGATCTGCCACTCGTTGCAGCCGTCCAGGCGCGCCGCCTCGAACAGTTCGTCGGGCAGCCCCTTGATGAACTGCCGCATCAGGAAGACCGCCTGTGCGTTGGCGAGGGTCGGCACGATCAGACCCCAGTACGTGTCGACCCCGCCCAGCTTCGCGATCATCGCGAAGGTGGGGATCATCGTCACGTGGTACGGGACCATCACCATCGACAGGAACGACCAGAACATGGCCTCCCGCCCGGGGAACCGCTTCTTCGCGAAGGCGTATCCCGCGAGCGAGGCCAGCAGCAGGGTGCCGACGACCGACACCAGGGAGTAGACGAGGGTGTTGAAGACCCAACGCGGCACGTCCTGCGCACGGAACACGCTGTCGTACGCCTCGCCGGTCAACGGCCAGGGCAGCAGACTGCCGGGGAACTCGACGGCGGCGGACGGCTTCAGGGACAGCACGACCATCGCGTAGAACGGGAAGACGGTGACGAGCGCCGCGAGTCCCAGCAGGACCGCCCGCCCGATCCGCCCGCCCCGCGTTCCGCGCATCGCGTGCGGAACCGCGTCGCGCTCGGCCTCCCGGCGCAGCCGGCGTTCCCCGCGGCGGTCGGGCTTCGCCCCGCTGCTCCCGGTCGGCCCTCCGGCCCCGGTGGAGGGGGACTTGACCGGTGTGGTGGTCGTGGTCATGGTCACTGGTCCTTCCCGATCACGAGCCGCTGCACGAACGCGACCACCAGGGTCAGCACGAACAGCGCGACACCGATGGTGGCCGCGTAGCCCAGGTCGAAGTACTTGAAGCCCGCGTCGTAGAGCTGGAAGACGAGGGTGTAGCTGGCGTTCGCCGGGCCGCCGCCCGTCATGGTGTAGACGGCGTCGAACACCTGGAACGACGCGGTCGTCTCGATCACCGCGAGGAAGAACAGGGTCGGCTTCAGCTGGGGCAGCACGATGTACCGGAACCGCTGCCAGGGCCCCGCGCCGTCGGTGAGGGCGGCCTCCTCCAACTCCCGGGGGACGTCCTGCATCCGGGCCAGCAGGATGAGCATCCCGTAGCCGAAGCGGGACCAGACGCCGACGAGCGCCAGGGCCGGGATGACGAGGACGTCGTCCGACAGCCAGGAGCCCTCGGAGAGGCCCAGCCATCCCATGAGCGTCGACCACGGGCCACCGGTGGAGAAGATCCACACGAACACGGTCGCGGCGAGCACCAGGGAGGTGACCACCGGGAGGAAGAACACCGACCGGAAGACCTTGGACCCGCGGAAGGCCCGCCGGGTCAGCAGCGACAGCGCCACCGAGATCAGCAGCGTGCCGGGCACCGCGATGGCCGTGTACATGACCGTCACCTGGAGGGCCTGCCAGAACAGCGGGTCGTCCCACAGCCGGGAGAAGTTGTCGAGGCCGATGAACTGGCCGCCGCCGGTCAGGGAGTAGTCGGTGAAGCTCATCAGCACGCCGGCGACACCCGGACCGAACCGGAAGGCCAGGAAGAGCAGGAAGCAGGGGAGGACGAACAGCAGGCCGATCCGGGCCTCGCGGCGCGCCAGCGGCCCGCTGAGACGGCCCCGACGGGCGCGTTCCGCGACGACTGCCACGGTGATTCTCCTTGCGGTGCGGGGGAGGGAGGTCTGAGGACGGGGCCGGGCGGCCCGCGGGTACGGGGCCCGGCCGGTAGGGACTCAGGAGAGGCGGGGCGGGGGCGGCGGCTCGCGCCCCCGGCCGCCCCGCTCGGGCGGACGTCAGCGGGCGAGCATCGCGTCCGCCGCCTTGGCCGCCGCGTCCAGCGCGTCCCGGGGGCTCTTCTTGCCGAGCAGGGCCGCCTGGATCTCCGGCGCCAACACGCCCATCACCTCACGGGACTTGTCGTGCAGCGGTCCCGCCGTCATGGTCGGCAGGGTGTCGCCCACCGCCTTCTGGAGCGCGTCGCCCGGGTACAGGTCGCCGCCCGACTTCCGGGCCGGGAAGTACCCGGACTCCTTCTCCAGACCGGCCGCGTTCTTCGCCTCGGCCACGAAGGAGATCCAGTCGCCGGCGACCTCCTCGTTGGCGCCCTTCAGCATCGACAGGGCACCGACCGTGCCGTAACCGACGGACTCGGCGTCCTTGAGCGGCGGTCGGACGACGATGTTCTCCTTGCCCCAGAAGGGCTCCACGTCGGCCGCCACGTTCTGCCAGGTGCAGGCCACCTTGCCCTTGGCGACGGGCGTCTGCTCCAGCTTCGGCGTGGTCGTCACCAGGTCCTTGTCGGTGTGGCCGCCGTCCACCAGGCCCTTGAGGTACGTCAGCGCCTTGACCCCGGCGTCCTCGTTGAACGCGGTCTTCTTGCCGTCCTCGGTGAACACGTCGCCGCCGGCCTGCCACAGCAGCGGGTAGAACGTCATGTTGAGGGTCTGCTGGGTGTCGCCGCTGTAACTGGTGGCGTAGTAGCCCTTCTCCTTCGGCTTCGGTGCCAGGCCCTCCAGATCGGCCCAGGTCTGCGGGTACGCGCTCTCCCCGATCGCCTCGAACACCCGCTTGTCGCAGATCAGCGGGTTGGCGCTGGTCAGCACCGGGGTGCCGAGCGCCTTGCCGTCCACGGTCACGGAGGTGAGGGCGAAGTCCGTGTAGTCGGACGTGGCGTCGGCCGGCATGTACGCGTCGGCCGGGACGATGCTCTTGGCGTACTTCGGCAGCTGGTCGGGGACCAGGTACACCACGTCCGGGCCCTTGCCGGAGGCGATGGCGGTGGCGAGCGCGGTGTCCCGGTTGGCCCACGGGAAGGTCTCCACCTTCACCGAGACGCCGGAGTTCGCCTTCTCGAACTCCTTGACCAGACCGTCCCAGTACGCCTTGTTCTTGGCCTCGTCGAAGATCACCGGGTACGTCCACATCGTGACGGACTTGTCGCCGCTGCCGCCGCTCCCCCCGCCGCAGGCGGTGAGCAGGGCGGTGGCCAGGGCGGTGGACACCACCGGCACGGCGGCGGTCCGGAGTCTGCCACGACGGGCGGAGGTGCGGACGGTAGAGGAACGTGACATGAGGGTGCCTCCGAAGGCTGCTGTTCGTCGGTGTGGAGCGGGGAGGTTTCCGGGAAGGGGCGTCGGGGGGTGTCGGACGAAGCGGGGGAGCGAGGGGGCGCGGGGGTCCGGTCAGCCCGCCGGCACGGTCTGCACGGTCCGCGAGTGCCGGGCCCGTTCCGCGGCGAAGGCCGCGAGGTGACTGCCGAGCGAGGCCGTCGTCCCCGAACGGACGGCACCCGGATCGCCGGTGGCCACGGCCCGGACGAACGCCTCGACCAGCGCCGGATCACCGCCCCCGTGCCCGTCCGCCGCGTTCGAGCCGCTGCCGCCCAGCTCGTGCGTCACCGTGTCGCCGGTCCTGAAGTCCTGGACGGTCACCCGCTCGCCGTCCCCCCGCAACCAGCCGTGCGAACCGAAGATCCTGGTCTGCCGGTGCGTCTGTTCGGTGAACGCCACCATCTGGAAGGTGGCCGTCACCCCGCCCGACAGCCGCATGGCCAGCACCTGGTGGTCGACCACGTCGTTGTCCGACCGGTACGCGCACACCCCGTACGGGCCCTCGCGCAGGGCCCGGAGCAGCCCCGCCTCGTCGGTCGCCTCCGTCACATGGGTGACCGGCCACACCGCGCCCTTCTCGCGCAGCGTCGGCAGGTACAGCTTCAACGCGCTGTACGGGCAACCGGCTTCCACCGCGCAGTCGAGGCACCGCTCGGCCGATCCGGCCGGTGCGTTCTGCGGCCGGAAGTGCGCGAGCCCCCCGAAACTCGCCACCTCCTCGATCCGGCCGCCCAGGACGTAACTGATCCAGTCGAGGTCGTGGCAGGACTTGGCGAGCAGCATCGGCGAGGAGTGCTTCTCGCTGCGCCAGGGGCCACGTACGTAGCTGTGCGCGTAGTGCCACCAGCCGACCGGCTCCAGGTGGTCCAGGGACACCAACTGACCGAGCACCCCGGAGTCCACGACCCGCTTCACCAGGTCCGTGTACGGCTGGTAGCGCATCACATGACAGACGGCGAACAACACCCCCGCCTCCCGCACCCCCTCGACCAGGGTCCGGGTCTCCTCCTCGGTCGGCGCCAGGGGCTTCTCGGCGAGGACCGCGTACCCGGCCCGGGCCAACGCGAGCACCGGCTCGACGTGGGCGCGGTCCTGGGTGGCGACGATCACGGCGTCCGCGATCCGCTGTTCCGCCAGCGGGCGCCAGTCGTCGAACTCGACCGGCGCGTCGGCCGCGGCGCGTGCCGCCGGACGGGGGTCGGCGACCGCGACGAGCTGCGCCCGCTCGGGGTTCGCCTTGATCCACTCGGTGTAGGTGAGGCCGCGGTTCCCGGCGCCCACGAGGGCGACGCGCACCGGTCGGTCGGTGATCGGGGTATGCGTGGGCACAGGAGTTCCCTGGTTCGGTGGGGCGGTGGGCGGGCGCCGGGCGGGCCGCGGGGTTCAGGGGCGCAGATTGCCCGTGCCGTGGGACACCGCGGGGCCCTCGTCGGGCAGCGCGGTGCGTTCCGTGCCGTCCTCGACGCACCCGGTGTGCAGCAGGTGGCCGCCGTCGCCGAAGGCGCCCGGGCGCAGTTCGAGCCGTCCACCGGTGAAGGCGCAGCCGTGCGCGCGGTACCGGTTGACCCCGTCGGTGAGCTGGACGTGGGCGGTGCCGTCCGGGGCGGTGGACTCGACGCCGCCGAGCCGCCAGGTGACGGTGCGGTCGGCGCCCGCGCGGGACAACAACGCGCCGTCCTTGGTGGTGCCGGTCAGCCGGGCGCCGTCGATCCGTAGCGTCTGGTCCCCGGCTCCGGTCAACCGGATCCCGGTGTCGGTGAGGCGTCCGCCCTCGACGTGCACCTCGGAGTGCGCGTACGTGGCGGGTGCGGCGTCCGGTGCGCCGGTCAGCTCGCAGTGGTCCAGGGTGAGCCGTCCGGTGCCCTTGAACGCGGCGCCGCCGACCCCGGTGAGGGTCACCCGCTCCAGCGTCAGGGGCGTCGTCACCTCGGCCCGGGTGACCTCGGCGCCCGGGCCGAGGGCGAAGGACGAGTCCGCGATGACGTTCGGCCGCGCGGACCGCCGGGACGCCTGGGAGACGATCAGCGGACCGCTGGCGGTGCACCCGCGCAGTTGCACGCCGTCCGCGTTCACCCACAGCATCCCCGAACCGGCCAGGGACTTCTTGCCGATGACGGTCACGTCCTCCAGGGTCAGGTCGGTGACCTTGACCCGGGCCACGAACCAGGAGCAGGAGTGGCGCCGTACGGTGATCCGCTTGGCCGCTCCGCCCCAGGCCGCCCCGGAGTTGGCGAAGGTCATCAACCCCGAGTTGCCGGTGTAGACGAGATCGTGCTCGTACTGGCCGTGGGTGACGAACGGCCCCTGGTCGTCGCCGTCGCCGTGACAGTTGGTGACGTAGCAGTAGGCCGAGGCCGTGAAGTCGTTGAGGTGGCGCGCGTTGGACACGTGGCAGTCCGTCACGTGCCCGTACAGGCAGTAGATCTGCTGGGTCAGGTATCCGGCGCCGCCGTACGTGACCGACTTGGGATTGGTGAGCGAACAGCGCTCGGTGCGGAAGTGGGTGCACCAGCGGCGCATCACGACCGGCCAGAAGGTGCCCGTCGCCTCGATCCCGGAGACGTCGCAGCGCACCGCGTACTCGTAGGAGACGGGGTGGGTGCCGGTGTACTGGTCGTCGCCCGCGCCTTCGAAGACCAGGTTGCGGACGTGGGCGCGGTCCACCGGTTCGATGCGGGTCCAACTGAGGGTGCGCCCCGCCGCGAGGTCCCAGCCGATCTGGTAGTTCACCCGGATGCGGGAACCGTCGACGATCTGCGTCACCTGCACCAGCCGCTGGACTTCGCGCTCCCACCGTCCGGCGAGGGCGTTGACCTCGACGGCCCACCACTGTCCGACGGCGAAGCGGCCGGAGTCGCCGACCTCGAAGACGTCGGAGAGGTCGGGCATCGCGGCGGTCAGTCGGTGGCCGTGGGTGTCGTCGGTGGTCCGGCCGCGGAAGGCGAGGGTGGCGCCGAAGGGGTTGTCGTGGGTGTTCTTCTCGGTGCCCCGGGTGTGCAGGCGGTTGCCGTGGAAGTCCAGTTCGATGTGGGAGCGGGTGAAGGTGTGCCGCCGCTGGAGGAGGAGCGGGGTGTGGGCCTCGACGCGGTGGACGGTGGGGTCCTCGACCATGGCGTCGAGCGCGTCGTCGGCCGGCTCGTCGGCGTCGAAGTGGCCGAAGGTGCGGAAGTCGAGGACGCCGGTGTGGAGTTGTAGCCAGCGACCGGCGCCGGGGCGCCTGGTGGCGGGGGCGATGACGGTGCCGCCGTTGTGGGGAGCGGTCGACCCGTCGTCCCAGCGGGCCGCGAAGGTCCCTCCGTCGCCCGCCCGGTGGTACCCCGCGACGACCACCACGGCGTCGGCGCGCAGGGACCTGGGGAACAGGGCGCGGAGTTCCGCGACGGTGGCGACGTGCAGGGTGGCGTCCTTGGCGGACTTGGCGTGGGCCGGTGCGGTGGCGGCTGCCGTGCCCGCGACGGCCAGACCGGCGATGCCGGAGGCGCGCAGCAGGTTGCGGCGTGCGGTGTTCGGGTGGTGCGGAACGCTCATCGCGGACTTCGCCTTCCGGGGAATGCCGGGGAACCGGACGGAAAGGGAGCGTTCCTGCGGGTGGACTGCCGATACGGCGGATGGCTCGAAGAGAGCGCCCTCTGAAGGACGAACAGAGGGGTTCCCGGACGGAAGGGCAGGGCCCGGGAGGGGATTCGTGCGCAGATGCGGGGCCGGTGACGGGAACGTCCCGGCGGATGGCAGGAACGTACGTGCCGGTTCGACGGGAGGTCAAGGGGTCGTTCGCGACGACTTTCCGCCCGGGTGACCTCGGTGGGGGCGCAGCGGTACCGGGGCGGAACGGTCGTGCAGGGCGCGGCGCGGACGCCCCCGCGTTGGCCGGCGCGGCCGATCGCGCGGCCGGGGCAGCGTGCCGTGGGGGCCTGGGGGCCTGGGGGCCTGGGGGCGTGGGGGCGTGAGGGGGCGAGGGGGTGGAGTGTGCGCGGGTCGGCCCGGTGTGCGGCCGGTTCGGTCAGGTCAGGGGTGCACGGGCGGGTCGGCCGGCCGGTCCGCCCGGCCCGTGTCGTCGTCCTGGTCCGGCGCGGCCCAGCCCAGTGCCGTACTGATCTGCTCGGCGGCGTCCCGCACCTGCCCGCCCAGCTCCTGGTAGCGCCACGCGGGCAGTCCGAGCTTCAGCCCCGTGATGCTGATCGCCCCCACGCACGTGCCGTGGTCGTCGCGGACGGGTGCGCCGATGCAGAGGATGCCCTCGGCGTCCTCCTCGTCGTCGAGCGCGTAGCCGACCCGTGCGATGTCCCGCAGGTGCGCGAGGAACGTCGCGGGGTCCGTGATGGTGCGGGGGGTGCGGCGGGGCAGTCCGTGACGTTCGATCACGGCGGCGGCCTCGGCCGCGGGCACCGCGGACAGCAGGGCCTTGCCGAGGCCGGTGCAGTGGGGGAGCTCGCGCTGCCCCATCCGCAGGTCCAGCCGGACCCGGTGGTCCAGCTCGACCTGGTCGACCACCACCGCGTGTCCGTCCTCCGGCACGGCGAGTCGGGAGGCCATGCCGGTCAGCCGGGTCAACTCCCGCAGCACGGGGTGGGCGACCCCTCGGAGGGAGACCTGGGCGCGGGCCCGGTCGCCGAGGCGGGCGAGTCCCATGCCGAGCCGGTACCGCCGGTTCATGCCCTCGCCGTCGTCGGAGACGAGGCCGTACGCGCGCAGGGTCTGGAGGGTGCCGAAGGCCGCGCTCTTGGAGATGCCGCAGATCTGCGCCACCTCCGTGACGCTCAGCCCGTTGCCGGGTGCGGGGGTGGCGAGGACTTCCAGGAGATCGGCGGCCCTGGCGACGCTCTTCACCCAGTACTTCGGCTCGTCCGGACCAGCTCTGTTCGTCATGACCGAACAGCTTAGCCGTAGTGGAGGGGGTCATGGGGGCGAAAGGGGTTGACCGAGGGGAGTGGCGGTCGTAACCTTCAGGAACTGTTCTGCATCACAGAACGGTGTTCTGAAAATTCACCGCACCATCTCATCCGATCTGCACGGCAAGCCGTACAGATCGCACAGCTCCACCGAACGAACCGACCCACTTCCTGCGGCGACTGCCGGGCGGATGGCGCCGGGGTGCGAAGGCCGGGCAGGGCCTCCGCACCCGACGACTCTCGACGCAAGGAGCAAGCACCATGAGTTCAGGCCCGGACACCACCTCCGGAGCCCGGATCGCCGAGCGCGCCCGCAAGGTCGTGCCCGGCGGCGTGAACAGCGGCCAGCGCAGCGTTCCCGGACTCGCCGACCTCGTCGTCACCGCGACCTCGGGCGCCCGGTTCCGGGACGCCGACGGCCGCGAGTACACCGACTTCCACGCCGCCTTCGGTCCCCCGCTGCTCGGCCACAACGACCCCGACGTGGCCCGCGCCACCGCCGAGGCCGGCGCCCGCATCGGCCATCTGGGCGTCGGGGTGACGGAGGGCGAGGTCCAACTCGCCGAACAACTCACCGAGCTGATCCCCTCCGTGGAGAAGGTCCTCCTCACCAGCACCGGCAGCGAGGCCACCTTCCACGCGCTACGGGTCTCCCGCGCCGCCACCGGACGCCGCCTGATCGTCAAGTTCCAGGGCTGTTACCACGGGTGGCACGACTCGGTCAGTCTCAACGTCATCTCCGCACCCGAGAAGGTCGGCCGTCACGATCCGATCTCCACCGGCATCCTCCCCGAGGTGCTGGACGCCACCCTGGTGCTGCCGTTCAACGACAGCGAGGCCGTCCGCCGCACCTTCGCCGAACACGGCCACGACATCGCCGCGGTCATCGTCGAACCCGTTCCGCACAACGTCGGCACCCTCCTGCCGTACCCGGAGTTCCTGAGCACCCTGCGCGAGGAGACCACCAGGGCGGGCAGCGTCCTCGTCTTCGACGAGGTGATCACCGGCTTCCGCCACGCGCTCGGCGGCTGGCAGTCGATCAGCGGGGTCACCCCCGACCTCACCACCCTCGGCAAGGCCATCGCCAACGGCGCCCCGGTCGGCGCCATCGGGGGACGCGCCGACCTCATGGACCTGTTCTCCACCCGCCCCGGTGCCCCCGCCTTCTTCGCCGGCACCTACAACGGCCACCCCTCCGTGGTCGCCGCGGCCCTCGCCACCGTGCACAAGCTCCGCACGGAACCCGTCCACGACCACGTCCACCGCCTCGGCGAGCGGGTCCGCACCGGGCTGAGGGAGGTGTACCAGCGGCTCGGCGTGCCCGTCGTCGTCACCGGCCACGGCTCCGTGTTCGTCACCTACTTCATGCCGGGCGACGCCCCGCGCACCTACGACGACCTCCTCGCCAACGACGCGACCCTCTTCGTCGGCTACCGCCGCCGCCTTCTCGACCACGGACTGTTCGAACTCCCGCTCAACCTCAAGCGCAGCCACCTCAGCTACGCACACACCGATGCGGACGTCGACCGGCTGCTCGAAGGCACCGAGGCCGCCGTACGGGCCGTCCTCGCCGACGGGGGCGCCCGCGACCTGGAGAACGCCTCCACCATGGGCGGGGCGGTCCGCTGATGCTCACCGTCAACACCTCCCGCCCCGCCGGCCCCGCCGGACGGATCAGCCGCGTCGAGACCCTGATGCTCGGTACCGCCTGGCGCGACTTCGGCTACGTCCGCGTCCACACCGACGAGGGACTGTCGGGCATCGGCGAGATCACCCACCCGTACCGGGGCGCCGAGGTCTGCGCCCTCACCGAATCCCTCGCCCGCCGCCATCTGATCGGCGCCGACCCCTTCGACGTCGAGGAGGTCTGGCTCCGGCTCTACCAGGGCGACTTCCTGCGCGGCGGAGACATGGGCGGCATCGCCCTGTCCGGCCTCGACCAGGCCATGTACGACCTGATGGGCAAGGCCCTCGGGGTGCCCGCCTACCGGCTCACCGGGGGCGCCTGCCGGGACCGGGTCCGGGTCTACGCCAACGGCTGGTACAACGGCGAACGCGACCCGGACGTCTTCGCCGCCAAGGCCCGGGCCACCGTCGCCAAGGGCTTCACCGCCCTCAAGTTCGACCCCTTCGGCCCCGGCCTGCACGAACTGGAACGCGCCGAACTGCGCCGCTCCCTCGACCTCGTCGCCGCCGTGCGCGAGGCGATCGGCCCGGAGGTCGACCTCTTCGTCGAGGGCCACGCCCGCTTCGCCATGCCCACCGCGAGCCGACTGGTCCACGCCCTCGAACCCTTCGACATCGGCTGGTTCGAGGAGCCGATGCCGTGGACCCACATCGAGCGGTACGCGGAACTGCGGCAGCGGGCCGCCTTCCCGATCTCCGGCGGCGAGCACTTCCACAACCGCTACGAGTACAAACAGCTCTTCGCCACCGCGGCCGTCGACATCGTCCAGCCCGACCTGTCGATGGCGGGCGGGTTCACCGAGGTCCGCAAGATCGCCGCCATCGCCGACGCCCACGGCATGCTCGTCGCCCCGCACAACTCCAACTCGCCGCTGTGCACCACCGCGTCCGTCCATGCGGCCCTCGGCATCCCCAACCTCAAGATCCTGGAGACCTTCGACGGTCTGCTGGAGGACCACGTCTTCCACGCCCTCAAGGGCACCCTCCCCCTCGTGGACGGGCACATCGGCCTGCCGACCGCGCCCGGCCTCGGCGTCGAGCTCGTGGACGAGGTCTTCGCGGAACACCCGCCGACCCACCGGTTCTGGAACATGTTCGAAGACGGCTGGGAGAAGAGGAACCGCACATGACGGAACCCGCAGCGCACGGCCCCGTCGGGCCGCGGCCGTCGACGCGGAGGCGGCCGTCATGATCACCGACGTCCACTCCCACCTGTTCCGGCACCACCACGACATCGGCGACCCCTTCGCCTCCGACTCCGCGCGGGCGCACGCCGGCGAGGTGGACCTGACGGTCGACTGGGAGGCGTACGCCGCCACCGCCCCCGAGGGCACCCGCACCGTCGTCGTCGGCGGCAAGGCCCGCCGCAGCGGCCTGTGGGTGGACGACGCGGCCGTCGCCGCCTACACCGCCGCCCACCCCGACCGGCTCATCGGCTACCTCTCGATCGACCCCACCCAACCCGGATGGCAGGACGAACTCCGGTACGGGCACCAGGAACTCGGACTGCGCGGCATCAAACTCATGCCGATGTACGCCGGGTTCGACCCCGCCGACCCGGCCTACGACGAGCTCTACGCCTACGCGCAGCGGCACGCGCTGCCGCTGCTCGTCCACACGGGGACCACCTTCGTGTCGGCGGCGCCCCTGGAGTACGCGATGCCGCGCCACCTCGACGCGGTCGCCATCCGCCACCCCGAACTCCGCATGGTCCTCGCCCACCTCGGCCACCCCTTCGAGGGCGAGTGCATCGCGGTCATCCGCAAGCACCCGCACGTCTACGCGGACGTCAGCGCGCTGCACTACCGCCCCTTCCAGCTCTGGCACAGCCTGCGGCTCGTCCAGGACTACGGGGTCTGGGACAAGCTGCTGTTCGGCAGCGACTACCCGTTCACCACCGTGGACGACTCCGTCGCCGGGCTCCGGGCCGTGGCGGACGTCCCCGGCATCCCCGGTCTGCCGCCCCTCGACCGGGACGAGGTGGAGAAGCTGATCCACCGCGATGCGCTGCCCCTGCTCGGCCTCACCGGCTGACCGCGGCACCGGTTCCCCTCGCGCACCCGCAGGGAACCGACCGCGCGACCGCCCGGGGGCGCGCACCCCGCGCCCCCGGGCCCGCTCCGGACTCCCGCCCGCCCGGGCGTCCCCCTCCCACCGAGGAACGAACCCATGCACCGATTCAGCCTCGCGGGCCGTACCGCCCTGGTCACCGGGGCCGCCCGGGGTCTGGGCCGCGCCTTCGCCGTCGGACTCGCCGAAGCGGGCGCCGACCTCGTCCTGGTCGACCTGCCGGGCGCCCCGGGCCTCGCGGAGACCGAGGCGGCGGTCCACGCCCTCGGCCGCCGTAGCCACACCTACGCCCAGGACCTCGCCCGCACCGAAGAACTGCCCGCGCTCGCCGACCGCATCCGCTCCGACCTCGACCGCGCCCCGGACGTCCTCGTCAACAACGCGGGAACCGCCGCCCTCGAACGCTTCAACACCATCACCCCCGCGTCCTGGCAACAGATCATGCGGGTCAACGTCGACGCCGTGTTCTTCCTGTCCCAGCGGATCGCCGAGCACATGATCGCGGACGGCGTGCGGGGCCGCATCATCACCGTCACCTCCAAGAACGCGCTGGTCGCCGAGGCCGGGCTCGCCCACTACAACGCCTCCAAGGCCGCCGCCCAACTCCTCACCGAGACCCTCGCCGTGGAACTCGCCCCGCACGGCATCACCGCCAACACGCTCGCCCCCGGCATGGTCGACACCCCCATCGACGGGGAGTTCCCGTTCGACCGGGAAGCGTTCGAGTCCGCGTACCGCGAGCGCATCCCCCTCGGCCGTTACGCCGACCCCGAGGAGTGCGTCGGCGCGCTCCTCCTGCTCGCCTCCGACGCGGGCGCCTACCTCACCGGCACCCGGCTCGTCGTCGACGGCGGCGTCCTCGCCGACCAGATGCCCCGCACCCGCTTCCTGCCGCCCTACCGGACCACCCTCCCCCCGGGCGACGCCCGCTCCGAGGACGTCCGCCCGTGATCCGCACCGCCCGCCCCGGCGACGGGGCGGCCCTGCACGCCCTGTGGGCCCTCTGCTTCCCCACCGCCCGTCACCTCCCCGCGCTGCACGCCCTCGACCCGGGCCGCCACCACCGCACCTTCGTCGCCGCACGCACCGACGGCACCCTCGACGCGGTCGTCGTGTACGTCCCCCGCACCCTGCGCGACGCGACCGGCGCACCCCGACGCGTCGGCGGCATCGGCTCCGTCGCCACCCGCCCCGAGGCCCGGGGACGGGGACTGGTCGGGGAACTGCTGGCCCGGGCGGTCGACACCATGACGGCGGAGGGCTGCGCCTGGTCCCTGCTGTTCACCGGCACGCCCGGGGTCTACCGGGGCTCCGGCTGGCGGGAGTTCCACCGCCCCCGCACCGAGGGCGCGCTCCCGGCACGGAACGGGCGAACCAGCGAGGGCAGCGGGCGGTACCGGGTGCGCCCCGTGCTCCCCGCCGACGCCCCGGCGGTGGTCCGGCTCCAGTCGGCCCACAACGCGGCCCGGCCGCTGAGCACCGTCCGCGACGCCGACGACTGGCGGGTACGGGTGCCCGCCTGGTACGGGCCCCACTGCTGGTCGCTGCTCGCCGAGCCCCGTCGGGGCGGTCCACCGCGCGGTTGGCTCGTCGCCCGTCCGACGGGCCCGGACCGGGTGGACGTCCTGGAGACGGCGCACGAACCCGCAGCGCCAGGGGTGCTCGACGACCTGTACGCGCACCTCGCGGCCCGGGCCCGGGCCCGGACCGCCGGGCGCACCGGGGTCCGGCTCCTGACGCCGCCGTGCGCCGCGTCCCGGCGGGCCGCGCCGCTCCTGATCGCCGCCGGCACCGCCGTCGAGGCCGTGGACCCCACCGGCATGGCCCGCCCGCTCACCGAAGCCCCGGACCGCGTCGAGCGCACCCTCGCCGCGCCGGGCGCCGTCCACTGGTACGGCGACTCGTTCTGATCGGGCCGCTCGGCCGGACGCACCCCGCGACGCGCACCCGTGGCCACCCGTTCGGCGGCCCGGAGGTGCGGATCGCCCCGACGGCCCCTTGACTGGCCGGGGCGGGGAGCGATCACGGCACGGGAGGCAGCAGGTGAACGGGCACTTCGGACGGGGCGTGGCGGGCGTCGTTCTGGTGGCGGGGCTCGCCGCCACCGGCACCGGCTGCTCCGAGGGCGGGGGTTCGCCGTCGGGCACGGTCTCCAAGGCGGCCTCGGCCGCGGCCTCCGCGGGAGCCGGCCTCGCCTCCCAGGCCGCCGAGGCCGCTGCCTCGGCCTCCGCAGCAGCCGAACGGAAGATCGACGAGGTCACCGACGGCGTCGACGCCCGGGACGAGGTGAAGCTCTCCGGCCAGGCCACCGACGGGGACGGCCGCACCACGGTCGAGGTCACCGCCCGCAACACCGCCGACAGCACCAAGTCCTTCGTCGTCCAGGTCACGTTCAAGGACTCCGCAGGGAACCTCGTCGACACCGTCGCCGTGACCGTGTCCGACGTGCCCGCCGCAGGGACCGAGAAGGCGGTGGCGCGGAGCACCCACCAACTGTCCGGAACCATCCGCACCGAGGTCGACCGGGCCCTGCGCTACTGACCCACCGCGGCTCACAGCGGGGTGTACGCACCTCCGTTCACCTGGAGCACCTGCCCGGTGACGTGCCGCGCGGCGGTCGAGGCGAGGAAGAGCACCGCGCCGGCGATGTCCTCCGGAGTGCCCGCCCGACCGGTGGACGTCGCGGCGACCAGGGCGTCCTGACGTTCTCCGGTGAGGCGGTCGCGGAAGAACTCGGTGGTGGCGACGTAACCCGGTGCGACGACGTTGGCGGTGACGCCCCGCCGGCCCAGCCCCTTCGCCAGGTCGAGGTTCCAGGCGATGAGTCCGGCCTTGGCCGCCCCGTAGGAGCCGGCGCCCTGACCCGCTGCGATCGACCCGATCTGGATGACGCTGCCGCTTGCGACGAGCCGCTCCTCCAGGGCCTTCGTGGTCAGCGCGGCGCTGACGAGGTTGGCGTCCAGATTGGCCCGGAAGTCACGGGCGTACGCGGCGAGCCCGCCGGCCCCGTCCGCGTCGAAGTCCGTGTTGCCGCCGGCGTTGTTGACCAGTACGTCAACGGTGCCGGGGAGCAGGCCCACCAGGTGTTCGACCGCCGCGGGGTCGGTGTGGTCGCAGACCAGCGCCCGCGCCCCGGTCTCCTCGGCCAGTGCCCGGATCGGCCCCGCACGGCGACCGGTGACGACCACGTCGTCCCCCAGGGCGGCGAACTGGCGGGCGATCGCTCGTCCGATGCCCGTGCCACCGCCGGTGACCAGGACGGTGCGTGCCATATGCTGTCCCTCCACTGTTCGTTCAGGTCTAAATTCAGGTCTAAATATAAGACGGGGGAGGGGCGCTGTGGCAAGCGAGGGCACCGGAGCCGAACGGGACGCACGAGGGACCGCAGACCGTGCGGACCGGGACGCGCACCCGAACGGGGCCGCGGAGCGGGGCCGGGGCGCCGCCACCGTCGAGGAGATCTCCGCCGCCTGGGCCCGCGAACTGCCCGGCGTGCCGGTCGCGCCGATCGGGATCGTCACCCCGGTGTGGCAGCTCGCCAAGCTGTTCGGGGACGACCGCCGCCGGATCCTCGCCCGCGCCGAGGTGGACGCCGCCACGCTCGACCTGCTCAGCGTCCTGCGCCGGGGCGGCCCGCCCTACACCCTGAGCACCCGCGAACTGGCCCGCCGCTCCCTGGTCACCGCCGGAGCCGTCTCCCAGCGGGTGGCCCGCGCGGAACGCGAGGGACTGGTCACCCGGCGGTCGGGTGCCGGCCGACCCCGGACCGTCGACGTCACCCTGACCGAAGCCGGCCACCGGGTCGTCGAAGCGGCCGTCGGCCATGTGCTGCACCGCGAGGCCGAACTCGTCGGCGGCCTCACCACGGACCAGCAGGAACAACTGGCGCAGCTGCTCGGTGCCCTGCTCCGCACGGTGCAGCGGGACCTCGGCGACGACCGGATCAGCCAGGTCGGACTGGACTGACCCGCCGCCCACCCGCCCGCCGGGTGGTTGCTGCGGTCCGGTCAGTCGCGGGTGCAACGGCTGCCGGGCTGCACGCCCCGCGCCGTCGGATAACACTGGAGGACGAAGTCCGCGGCATCGTCGCTGACGTACCGTCCGACGCAGGCGTTCCGGGTCACCAGCCCCTTGCTCCGGCAGTACTCCACCGCCGCCCGCCCGGTCGCGAAGTCCGGCACGTAGAACACCCAGTACCCCGGGCGCAGGGCGGCGAACCGGTCGCTGGACAGCACCCGGACACCGGACAGCCCCCGGGCCCGCAGCGCCGCCGCCTGCCGCGCGCGGGCCGTGTGGCCGAGCGACCTCTCGACGGACGCGAGCTGCGCGATCCAGGTACCGGCCGGCCCGGCGTCCGGCGGGGCGGCCGCGCTCCGCGACGGGTCGGTCCGCCCCGGGACGCCCGACGCGGACGCCCCGGCCGAGGGCGACCCCGAAGGAGGACGGGAGGGGCGCGGGGAAGGCCCGCCGGAACCAGCGGACGGGGCAGCGGCGCCGACGGCCGGACGTGCGCGGTCCCCCGTCGCCCGCGGTCCGTCGCCGCCGCCCTCGCTGAGGGCCAGCAGCAGTGCGGTGCTCGTGATCACCGCCACGACGACGGCGACCACGGCCACCACGAGCGCCGCGCGGGACCGGCCCGCTGCTGCCGGACCCGCCCCGGCACGCGGCTCCGGAGCACCCTGAACCGGCGCTGTGGGATCGGGCGCCGTCACGGTGGCCGCCGCCCACTGCGGTGTCCGGCCGTTCTCCACCGCGGCGAGCAGGGCGTCCAACTGGTCGGGACCGGGCCGCTCCCGCGGCTCGCGCACCAACAGCGCGGACAGCACCGGGGCCAGCGGCCCGGACCGTGCTGCCGGTGGCACCGGGTCCTCCAGGACGGCGGTCAACGTCCCGAAGGTCGTGCTCCGGCGCAGCGGGCTCACCCCTTGCACGGCCACGTACAGGACCAGGCCCAGGGACCAGAGGTCGGAGGCGGGGTCGTCGTCGGAGCCCCGGACCCGCTCGGGAGCCATGTACTCGGGCGAGCCGATCAGCTGTCCGGTGACGGTCAGCGTTCCCGCGTCCCGCAGCGTGGCGATGCCGAAGTCGGTGAGGACCGCCGAACCGTCCTCGCGCAACATGATGTTGGCCGGCTTGACGTCCCGGTGGTGGACCCCGGCCGCGTGCGCGGCGCGCAGTGCGGACAGCACCTGACGGCCGAGCCGGGCGGTCGCCACCGGGTCGAGCGGCGACTCGGCCGTCAGGTCGTCCAGGGTGCGGCCGGGCAGCAGTTCCATCACCAGCCAGGGCTGCGGCACCTCGCCCGTGTCGGGGTCCGGAGGCAACTGCACGACCTGGTGGATCGTCACCACATGGGGGTGGTGGATGCGTCCCAGGGCGCGGGCCTCCCGCAGGACGCGCTCGCGCAACACTTCGCGGTCCCGGTCGGAGAGCCCCGGACGGGACGCCCTCATCTCCTTGAGCGCCACCTCACGGCCGAGCACCGCGTCCCGGGCCCGCCACACGGTGCCCATGCCCCCGCTGCCCAGCCGTTCGAGCAACTCGAACCGTCCGTCGATGATGTCGCCGGGCGCGCCCAACGTTCCCCCTCCGCGCCGCTGATGTCCCTGGGCCAGGGTAGAGGGGCCGCGGGCGCTCCGCTAACCGGCGCGGGGTCCCGTGGGCGACGGGACCCCCGGGCTCGCCCGCCCGCCCCGCACCCCGGATGATCAGGCCATGTCTCCACGCGCCGCCTTCGCCGTCCGTTCGGTCCGCACCGAGGAACTGCCCCGTCTCCAGGAGGTCGAGCGGGCCGCCGGGCGCGCCTTCGCGGACATCGGGATGCCCGAGATCGCCGAGGACGATCCGCCGCCGCTGGACGAACTCGCCCGCTTCGCCGCCCTGGACGCCTGTTGGGTCGCGGTCTCCCGCGGAACGGGGACGGTCGTGGCCTACCTCCTCGCCGAGCCGGTCGACGGCGGCCTCCACGTCGAGCAGGTGTCGGTGCACCCGGAGGCGGCACGCAGGGGCGTCGGCCGGACGCTGCTCGACCACGCGGCGGCCCGTGCGGGTGCCGTCGGCGCCGCGGCGTTGACCCTGACCACCTTCACCGAGGTCCCCTGGAACGCGCCCTACTACGTCCGGATCGGCTTCCGCGTCCTCGACGAGAACGAACTGACCCCGGGGTTGCGGGAGATCCGACAGCGGGAGGCTGCGCATGGCCTGGACCGCTGGCCGCGCGCCGTGTTGTGGCGTCCGGTCGGCGCCGGGCCGTCCGCGTGAGGCCCCGGTCCCGGTCCCGGTGCGGGTGCGGGTGCGTACGAGGACCGGCCGGCGTCCGGGACGTGGGGACGCCTCGCGTGCGCCCGGGTGCTCGTCGTCGCCGCACTCCACTTCTTCTGGGCGCTGGGACTGCTGCTCGCGGGGCCGCTCGTCCCTAGATCCCGAAGGGCGCCGCGTACCGTACCGTCCCGCCGGGCAACGGGTGCTCCGGATCGAGGGCGAGCGCCATCAGGGCGTCGTCGGGGACGTCGAGCGGAACGTCGATCCCGTGGGCCGAGGCGGGTGCGAAGCCGAACCTCGGGTAGTACGCGGGATGCCCGAGGACCACGACGGACTGCTCTCCCCGCTGCGCCGCGGCGGCCAGTGCGGCGCGGACCACCGCGGAGCCGGCCCCGGTCCGTTGGTGGGAGGGACGCACCGCCACGGGGGCCAGGCACAGGGCGGGCACCGCCCCGATGTGGCAGCGGGTCAGCAGGGCGTACCCGACCGGGTCGCCGTCGGCGTCGACCGCCACCAGCGACAGTCCGTCGATCCATGCCGGGTCGAGGCGCAGCGCGTCCACGAGGTCCGCTTCCGCCGGGGTGTCGAAGGCTGCGAGGTTGATCCCCCGAACGGCGGTGACGTCCGCGTCGGTCTCGACGCGGGTGGTCCAGGTGGAGTGTGCGTTCATGGGGGTGCGGTCCACTCTCCCTCGGGCGTACGGGTGGGCTTCGAGCGCATGGTCTCACTCCTGCGGGGTCGGTGCCTCCTTCGCCGCGGGGTGAGCCGGGGAACCGCCGGGGGCCGCCGCCGGACGGGACCGCACCCGCCGGGGTCCGCGCAGTTCCGGCGTGGTGACACCCACCGCGATGACGGCACCGAGGCAGAGCAGACCACCGCTGACCAGGGCCGTCGCTCCCGAGGTGGCATCGGCGACGAGCCCGGCGCGTAGATTGCCGAGGTCGGGTCCGGCCTGGCCGACGATCTGCTCGCCGGCGGCGACCCGGCCGAGCAACTCCGTCGGGGTGTGCAACTGGACCACCGTCCCCCGGGCCACCACGGACACCGTGTCGGCGGCTCCGGCCAGGGCGAGGAAGGCCAGCCCGACCCAGGGGTCGGACGCCGCCCCGAACAGCGAGAGCGCCACCCCCCAGACGGCGGACGAGACCAGCATGACGACACCGGGCCGGGGGAGCCGGGTGAAGGTGCCGGACAGCACGGAGGCGGCGACCCCGCCGACGGCCAGGGCGGTGAGGAACAGACCGAGGGTGCGCGGGTCGCCGCCGAAGTGTTCCGCGTTGGCCAGGGGGAAGAGGCTGACGGGCATCGCCAGCAGGGTCGCGGCGAGGTCGGTGAGCAGGGCGCCGCGGATCACGGGTGTGCGGGTGAGGAAGGCCAACCCGTCCAACACGCCGCGCACCCCGGGGCGGGCCGCCGCGCCCCCCGGCTCCATGCCCGGCAGCCGGAACACGGCGTAGAGCGCGGCGGTGAAGGTCAGTGCGTCGATCGTGTAGCAGGCGCCCACCCCGAGCGTTCCCGCGACCACTCCGCCCAGCGCGGGGCCCAGGAGGAGGGCTCCCTGGAAGGCGATGCGGCTCAGTGCGAGTCCCGCGGCCAGTTGGTGCGGGGGCAGCAGCAGGGGGAGGAAGGAACGGGTCGCCGGGCCGTTGCCGGCCACGAAGCAGGACTGGACCGCGACGAGCACGAGCAGTCCGGCGGGCGGTAGGGGGGCGAGGAACCCCTGGAGGGCGAGCAGCAGCGAGCACACCACCTGCCCCGCGGTCATGAGGAGGGAGAACTTCCGGCGGTCCACGCGGTCGACGACCGCACCGGCGAAGAGCCCGAGGACGACGAGGGGGAGCGCTTGGGCCAGCCCGACCGCTCCCGACCAGACGGGGCTCTGCGTTTCCTGCCACACCTGGAACATCACGGCGACCAGGCTCATCTGACCGCCCAGCCCGGAGAGCGTGCGCCCGATCCACAGCCGCCGGAACGGCGCGTTGCTCCGCAACGGGGTCACGTCGAGCAGTGTGGTGCTGAGCTTCACGGGTCTCCCTGCACCGACGGCGCACCGTAACGACGGGTGAACCGGAGGCTTGCCCTCACCCGGCTCGAAGAGGCAACCTAGTGCGCCTCGGCCCGAGGCGCCAATGACGTCCCGGGCTGCGGACTTGCACGTCTTCGGGTGGTCCGGGCGGACCGGCGGCCCGACCGTTCGGCCCCCGCCACCGGGCGGGCGGGCACGGCGATGAGACTTCTCTCAGGTGGGGCCCGGTTCCCACCCGGTCGGACTATCGTCACCGGGGTCAAACCGTCCCGTGTCGTGACGAGAGGGGAGTGCGGTGCCGTGGGCTGCGGGCCGGTCCCTCCGGACGTCGGGCCGGTACGTGCTCTGAGCAAAACCATCGTAAAGGTCCAGACCTATTGACCCCCCTGGTCTAGTCCTCTTAAGGTCTGGCCACTGCGTCACCCCAGCTTCCACCGACGCACTCCCTCCGTTTCTCTTCGGCTCCCTGACATCCAGTCACGGGGCCAACGCGTCAACCCCAGACGCGTCTTGCGCACGAACCGCGACTCCTGTCGTCGCGGACCCCCACCAGGAGGATCTGAACGTGCTGTCTTCCAAGCGGGCCAAACCGGCGTTGTTCGCCGCCGGTGCGGTCGCGATCGGCGCCATGCTGGCCGGAACCCTCACTTCCGGTGTCTCGCAGGCCGCCTCCCAGGAGAACTGTCGCCCCGAGGGGCTTTACTCGACGCCCGGCGTAGACGTCCCCTACTGCTCGGTGTACGACACCGAGGGCCGCGAGAAGATGGGCGCGGACCACCAGCGCCGCATCATCGGCTACTTCGCCAACTGGCGTACCGGCAAGGACGGCAGGCCCGCCTTCCTCGCCAACCAGATTCCGTGGGACAAGATCACCCACATCAACTACGCCTTCGCGAGCATCGATTCCGCCAACAAGATCAGCGTGGGCGCCGACGGGCCGGAGAACGCCAACACGGGGATGACCTGGCCGGGCGTCGCCGGTGCCGAGATGGACCCGGCGCTGCCTTACAAGGGTCACTTCAACCTGCTGAACAAGTACAAGAAGCAGCACCCCGATGTGAAGACGCTGATCTCTGTCGGTGGTTGGACCGACACGGGCGGCTTCTACAAGACGGCCACCAACGCCGACGGTTCGGTCAACGAGGCGGGCATCAACACCTTCGCCGACTCGGCCGTCGACTTCATCAAGAAGTACGGGTTCAACGGCGTCGACATCGACTACGAGTACCCGACCTCGATGAAGGACGCGGGCAACCCGAGCGACTGGCCCGAGGCCAACGCCCGGCGCGCCGGGCTCATGAAGGGCTACGCCGTCCTCATGAAGGTCCTGCGCGAGAAGCTCGACCGCGCGGGCGCGGCGGACGGCAAGCACTACCTGCTGACCGTGGCGGCCCCGTCCTCCGGTTACCTGCTGCGCGGCATGGAGACCTTCCAGGTCCAGAAGTACCTGGACTACCTGAACATCATGTCGTACGACCTGCACGGCACCTGGAACGAGCACGTCGGTCCCCAGGCCGCCCTGTACGACGACGGCAAGGACTCCGAGCTCGCCGGCGCCAACATCTACGGCACCGCCCAGTACGGCGGGATCGGTTACCTCAACACCGACTGGGCGTACCACTACTTCCGCGGCTCGATGCCGGCCGGCCGGATCAACATCGGTCTGCCCTACTACACCCGCGGCTGGAAGAACGTGCAGGGCGGCACCGACGGACTGTGGGGCAAGGCGGCCGCCACCTCCTGCCCGCCCGGTTCCGGTCTGACCAAGTGCGGTGAGGGCGCCGTCGGCGTCGACAACGTCTGGCACGACAAGGACACCAACGGCAAGGAGTCCCCGGCCGGGTTCAACCCGATGTGGCACGCCAAGAACCTGGAGAAGGGCATCGTCCCGGACTACCTGCCCAAGTTCGGGCTCGCGCCGGACACCAAGCTCCAGGGCCAGTACGTCCGCAAGTACGACTCGACGCTCGTCGCGCCGTGGCTGTGGAACGCCGAGAAGAAGGTCTTCATCTCCACCGAGGACGAGCAGTCCATCGGAACGAAGGCCGACTACGTGGTCGACAAGGGCCTCGGCGGCACGATGATCTGGGAGCTGGCGGGCGACTACGACTGGAACGCCACCAAGAACCAGTACGAGCCCGGCAGCACGCTGACCACCCTGCTCTACAACAAGTTCAAGGCCGCCAAGGCCTACGGCGCCAAGAAGTCGAACATCGCGATGCCCACCGAGGCCGTCAAGGTGGACGTGGACTTCGGCGGGTTCAAGCTCGGCGACCAGAACTACCCCATCAGCCCCAAGCTGAAGATCACCAACAACACCGCGGCGACCCTCCCGGGCGGCACGGAGTTCCAGTTCGACTACGCGACCTCGGCGCCGAACAACGCCAAGGACCAGTCCGGATTCAACGCGTCGATCATCCGCAGCGACCACACGGGTCCGAACGTCGGTGGCCTCAAGGGCGACTTCCACCGGGTCTCCATGAAGATCCCGGCCTGGCAGTCCATCGCGCCGGGAGCCTCGATGGAGATGGACTTCACGTACTACCTGCCCGTCTCCACCCCGTCCAACTGGACGGTCACCATCGCTGGCAAGACCTACGGTCTCGCCGGTGAGCTGGCCCGCGGCACCACCGTCGTGGAGCCCGGTGGCGGCACGTCCGGCGGCACCAACGGCACGACGTCCGGCACCACCTCCGGCACGACGTCCGGGACCACGTCCGGGACGACGTCGGGCACCACCTCCGGTGGCACCTGCACCGCTCCCCCGTGGAGCGCCGGCGGCGAGTACGGCGGCGGCCAGACGGTGAGCCACAAGGGCAAGCAGTGGAAGTCCAAGTGGTGGACGAAGGGCGACGAGCCCGGCACCACCGGTGAGTGGGGCGTGTGGCAGGACCTCGGTCCCTGCTGATCTGACCTCCGACTGACCATTCGCTGACCGGACCCGGCGGCGCGGGATCATCCCGCGCCGCCGGGTCTTCGCCGTGCGGCCCGCTCAACCCGTCGTCTGATCGGCCCCGCCGACGCCCCCGGGTGCCTAACCGGGCGCCACGGCGATCGGCTTGCGGTAGCGGACGTACTCGTTCCGGGGCCGGAACCCCACGCTCCGGTAGAGGTCGTAGGACCTGTGCGCATTCGCCGCGCCGGTCGACAACCGGGCCGTTACGGCTCCGTGTCGCCGCAGACAGCGCAACCCGTCCAGCAAGAGCGCCCGACCGAGTCACCGACGCCGTGACTGCGCCCGGACGCTCAGTTCTTCGACCTCGCCCACCGCGGGGTCGTGCCGACGGACGGAGCACAGCGCGACCCCGGCCGGGTGCTCCCCGTCCCAAACGGCCCGCCAACAGGTCGGATCGGCTGTGGCGAGGAAGCTCTCGAACGTCCACCGTCGGGTGAAATCAGCATCCGCGTACGCGTCGGTGACCGTCTTCCAGGCCGCTCGGTAGTCGCGCGGGCCGATCGCGCCGATGCGCAGGCCGACGGGCAGCCGCTTGCCGTCGGGGAGTTGTCGCAGGTCGGCCATCTCCCACTCCACCAGGCTGAAGACGCGCTGGTAACCGTTGGCGAGCAGCAGTGCCGTCGACTCCTCCTCGGAGGTCGTGGCGTTCGCGCCGATCACCGCCGCCCGGACGGTTCCGTGCTGCTGCACGAGCCGGCGGATACGGCGTTCCGCCCGGTAGAGCAGGGCTGATCCGACGCCCCGGCCCCGGTGTGCCGGGAGCAGGTACCCACGGTGCAGGTACAGCCACGTCCCGTCCCGCTCCTGCCACCACCGGATCGTCGCGTAGCCGACCACGTCACCGTCGTGCTCCACCACGAGCTGGTTCCCGCAGGGGTCGTCCAACTCGGCGCAGGACGCGGCGATCTCGGCCGCCGTCGGGACCCCCTCCACCACCGACCGGGCGTCGACCCGGTCCCACCGCGCACAGCCCTGCCGCACCCCGGCCATCGCGTCGTGGTCGTCCCGCCCCCGGTACCGCCGGAAGACGTAGCCGGGCGCCCGCTCCCGCGCCGTGGGGCTGCTGTTGTCGGTCCCGGCCGCACCAAGACCTCCGTTGCTCCGGCTGCGCGGCGTCCTCGACCACAAAAGCGTAGGTCGTGCCGATCGGCCGGCGCTAGTCGTCCGTGCGCCGCTGCGGACGCGGGATCAGGTGCGGGGCGCCGGTCTGGGGGTGGGGGATGACGTCGCAGGTCAGCCCGAAGACCTCCGCCACCAGGTCCGCCGTCAGGGTCTCGACGGGGGCGCCCTGCGCCACCACCGCACCCTCCTGGAGCACGATCAGGTGCGTCGCGTAGTGCGCCGCCTGGTTGAGGTCGTGCAGCACCGCCGTGATCGCCCTGCCCCGCCGGTGCAGTTGGGCACAGAGTTCGAGCAGGTCGTACTGGTGGGCCACGTCCAGGTACGTGGTGGGTTCGTCCAGCAGGACGTGCCGGGTGTCCTGGGCCAGGATCATCGCGATCCACGCCCGCTGCCGCTGGCCGCCGGACAACGCCGAAACGGGGGTGTCCGCCAGCTCGGTCAGCCCCGTGTGGTGCAGCGCCCCCTCGATGTGCCGGTCGTCGTCGGGCGTCCACTGGCGCAGCAGCGTGTGGTGCGGGTGACGACCTCGCTGGACGAGGGCCCGTACCGTGATCCCGGCCGGTGTCTGCGGGTTCTGCGGCAACAGGGCCACCTGCCGGGCGAACTGCTTGCCGCGCAGGGAGTGGATGTCCGTCCCGCCGAGCGTGAGCGTCCCGGAGGCCGGCTTGAGGACCCGGGCGAACGCCTTCAACAAGGTGGACTTCCCGGAACCGTTGGGTCCGATGATCGCGGTCAGACCGTCCGTCGGCAGGTCCACGCTGACCCCGCGGACGACGGGCCGCCCGTCGTACGAGAGCGTGACGTCCCGGGCGGACAACCCGGCGGCGGATCGGTCCCGTTCGACGGCGGACACAGCGGGCTTCGCGGTCACAGGGTGCCCTTCTTCCATTCGCGGACGAGCAGGTAGCCGAGGTAGATGCCGCCGATGCCCATCGTGTAGATGCCGACGGGCAGGTCGTCGGTGAGCGGCATGTGCTGGGCCGCCAGATCGGCCAGGACCAGCAGCACCGCTCCGGTCACGGCGGACACCATGATCCGGGGGCCGGGAGCGGGCGCCAGCCGGCGCGCGATCTGCGGGGCGGTCAACGCGATGAACGCGATGGGTCCGGCGACGGTCACCGCGCCCGCTGCCAGTGCGGTGGACAGCACCACGGCGGCGGTGCGGGTGCGCTGCGGGTCGGTGCCGAGGGCGGTGGACAACTCGTCGCCCATCTCGCCGATCGTCAACCCGCGGGAGAGCAACAGCGTCAACGGCACGGCGACCAGCAGCAGCGTCCAGATGGTGGAGACGTCGGTCCAGCTCCGGGTGGCGAGACTGCCGTTGAGGTACGAGGTCAGCACCGTCGCCTGGTCGCGCTCCACCGCGTACACCACGTACTGGGTCACGGCCGCCGCCAGTGCGGCCACGCCGATGCCGGCCACCACGAGCCGGCCCGGGTCACGAAAACCCGTCCCGGTCGCCGCGTACACCACGCCCATCGCGCCCACGGCACCCATCAACGCGCCCACCGACACCGGGAACCCCGGTGCGAGCAGGGCGACCAGGGCGGCCCCCGCACCGGCGCCGCCGCTCAACCCGATGACGTCGGGGCTCCCCAGCGGGTTGCGCGTCACGGACTGGAACAGGGCGCCCGCCACGGCGAACGCGGCGCCCGCCCCGATGCCGGTCACCAGGCGTGGGCCGCGGAGCCGGTTGACGATCAGCTTGTCCATGCCCTCGGCGCCACCGGTGACCGCCGACGGCAGGTCCGCCAGGGCGATGCCCAGCCGCCCCAGGGTGAGGGTGGCCGCGGACGCCACCGCGAGCAGCACCAGCAGACCGGCCGAGACGAACAGCGCCCGGCCGTCCACGGGCAGGGCCACCACCCGCCCGAGCCGCAGCCGTGCCGGTGGGCGCGACGGTGTCACGGACCCCGCGGGGGAGTCCGGCACGGTACGGGTCTTCATCGTCCACCCCTCGTCGGCTGTGTGCGGAGCCCGGCGACCTGCGCCGTACCCCGCGGTCCCGTCGCCGCGCACCTGTGCGGCACGTGCGTCCTTCCTCCGGTCCCGCTCACAGCGAGTGCTTCATCCGACGCAACGTGATCAGCAGCGCGGGCGCGCCCACGAAGGCGGTGACGACGCCGACCATCAGTTCCTGGGGCCGCAGCAACACCCGGCCGATGACGTCCGCGGCCAACAGCAGCACCGGTCCCACCAGCGCGGCCAGCGCGATCTGCCACCGGTGGTCCGTTCCGACCAGACCGCGCACCACGTGCGGCACGGCGAGCCCCACGAAGGCGATCGGGCCGGCCGCCGCGGTCGCCGCGGCGGCGAGCAGCACGGCCGCGCCCCAGCCGAGGGCCCGGGTCACCGCCGGGTTCGCCCCCAGCGAGGTCGCCGACTCGTCGCCCAGGGCCAGGGCGTTGAGCGCGGGCGCGACCAGGACGGCGATCAGCAGCCCCGTCGCCGCGAACGGCAACACGGACCACAGCACGTCGAAGTCCCGCCCGCCGAGGGCCCCGACGACCCAGTAGCGGTAGTTGTCGAAGGTCTGCGGACGGCTCAGCGTGACGGCCTGGATGTAGGCCATCAGCACCGCCGTCAGCACCGCGCCGGCGAGCACCAGCCGCACCGGACTGGAGGAGGCCCCGCTGAAACCGATCAGATGGACCAGGGCGCCTGCCACCAGGGCACCGGGCAGTGCCCACCACATCGCGGACGAGGAACCCGTGGCACCGAGGAACGCCGTGGCGGTGACCACGCCCGCCGCCGCACCGGTGTTGACGCCGAGCAGTCCTGGCTCCGCCAGCGGATTGCGGGTGATGCCCTGCATCAGCGTTCCGCACACCGCGAGGCACGCCCCGGCGAGGACGCCGAGCAGGGTCCGTGGGTAGCGGCTCTCGACGACGGTCGTCAGATGCGCGTCGGCGTCACCGGACAGCACGTCCAGGACGTCGCCCGCGCTCGTGCTCATGCTGCCGAACATCACACTGGCGAGGGCCGCCGCCACCAACAGCAGCGCGGCCCCCACCAGACAGAGCACCAGCCGTGGAACGCCCGCGCGCGACGCGGTCCTGCGCGCGGGCGGGCTCACCGGGATCGTCATCCGTAGCCGGTCCTACTTGCCGGACTTCTCGATGGCCTCGTCGATCAGCGGCAGGTACCGCTCGATGCTCCACGGCACGGTCAGCGGGTTGATCATCGAGGAGGCGGTGACGAACGGGTTCTCGGCACCCGCGACGACCGCGCCCTTCTCGATCGCGGGGATCGCCTTGTACAGCTTCTGCGACTCGATCTCCTTGCGGTTCTTCTCGTCCGAGTAGAACGTGAAGATCAGGTCGCTCTTGGCGAGCTTGTTGCCGTTCTCCAGGCCGATCAGCGAGGAGTCGGTGCCCTCGACCTCCTTGAAGGTGTCCGCGACCGGGTCGGCCTTCAGACCGAGCGAGGACACCACGGCGACGCGCTGCTCCTCGGTGCGGAACACCCCGAGCGTGCCGGGGCCGGTGTTGTAGATGTACGAGAAGGTGTGCTTCTTGTACTCGGGACGGCTCGCGGCGGCGTCCGCGAACGTCTTCTCGATCTCCTTGACGAGCACCTTGCTCTGCTGCGGCTTGCCGAGCGCCTTGGAGACGATCTCGATCTGCTCGTCCCAGTTGGTGCTCCACGCCTTGCCGGGGTAGGCGACCGTCGGCGCGATGTCCGTGAGCACGTCGTACTGCTTCTGCGTCACGCCCGACCAGGGCGCCAGGATGACGTCGGGCTTCAACTCCGCGATGGCCTCGATGTCCAGGTTCTCGCCACCGGTGAACTGCTTGGGGAGCTCGTCGCCCTTCTTCGTCACCGCCTCGTGGATCCACGGCATGTAACCGGTCTTGTCGCTGCCCCACTCGTAGCGCTCCATGCCGACCGGCGTGTAGCCCAACGCGATGGCGGTCTCCGTCGAGCCGTGCCCGAGGGTGACGACCCGCTTGGGCTGCTCCGTGATCTTGGCGGTGCCCAGCGCGTTCTTGATGCTGATCGGGAAGGCGCCCTTGCTCTCGGCCCCGCCGGAGGACTTCTTGTCCTCCTCCTCGGTGGAGCAGCCCGTGAGGACGAGGACGAGGGCGGCGGCCGGGACGACGGCGAGCGCCCGCAGGCCCGGACGGGTGGAGGTGAAGAGCATGAGGGTTCCTCTTGTCGGATGGCCCGGCGTGACGAGGGGCATGCCACGGAGGCCACGGTGGAGTGGCGGGACGCGGGCGTGCCCGGGCGAGACCGGTGAACTAAGGGGACCCTAAGTCTTTTGTAGGGTGAACATCAAATCAGGCCAGCCGGGACGGAATCCGGCCGCTGTCCCGCCGGCCGCTGCCCCGCCGGCCGGACAGCGGGCGGCCGGACAGCGGGCGGGACAGCGGCCGGCGGGCGGCAGGACCCAGCAGGCCACGGCAGTGCACCGCAGGGCACGGCGGGCCAGGGGGACGGGGCCGCCGGGTCCGGGGCGTCGGACCCGGACCCGGCGGCGCGGTCCGATCAGACCACCGCACCCGACTTGTCGCGCTGCTGCGGACGCGCCCGGGGCTCACGCCGTCGCTCCGGCCGCCGGGACTGGAGGATCACGGCGAGCGGGAGCGCGGTGAACACCGTGGACCCGATGCCCAACAGCACCCCGGCCAGCAGCGCCACGGAGAAGTCGGCCAGCGAGTCCCCACCGAGCACGGCCAGTGCCACCAGCACGAACAACGCCCCCATGCCCGTGTTCACCGTCCGGGGCAGGGTCTGCGCGACGGCCTGGTCCGCGAGGTCGGGCCACGCACCGCGGGGCGCACCCCGCCGCAACTCCCGCAGCCGGTCCAGGACGACGACGGTGTCGTTGACGGAGTACCCGACCACCGTCAGGAGCGCGGCCAGGAACACGCTGTCGACCGGCTTGCCGAGCCAGGCGAACAGACCGATCACCAACAGCACGTCCTGCACCATCGAAGCGACCGCGGCCACCGCGAACGTCCAGCGGAACCGGACGGCGAGATAGGCGAGTTGCGCCGCCACCGCGACGGCCAGCGCGATCAGTGCGTGGGTGCGCAACTCATTGCCGAGGCTCGGCCCGATCCGGTCGTCACGCACCACGCTCGCCCCGCCGCCGACCTCGGCCAGCGCCTCCTTCACGCTCTGCTGCTCGTCGTCGGTGAGGTCCGTGATCCGTACGGTGATGTCGCTGTCACCGGACGACTGCACCACGGCGCGCGGGAACCCCGCATCGGCGACCGCCTGCCGTGCCGTGTCCGCGTCGACGGTCTGCTCGGTGGTGTACTGCACGAGTCGGCCACCGGTGAACTCGACGCCGAACTCCAGACCGCGCACCCCGATCCCGGCGAGCGCCACCAACAGCAGACCGCCGCAGATCCCCAACCAGCGCCGCCGCCGGTGCATCAGCCGAGGCGGACGGTTCTCCAACCGGGTCCGCACCCGGCCCTTCATCGTCATGCCCGTCCATCCGGGGCGACGCCGGACCGCTCCCCGCTTCAGGGCCCACTCGGCGAACAGCCGGGTGATGAGCATCGCCGACACCAGCGACGCCAACACACCGATGGCGAGGGTCACCCCGAACCCCTTCACCGGCCCGCTCGCGAAGACGAACAACAACCCGGCCGCGAGCAGCGTCGTGACGTGCGAGTCGGCCACCGCGCTCCACGCCTTGCTGAACCCGACCCGCAGCGGGCGACGCAGATCGGCGGTGCGGGCCGTGGGCCGCAGGTACTCCTCCCGGGCCCGCTCGAAGACCAGGACGTTCGCGTCCACGGCGATGCCGATCGCCAGCACGAAACCGGCGAGCCCCGGCAGGGTCAGCGTCGCGCCGAGCGTGACCACCGCCGCGTAGGAGATGAGGCCGTACAGCCCGAGCGCCAGCGTCGCCAGCAGTCCCAGCAGCCGGTAGACGACCGTGATGAACACACCGGTGCACACCAGACCGATCACCGCGGCCAGCGCACTCGCCCGGATCGCGTCCGCGCCGAGCGTCGGACCGACCGTGCTCTGTTCCACCGTGGTCACCGGCACCGGGAGCGCCCCGCCCTTGACCAGCGCCGCCAGATCGCGTGCCTCGTCCGCCGTGAAGCCACCGGTGATCTGCGCCGAACCGCCGGTGATCCCGGTGTTGCAGGGCACCGACTGCTCCATGCCCGGTGCCGACACGACCTTGTCGTCCAGCACGATCGCGACCCGCCGCGCCGGGTCGCCCGGCGCCTGGCACGCGGCCTCTCCGGTGATCCGGGCCCAGTTCTTGCCCGCGTCGTCGTGGAAGGACAACGACACCGACCAGCCCCGGGCGCCCTGGGTGTCGAAGGACGTGTCGGCGTCCTTGACGCCCGCCCCGGTGAGCGCCGGCGGCCCGAGTCGCAGGAAGCTGCCCGGTGCGTCCGGGTCGGGCAACGTCCGGGAACCGTCCGCGCCGGGCGCGTCCGCCGCCCGGTCCGCCACGCCCTCCACCGAGTGGAAGGTGAGTTGCGCGGTGCGGCCGATGACCTCGGCGGCTTCCCGGGGGTCCTGGACCCCCGGGAGTTCGACGACGATGCGTCGTTCGCCGGAACGTGCCAGGGAGGGTTCGGCGACCCCCAGCGCGTCCACCCGCTGGCGCAGCACTTCCAGCGCGCGGTCGGTCGCGGCGGCGTCCGCCTTGACGGTGGGGGAGTCCCGGGTCTCCAACACGATCCGGGTACCGCCCCGCAGGTCCAGCCCGAGCCGGGGCTCGGTGGTCAGGGCGGCCAACAGGGACAGGGCGACCACGGCGAACGCGGCCAGTGCGCGCCAAAGAGGGGCACGAGATTTCATGAAGGCTCCACGGAGCGTCACACGGGCACGGTGGCGCCCGCGGACATGCAGGACGCGCGGGGTGCGAACCGCACCGCACGCGGGGACGGGAGGACGTCGTCCCCGACTCCGGGCGGGCCGGAGGGCGGGGCGGTGGACGTCTCGGGCGTCAACTGCTCCGGAAGACCGGCGGTGCGCGGGTGCTGCGCGGACCGGACGAGGGCTCGGGCGGTCCGCGCTCCCGCCAGGCGGCGACGACCGTGCCGCGGGGTGCGGGGGCGGCGTGGACCGCGGTGACCGGACCCGCGGGCGCGGGCGGATGGAGGGCCGGCCGGCCGCTGTGCTCCCCGGCCACCGTCATCTGCACGGCGGTCACGGGCGCCGACAAGGGTTCGGCACGGAACGCGGCCGGACCGCTCGACGGCTCGGCCGGCCGGGGCGCCGGCCCGGTACGCGCCCACGGCTGCGGGTCCGCGTCCGCCCCCACCGGGTCCGCGCTCCCGGGAGCGCGGTCGGATCCGCCGGCGACCGCGGCGGGTCCACACGTGGGGGACAGGGACACGAGGGCACTGCCGGCCGCCACCGAGGGGAAAGCGGCCACGAGGAGCAGCAGCACGCCCCACACGAAGGCGGGGACGACTCCCCGTGCCGTCGGCCGGGTCCGCTGTCGCACGCTGTCCTCCCCTCGGTCACCGGACGTCCGTCCGACCGCCCCGCTGCTGCGTCGTCCACCGCGCGGGAACGAACCCGGTGCGGTGCGGCACCAGCGTAGGCGAACCGGCGACCGCCCGGGGCCCGGAGCGGACCGTCACCGCCGGTCTTGTTCCGCGCCCGTGCCGATGGCACCCTTCCGACAAGTGACCGGCACCATGCCCACAGGGGGAAGCATGACCTTCGCACGAGCCGTGACCATCGTCTCCGCCGCCCTCGCCGCGGCGCTCCTCGTCGCCGGTGCCGCCGCGAGCGCGCACGCGAGCGCGGGGGACAAGAAGGTCGAGGTGATCAAGGCCGCCGAGTAGGCCCGGACCCCCGCCGCCGGGCCCCGGGGCGAGCGCGACGAGGTCCGGACGGCTGGCCGTCCGGACCTGGTGGCGCGGCGCTCAGGCGGCCACGGAACCGCCGCCCTCCCGCGCCCGGTGCGCGGCGGGGCGGCAGCGGCGCGCGGCGTAGGCGTAGGTCAGTGCCAGGAGGAGCGGACCCCACAGCATCCCGGGGGCGATGCAGAGGCGGGCCAGTACCTGCCAGCCGCCACTGGTGAAGCCGGCGACCTCGCCGAAGCCGAACCAGCCCAGCAGCCCGTACCCCCAGAAGGCCGTCGTGGCCAGACCGCCGAGGGCGGCGGGGACGATCACCGCGAGGGGAGGGATCCGCTTCCCTCCGACGAACGGCAGCCAGGCGGGCGCGACCTCCCCCCAACCCCGTACCAGTGCGAAGGACAGCAGCGCCAGCGCCTCCGTGATCAAGCTCAGCCCGAAGACGTAGGGGACGGACACCCACCAGGACGACGGCATCGATCCTTCGCCGTCCAGCCCCATCTCGAAACCGAAGGCGAACGGCAGCCGCCACAGGCACTGGGGGAGCAGGAGCAAGGGGATCGCATGGGCGAGGGCGGAGGCCCACGGGGGGACCGGGCGTCGGGTGCCGTGGGCGGTGGTGGTCGGGTGGGAGCCGGTGAGCGCTGTCATGGCACCAGCCTCGCCGGACCCGCGGCGCCCGGTCGTCATGCCGGAGCGGTAGTCACCTCCGCCGGGAGGAGGGGCAGGCATCAGTCTGCGGAGCTACCGGGTCACGTCTCCTCGCCCGAGGTGTCCCGGGGGCACGACCAGCGCTCCAGATAGGCCGCCACGGCCTTCAGGTCGCCCACCCCGGTGCGCAGCCCGACATGACCGTCGGGCCGCACCAGCAGCAGCGTGCCGTCCGGCAGCGCCCGCCGCTGCTCGGCCGCCGGTCGGACCGTCAGGTGCGCCAGCGGTAGGGCGTACCGCCGGGTGAGCGCGCGCAGGGCCGCGGCACCCGCGGCGGCTCCGCCGTCCGCGCCGATCCGTAGCAGCGTCCACCGGCGGTACGACAACAGGTCGTGCAGTCGACGGTCGCCCTCGCCGGTGGTCACCGGCAGATCGGGGAGCCGGTCCCCGGGACCCGGGCCGCCCCCGAAGCCCCGGCGGCCCGCGGACAGCCCACTGGCCCGGTGGTCGCGGGCGAAGTCGCTGAGCCGGTCGGCCCCGCGCCGCACGATCCGGTCACTGCTCATCATCAGGGGCAGCAACCACCGGATCGCGGTGAAGGTGGCACGGTTCGGCGGCAGCTCCACGACATTGCGGCGCATGGCACGCATCACCGAGCGGGCCGTGCGCCGCTGTTCGTCGTCATAGGTGTCGAGCAGTCCGTCCGGGGCCCAGCCGTAGTGGACGGCGGCGAGCTTCCAACCGAGGTTGTGGGCACCCAGCAGACCGGTGTTGAGGCCCCGGCCGCCGATCGGCGCCCACACATGGGCGCTGTCCCCGACCAACAGGGCCCGGCCCTCACGCAGCCGCCCGGCGATCCGGTCGTGGAACCGTGCACGATTGGCCCACCGCGGTTCCGACGGCTCCAGCCCGACCACCGGTTCTCCCGTCGCCGCCGCCACGACGGCCTCCATCTCCGGAACGCTCGGCGGCTCCCACCGGTCGGGATCGGGATCGGGGAGGAACGCGTAGAACCTGGTCGCGCCGCCGGGGACCGGCCCCGCGACCAGGGTGACCCGGTGGTTGATGAAGATCTGCGTCACGTCCGTCCGGTACGGCTGGCCCCACCGGGGACGGGCGTTGAGCTGTACGCACTGCAAGTCGGCGCGGCGCTCGCCGTCGAAGGGGATGCCGAGCGTCCTGCGGACCAGGCTCCGCGAACCCTCACAGCTCACCACCCAGTGCGCGCCGACCGTGCCGACCCGGCCGTCGGGGCCCCGCAGGTCGACCTGCGCGCCCTCGGCGCCCACCTGGACACCGATGCCCTCGGTGGACCACCTCACCTCCGTCCCCAACTCCAGGAGACGGTCCCGCATCAGCGCTTCGACGGCGTCCTGCTCGATGGCCAGGGGCCCCGGGAAGCCGGTGTGCTCCATCTCCATCTCCTGGATCCCGGCGACGCGCCCCCGCACCCGGAACTCCCCCTGGCGCAGGCGCAGTCCACGGGCCACGATCGCCTCCGCGCAGCCGAGGTCCCGCAGGGTCTCCTGGGCCCGCTGCCAGATGACGCTGGCCCGGGGCTCGTGTTTGGTGTCGGCGCTCTTCTCCACGACGAGGACGTCCAGGCCGTACATGCGCAGCGCGATCGCCAGGGCCAGGCCGGTCGGCCCGGCCCCGATCACCACCACGTCCCGGGTGCTGCTCACACCGGGCTGCCCGCGCGGATGAACTCGACCAGACGGGCGTAGCTGTCGCCGCCGTGTCCGGCCTCGACCGCACGCCGTGCCAGCCCCTCGAAGACTTCGGGCAGACCCGATCTGACCCCGCGCAACTCGCTGGCGTGGGACAGGACTTCCATGGTGCGCAGATGGAGGTTGAGGTCGAACTCCTCCCCCGGATAGCGCCCGGCGTCGATGTGCGGGGCGTACGCGTTCATGAACGCCCGGACCGACCCCGTCCAACGGTCCGCGATCTCGGTGTACGCCTGTGCGCTGACCCCGCCGCCGGGGCCGTCCGCACCGATCAGCGCCACCGCGTGCAACCAGCCCGTCAGGGTGCCCCAGAGCTGGCTCAGCAGGGCGGTGTCGTACACGGAGGGCAGTGCGGGATCGGTGCCCACGTGCAGGGGGTCGCCCAGCGCGGAGACCGTCTCGCGGTGCGCGGCGAAGGAGTCGGCGGGGCCGCCGTACAACAGCATCGAGGTGGAGACGCCCACGCCCGCCGGGGTCGTGAGGATCACCCCGTCGAGGTAGTCGGCGGCCGACCGCTCCACCAGCGCCGCCACCTCGCGGGCCTGCACCGGGGAACCGGAACTCAGATTGACCACCGTCCTCCCGCGCAACTGCGGCACCAGCGGGGTCAGCACCTCCTCGACGGCGTCGTACGAGGCCAAGCACACCACCACGACCGGACTCGCCATGACGGCCGCCGCCGCCGTGGGCTCCTCCCGCGCACCGTCCTCGACCAGGGCCGCGCCCCGCCCCGGAGAGCGGTTCCACACCGTCGTCGGATGACCGGCCGCCAGGAACGCGCCCGCCAACGCCACCCCCATCGGTCCCAGCCCGAGGACCGTCACCTTCGCCCGCATCGCTTCGCCTCCTCAGTCTTCACCGCAGTCCTCACCGCGGGGCCTTCCCACCGCGTCGCACCCAGCCGCAGCTCAGCCGGAAGCGCCTCAGCCGGACACGCCTCAACCGGCCGCGGCGTACCGGGCCGGCGTGCATGAATCGCTACTGAACGTAACGGGACGGCCGGCTCCGTCGTGCCCCGGCAACCGTCTTATAGCTCGAAAGAAGTATTTATGATGCTTGCTGACGAACCGCGGGCAGGCTCCGGACGTGACTGACGATCTTGGGCTCGGCACAGGGGCGTTGACGCCCGGACATCCCTACTCCACGGCCCCCCGCGGGAGTTCCGTGCGCGTGCCGTTCCCCCGTGCCCCGCGGCCCGCTCCCGTCCACCACGACGTGCGCCAGCTCAGCGGACCGCGTCCCGGTCCGCGCAGGTCGGAGGCCACCGGATGAGCGTCTTCGACCTCCCCCGACTCCACTTCGCGGGCACCGCCACGACGCGGCTGCCGACCGGACTGCGCTGCGGCCTGGTGGACCTCGCGACCCACCGCGTCCACGACGACGACGGCCCCGTCCCCCCGGACCGCCCGACCACCGAGTACCGGGACTTCCTGCGCCGGCGCGGCCCCCGCCACACCGCCGCCGGACGCCCGGACCCGGACGGCGGGTTCAGCGCCGCCGAAGGCTGGGACTTCGGCGGCAACGGCCACTTCTGGATGGACGCCCGGGTCGTCGGCGTCGAGACGGCCCCGCGCGACCCGGGCCCCCCGGGAACCGGACCCGCCGTCGAGCGGGACGACCCCGTCGTGGGCACCCACGTCGACGTGTGGGGCCACTACAACCCGTACCTCCAGACCACCGTCAACCGGGCGCGGATCTTCGACCTCGACCCCGCCTCCCGGTGGACGGCGGCCCTCATGGTCGGTCGCTTCGGCGTCGGCCGCCAGGGCCGGTCGCACGACGACGGCTACCTGCTGACGGGCGGGGTCGACGGGTACGCGCCGCCGCGCTGGGTGGGCTTCCAACGCGTCCGGGACGTGGGCGAGGACCTGCTCGCGCACCTCGCCCCGGAGCTCCGCTACAGCGCCGTGCACCAGTTCGCCGTGGCGTGCGACGCGCTCGACTGGCTCCCCGGCGCGGACGCCTCGCCGGCGGTCGCCGCGCTGCGCGGCGCGCTGGGGGACGCCGACGGTCTCGTCGTCCAACTCGCCCTCGACTGCGCGCTCCCGCCCCGTTCGCCCGGCACCTTCCCCACCTGGCGGGTGCGGGGCACGATCGCCCCCCGGTACGCCCACGAACCCCGGACGCACCCCGCAGGACGACAACTCGTCCCCGTGCCCGCCGGACCGCTACGGCACCTCGCGGCCGAGGTGGCCCGCGGCCGCGCCGCACTCAACCTGGTCACCGCCGTACCCCTCGCCTCGCGCACCGAACACCGGGACGGTCCCCGGCGCCCCGGGCCCCCGGTCGACCTCGGCGACCTCGAACTGCGCACCGCGGTCACCGGACGGCTCGTCGCCCGGTTCCCCGCCGCCACCTATCTCAGGGACACCACCCACGGCATCGTCTCCGTGCCCGCCGCCCCCGACTGGCCCGCGGCCGAGGACGAGGCGCTCCACCTGGTCCGCGTCACCGAGCGGGGCACCGAGGTCCTGCTCGTCGAGCGGGAGACCACCGTCCACGCCGACGACCCCCTCCTGGTGCTGCACCACCGGGACCGCGCCCGGCACCGCGACCACCAGGTGGTCGTCCCGCTGCGCACCTACCACCGCGGACGGCCCGCCGGCGCCACCGTCCACGTCCGCCAGTACCACAACCCCCGTGCCCTGCCCGGCGATCCCGTGGCCGGATCGCCCCGGGCGCGCTGCGGCGACGCCGTGCTCCTCGGCACCCGGGGCACCGACGACTACGGCCCCGGGTGCACCGTCACCACGGGCCCCGACGGACGAGGGCACCTCACCCTGCGCGGCGAGCACGCCGGCACCTGCCGCGTCCTGCTCACCACCCGACCCGAGGACGCACCGCCCACCGATCCCACGGCGCCCGGATCCGCCTGGGCCGCCTACGACGACGAGGACGCCCTGGAGTACTGGGCCGGCGCCGACCACCTCGCCGTGCGGGTGCTCCCCGACGACTGGCACCTCGACGAGATCCCCCGTGAGCAGGTCGACTTCGCGTTGCTCCACCGGGAAGTGCTGGCCCTCTACGAGCACGTGTCCTCCTTCATGCGCACCGAGGTGTTCTCCCTCAGCGACCGCTGCAAGGTCGAGACGTACGCCCAGCTCGCCTGGCAGATGTGCGACCCCGCCAACCGCTCCAAGACGTACTACATGCCCCCCACCCGCGACCTCTCCGACCCGAAGGCCCGACTGTTCCTCGCCTTCCTGCGCAACCAGCAGGCCCGCGTCACGCCCCCGCTCACCGCCCCCGCACCCCTGCCCACCGAACCGGCCATCACCACCCGCAGCGCCCTGCGGACCGCGCTCACCCAGGCCGCCGCGTTGGAACTCTCCGTCATGCTCCAGTACCTGTACGCCGCCTACTCGGTCCCCACCCACGGCGCGGGCCTCGCCCTCGTCCGCCGCGGCGACTGGACCGAACGGCAACTCGCCCTGGCCTGCGGCTCCGGGGGAGAAGGACTGCACGACGGGGTCCGCGGCACGCTGCTCAACGTCGCCCGCGAGGAAATGATCCACTTCCTGCTGGTGAACAACGTCATCATGGCGATCGGCGAACCCTTCCAGGTCCCCGTCATCGACTTCACCACCATCAGCGCCGAGCTCCCGATCCGGCTCGACTTCGCCCTGGAGCCCCTGAACCTCGGCAGCGTGCAGCGCTTCATCGCCATCGAACAGCCCTCGGCACTCACCCCACGGGTCACGCCCGCCGCCGCGGCGATTCCCCCCGACCGGTTCACCTGGGGCTCGATCAGCGAACTGTACGCGGGCATCCGCGAGGGACTCACCCGCGTCCCGGACGCCTTCCTGGTCGACCGGGGACGCGGCGGCGGTGAACACCACCTGTTCCTGAGGGAGTCCGTCAACACCGTCCACCCCGACTACCAGTTGGAAGTCGACGACCTCAGCAGCGCCCTCTTCGCGATCGACATCATCACCGAGCAGGGCGAGGGCGCCGTCGACGACGGCCGGGCGTCCGCCGCCCAGGGATCCGAAGAGCCCTCCCACTTCGAGGCGTTCCTCCGCATCGAGGACGCCCTGACCTCGGAACGCGTCCCCGGCCCCCTCGGAAGGCCGGTTCCCTGGAACCCCGCCCATCCCGTGCTGCGCAACCCGAGCCTGCGCCCCGGCGACGGCATCCGCACCGAGATCACCGACCCCACCGCGCGGTCCGTCGCGACCCTGTTCAACCGTTCCTACCACCTCGCGCTCCAGCTGATGGCCCAGCACTTCGCCCAGAGCCCCGACGCCAGCCTGCGGCGCTCCAAGCTGATGAACGCCTCGATCGACGTCATGACCGGGATGATGCGTCCCCTCGGTGAACTCCTCGTCACCCTCGACTCCGGCCGGCACGGCAGAACCGCCGGCCCCACCTTCGAACTCGACGCCCCACCGGTCGCTCCACCGCGTCCCGACGTCGCCCACCGGGCGCTCGCCCTCCGGTTCGCGCACCTGGCCGCCGCGGCCCGCAGTTGCCCGCCCGTTCCCGACAAGGTCGCCGAACTCATGGAGTTCTACGCGGACTTCTTCCGTCGCCTCGGCACCGGCTGAGCCCTGGTCGACGGGGCGCAGGGGGCCGCACCGACGGTCCCGCCCCGTAGGGTCCGACCATGAGGACCGGGCAGACGCAGCGGACGGCCACCGCCTGGCAACGACTGACCGCATGGCTGCGGCGGCACGCCCCCACCTCCTACGCCTCGATCCTGCCCCCGGCCACCGAAGCCGAGATCGAGGAGGCGGAGGACCACCTCGGACGACGCTGCGGGTACGGATTCCCGCCCGAGCCGGTCACCCTCTGGTCACTGGCCGACCGACACCGGTCTGTACCTGTCGGCTGCCGGTCCCGGCAGGTGGCAGAGTGACGAGGGGTTCTTCATGGAGGAGCCGATCCAGCCGTCGATCGCCGCCTGTCTGGAAGCCGTCCACCGCACGCTCGTCGAGGGCCCGGCCGATCTGACGGGCCGCGACGAGCCCGGCATCGTGTACGGCTGCCTCATCTGGCAGGACCCGCAGTGCCCGAGCCCGGACGCGACCTTCGCCGACTGGCGGCCCGTGCACGGGGACGTCAGCGACCCCACCCCGACCCCGCCCGCGGTGGTCGCGGGGACCCACCGGGCGGGGGCGGGCCGCTGACGGCACCGTGGCCGTCAGCGGGGGTCACCCCGGTGGACTGCGGGGTCAGCCGACCGGCGACGCAGCCGGCGCCGTGACCTCGGGCCGGCCCGGGCCCCCGGTCGGGGAGGGGGCCCGGTCGATCCAGTCCTCGTCGAACGGCGGCGCCGTGTCCGTCCAGCGCTGTGCGACGGACGTCGTGTACCGCACCACCGCACCCTTCGCCCAGCCGTCGTGGGCCCGGGCGGCCACCGTCAGCGTGCCCAGCGGCGCACCGGTCTTCGCGTCGAACACGATCCGGAGTTCGGTCGCGCCGCCGGGCTCGGGCACGGCCACCCCCCGCCCCGGACGACCCGAGCGGTCCTCCACCGCCCCGAGGGACCGGACGCCGGGGGTCTCGGCCAACGCCCGGTACGCGGCGGCCCGCAGCTCCGTGCCGCTCGGCAGGTGGACCGCCAGGTTCACCAGCGTCGTCGTCACGATCGACGACGCCACGTCGTCGGGCGTGCGGTACTTCTGCTTCGTCGCCTCCCGCACCCGCTCGCGCAACGCAGCCGTCTGGGTGGGGAGGTCCCGCAGGTCGTCGGGGCCCAGCGCGCCGACCGGCTCCACGTCCCAGCCGTCGCCCGGGGCGTCACGTTGTAGGAGGCCGCCCGCGCGGTGGCGCAGCGCACCGCCGCCCGGGACCTTCCAGGTCCGCGGTGAGCCCGCCGCCCGCCACGCCCGCGTGTCCTTCGCCGTGGCGGGCCGGGTGCCCAGGTCCGTCTGCTCCGACCAGTGGTCCTCCGTCGTGCGGGCCACCCAACGGCGGGTGGTGGTCCGCTCGTCCACGACGTAGGCGGTGTCACCCGCCCCGGTCACCCGGTGCAGCTCCCCCCGCGACTCCTCCTGGAACCAGTAGGCGCCCCGCTGCTGGCCGCCGGTGCGTTCCCACGCCGTCGCCGCGGCCAGCAGCACGTCGTTGCCGGCCGGTGCGCCGTCCGCGGCCCCGCGGCCCGCACCGGGCCGCGCCTGCGAGCCCGTGCCGGCACCGGAGCCGTCGGACGGGAGCACCGCCACGGCGACCGCCGTCGCCACGGCCGCGGACACCAGCCCGGCCGCCCAGCCACGCCGCCCCCGGCGCGGCGCGTTCGACGTCACCTCGACGCCCCGGTGGTCGGACGTCCGGCGCAGGGCCCGGTCCAACTCCCGTCGGCGCACCCCCGGCTCGGGGGCGGCGTCGCCCGCCAACTCCGCTGGCCGGGCCGCCGTCAGCCTGGCCATCACCTTCTGCTCGCGCTGCCTCATCCGCTGGCTTCCTCTCGTACGAACCGGCCCGTCAGGGCGGGGGAGGGCGAGGTGACCGTCGTGGTCCCGACCGCCCGGGTCAGACGTCGGCGCGCCCGGTGCAGCCGCACCCGCATCGCCGCCGCGGAACAACCGACCACCCGTGCGGCCTGCGCGGGCGTCAGGCCCTGCCACGCCGCGAGCACCAGGACTTCGCGGTCCTCGTCCGCCAGGGCGGCCAGGGCGGCCAGCAAGGCGCTGCGGTCCGCCACGTCCTCGGCGATGTCGCCCGTGCCCTGCTGGCCGGAGCGTGCCGCCCAGTCCTGGAGCTCGGCCGCCAACGAGGCCCGCCGGACCTCTGCGCGCACGGTGTCGCGCAGGACGTTGCGCGCCACCCCCAACAGCCACGGCAGCGGATCGGGCGGTACGTCCTCCCAGCGCCGCCAGGCGATCGTGAAGGTCTCGCTCACCACCTCGTCCGCGATCTGTCGGCCCGCCCTGGTCACGACATAGGCCCACACCCGCCCGCGACAGGCGTCGTACATTGCGGTGAAGCGGTCCGCATCATCGGCCACCGCCCGCACCTCCGTCCCTCCGGGTCTCTCTCACACCGGGAAGTGGTGCGGGCGGGCCGATCGTTACCGCCGATCGCCGGACCCCCGGCCGTGACCTGCGTCACCCCGTACCGGTTCCGTCTGCGTCGGTCGGGCGGAGGGCCTCGGTCACGGCCTCACCGCGGGCCGACAGCCGGTAGCCGACGTCCAGGCTCTCCGTGAGGCCCAGCTCCTTCAGCGTGCGCACGTCCCGTTTGAACGCGGGCCGGTCGCGCCCCAGCCGCTCGGCGAGCACCGCGGCGGGGGTGCCCGGCTCGTCCCGGACCAACCGGAGGACGTCACCCGTCCACGGCCCCCGTCGGGCGGCGGTGTCGATGCGCGCCAACCGGTCCCGTACCGCGTCGAGCTCGTCGTCCGTGAGGTCGGCGCGTTCACGCAGGGCCACCCGGGGGTCGGCACCGGCGTACCGGAGCCCGATCCGGTGCAGCGCGCCCCCGGGGTGGCGGGCGAGCTGCGCCCAGAACGCCTCCGTCGAGCGGTGGCCGGCCCGCCGGACGTCGTCCGCGGTGACCTCCGCGTCCGTGATGGGCGTGACCTCCCCGATCTCGACCAGGCCGACGGCCGTGCGCAGCCGGGTGCCGGGCCGCACGGCCACCCGTTTCCACCTGCGGAAGGCGAGGGTGACGCTGCCGTCCCGGATGCCCTCCAACGTCTGCTTCGTGAACAGCACGCGGACCTCCTCCTGGTGATGGACGCGGCCGGGCGGACCGCGCGGGTCATTCTCACCACGACGAGACGTTCGTCGAAGCGGACGGGGACGAAAGTGGGCGGTGACCGTCGCACGCGCCCGCCTAGGGTGCTGTCGTGAACGTCGTACGAAGGACCCGGCCCCTGGCCCGCGCCGTGCGGGGCTGGCTGACCGCGCCCGAACCCGGACTGACGGCGCCGGGCGCCCTGCCGGTGGCCGGGCGGGGACCGGCCAGGGAACTCCTCGTCGCCCTGGCGATGGCCCTGCTCGCCGCCGGCACCGAGGAACTGCTCGACGCCAGTGCGCTCTCCATGGCCGCGACCGCGGCCGGTGCCTTCGTGCTGTGGCTGCTCAGGCGGCGGTTGCCCGCCACCGTGCTGGTCGTCATGGGCGTGTTGGGCGCGCTCTTCGGCGGATTCGCGGTCATGGAGTCGTTCATCGCCTGGTCGGCGGGGCGGCGCATCGCCGTCGCGGGTCGCGCCCTGGCCGCGTTCGGACTCTCGTACGTGCTCTACATCGCCGTCGGGATCGCCGACCTGGGCCTGTGGTCCTTGCGGTCCCCCGTCGCGCTCCTGATGCTGGGCACCCTCGCCTACGTCGCGACGGTCGTCGTCCCCGGGCTCGCCGGACGTTACTGGAGCCAGCGCCGCACCCTGCTGCACGCCCTCCACGACCGCAATGCGCAGCTCCTGTGGGAACGCGAGATGATCGCCGGCCAGGCACGGCTGCTCGAACGCCAACGCATCGCCCAGGACATGCACGACAGCCTCGGTCACCAACTGGCGCTGATCTCCGTGCACACCGGAGCCCTGGAGGTCGACCCCGGTCTCACCCCGCGCCAGCGGGAGGCGGTCGGCGTGCTGCGCAACGCATCCGTGACCGCGATGCACGAGCTGCGCGAGGTCGTGGGCATCCTGCGGGACGGCATCGCGGGCCCCCCGGTGGACGGAGCGGGGCCCGCGGCCCGCGGGATCGCCGGCCTGGACGCCCTGGTGGCGGACGCCCAGCGGGCCGGCAGCACCGTCCGGTTGAGGCGGGCCGGCGAGGAGCGACCGGTGGCCGCCGCCGTCGGGCACGCCGCCTACCGCATCGTGCAGGAGGCCCTCACCAACGCGTTCAAGCACGCGCCGGGCGCCACGATCGACGTGGCACTGCGCTACGAACCGGACTCCCTGGTCGTCGAGGTCGTCAGCGACCGCGCCGCCCAGCAGCCCGCCGACGAGGTCGTCAGCGGTGGACAGGGCCTGACCGGGCTGCGGGAGCGGGCCCGGCTGGTCGGCGGCATCGTGCACGCCGGCCCCGCCGACGCCGGGGGGTTCCGGGTCGCCGGGGTCTTGCCCTACGGCACCGCGGAGACCGGTGGACCGGCCCCCGCGCCGACCGGCGTCCCCCTCGGCGGCCCTCCGCCCCCCGGTGTCCAGGGCCCCGCAGCGGGACCCTTCGGCCCGCCGTCCGGTCGCCCGGCCGCGCCGTGGCCGGGCGGCGGCGGGCCCCCGGCGGGTGCCCCCGGGGGCTGGTCGCCGCAGCCGGTGCGCCGGGTCAGCGGGTTCGGGCTGGGCTGCGGCATCTCCGTCGCCGTCGTGGTCGCCGGGTTGGCCGTGGTCGTCGTGGGGGGAATCCTCCTCTTCCGGTCGGCCACCGAGGAGATGGTCGACCGGTCGACCTACGAGGCGATGCGGATCGGGACGTCGGAGCACACCGTGCGCGACCGGCTTCCCCGTGGGGACGGATTCCTCCACACGGGCCTGGACGGCAAGAAGGAGGCGCCCGCCGAACCCGCGGGGGCCACCTGCCTCACCCTCGTGTCATCGGAAACGAGCAGCAGCTGGAACACCGAGGCGGTTTTCCGGTTCTGCTTCAAAGACGGCAGACTGATCGAGAAGAAGTCGTTCGAGGTCACGTTGTAGCCGAGCCCGGAACCGGGGTGTCGGCAGGGTGGAGTGGGTACATGGCGGGGCCAGGGGTCAGGGTCGTCATCGCGGACGACGAGCCGCTCATCAGGGCGGGCATCCGGCTGATCCTCACCTCCGACCCGGAGATCGAGGTGGTGGCGGAGGCGGCGAACGGCCGTGAGGCCGTGGCCCTGGCCCTGTCCCACGCCCCGGACGTGGTGCTCCTCGACATCCAGATGCCGGTCATGGACGGACTCGCCGCCCTCGGTGAACTCCGCAGGGCCGCGCCGGCGGTACGGGCGATCATCCTGACCACCTTCGGGGAACGCGACAACGTGCTGCGCGCCCTGGAGTCCGGCGGCGCCGGCTTCCTGCTCAAGGACACCGCCCCCGCCGAACTGATCGGCGCGGTACGGGCGGCGGCGGCCGGCGATGCCTACCTGTCCCCGGCGGCCACCCGGCACGTGGTCGACCAACTCGCCTCGGACCGGACGGCGGCCCGCGGCGGCGCGGCACGCGCACGGGTCGCCCAGCTCAGCGACCGGGAGCGGGACGTCCTCGCACTGCTCGGGGAGGGGCTCTCCAACGCCGACACCGGGCGCCGCCTCCACATGAGCGAGGCCACCGTGAAGACCTATGTGAGCCGTATCCTCGCCAAGTTGGAGTGCGACAACCGGGTGCAGGCGGCGCTCCTCGCCCGGGACGCCGGTCTCGGCACCTGAACTCCCGACCCCTGCCGCCGGGCCGTCGACCTTCGGTGCGGTGCCCGTCGACTTTCGTCGGCCGGTGCGGTGCGGTGCGGTGCGGTGCGGTGCGGTGCGGTGCGGTGCGGTGCGGTGCGGTGCGGTGCGGTGCGGTTCCGCGTCCGCAGCCCGGCGCCACCGCCGTGCACCGGGCCGCGGCGCCGGCCCGGGCGAGCGGAACGTCGCGCCGGACAACGACGAACGGAGGACGCGCCGGCACCCCTGCGATCGGCAGGATCGCCCCATGACCAGTGACGAAGGAACGAAGCCGCAGACGCAGACGCAGACGGGGGCGAACTGGCGGGTCGCCGGAGTGCTGGGGGCCGCGTGGGGATCGCTGCCGGACGGCGCCGAGGGCGCGGACGTCATCGGGACGGAGAACCTGCTGGCCGCCCTGGCCACGGGCCGGGGCGCGACCCACAAGGCCCTCTCCCTCGCCGGCGTCACCGTCACCGCCACGATGGCCGTCCTGCGCGACCACCACGACGGCGCCGCCGTCTGGACGAGCACGGACGACGTCGAACACGCCGTGGGTTCGGTGGACCTGCTCGGCTCCGACGGGGACCGGCGCCGCAGACTGTCGGGCGCCGCCGCCCGCGCCTTCACCCACGCGATGGACCTGGCCCGTGACGAGGGCGCCGACGAGTACTCCCAGGAACACCTGTTGCGCGGGGTCCTCACCGACCGGGGCAACCGTGCCACGGAAATGCTCACGACCTGCGGCGCCACCGTCGACGACGTCATCCGCCGGCTCGACGAACGGGACACCGCGCCGGCCGACGACGGGCTCCACCACCATCTGTGGCCCACCCGCGACACCCTTCTCGGCCGCTGCTCCCCGGACGCCAACTCCCTGTGGCGGCGCCTGCTGCTGCGCCTCGCCAAGGGGGCCAACCTCGCCGAGGCGCCGATCAGTTGGACCAGGATCGACGCCGCGCGCCTGGCCCGTTCGTCGGGCGGTGCGGTGGGCACCGAGCACCTGCTGCTGGCCGTCCTCGCCACCTACGAGGTGGCGCAGCGCTATCCGCACCTCGCACTCGCCGGGCCCGGGCGTCCGGCCTCCGGCGCCCCGACCGCGCCGGCCGACCGGTTCGCCGGTGGCGCCCGACTGCACGCGCTGGGCGCCGATTACCTCATGGTGCGTCGTGGGGTCGAGCAGTACGGCCATGAACTCGGCACGGACGACCGGGACGTCGACACCTACGCCGACGCGCTCGCCCCCGGGGACGGCACCGGCCCCCTCGCCGAGGCCTTGCTGCGGGGGGAGAACCGGGCCCGCCGGCTCCTGCTGACCCTGGGGCTGTCCGTGTAACCAGCACGTGCCGGCGGCCCCGCCCGGGTCCGGTCGGACCGGAACGGGACGTTCGCTCGGCCGGGTCGCTCGCCCACCTGGTAAAACCCTGCTGGTCCAGACCTCTTGTGCGGTGTCGGGGGTGGGGCTACGTTGCTCCCTGGCCGCCGGGGGAAGCAGGGGGTGGGGCTTCTCCCGTGGTCTCTGATGGCACATCACTTCTGTTGTGAGACAAGGGAGTTGTGTTAATGCTGAGACGTCTGAGTGTGCTCGCCGGAGCCGCTGTCGCCGCTGCGGGGCTGCTGTTCGCCACGGCGCCGCCCGCCTCCGCGGACCCCTTCTTCCAGCCGCGCAGCCACCACTCCTCGTACGCGGAGTGCGATGAGGCGGGGAAGGCGGGCAAGAACCTGTGGGGCCTGCTGTACCAGTGCAAGCAGTTCCCGACCAGGCCCGACGTCTACGTGCTGTGGGTGCGCATCTGACCCTCGCGGGTAGCCCTTGCGCGGGGTCGTTCTCCGAAGTCGATCGGAGGGCGGCCCCGCGCCGTGCGTTCGCCCCGGTCGGGTGGCGGAGCCGGTCACCCGAAGGTTTTAGGTCATGTGACCTATAGTGGGTTCCATGAACGAGCGACCCCAGGACGAACTGACCCATGACCCCGAGGGCCCGGTCCTCCTCGTCGGCGGCTACGGCACCGTCGGCGCGGAGCTGGCCCGCATGACGGCAGCCCGCTGGCCCCTGCTGCTGGCCGGGCGGACCGTGACGCGCGGGGAGGAACTGGCCCGGGAGACCGGCGCCCGACTCGTCCGCTGGGACCTCACCGCACCGCAGCCCCTCACCGCCCGCGTCCGGGCGGTGGTCACGGTCGTCAACGACCCCGACGACCGCGTGCTGCGGGCCGCCGTCCGCGCGGGCGTGCCCTACGTGGACCTCGCCCGTTGGACCGCTCGGGTCCAACGGGCGGCCACCGTCGCCGCGCTGCTGGGGCCCACCTCGCCGGTGCTCCTGTCCTCGGCGTGGATGGGCGGGGTCACCAGCCTCGCGGTCGCCGACCTCGCCGGGTCCCTCGGCGGCGCCGACACCGTGGAGGTGGCCATCCGCTGGGACCAGCAGGACCGGGCCGGCGTCGACTCGGTCGCGTTCATGGACCGGCTCGGACTCGACTTCGAGGTGGTCGAGGACGGGCGCCGCCGCACCGTGATGCCGCTGGCCGACACCCGCACCGCCCGGGTGGGCGCGGACGTCCTGCGGGTCGCCCGGATCGACACCCCCGAACAGTTCACCCTGCCGTTGACGCTCGGCACGACCACCGCGGTCACCCGCATCGGCTTCAGCTCCGCCGCTTCCACCTCCGCGCTGCTCGCCGCGAAGCGGCTCGGCTTCTTCCGCTGGGGGCGCGGCGAACGCTTCACCGCCGTGCGCCGCTCCCTGCTCTACGCGCCCGGCGACGGCGGCACCGCGGCCTTCAGCGTCCAGGTCGCCCACGGGGGCCGCACCCTGACCGCGACGGTGACCGACCCCGCGGGCCAGGCCCACCTCACGGCCGTCGGCGGTGCCCTGGGGCTCGCCCGGGTCCTCGGCACCGACGGCGCCCCCGCCCGGGCCGGGGTCACCTTCCCCGAACAGACCCCGCTCCCGCACTCCCTGGCCGAACGGCTCGCCGAGTACGGTGTCCGTCTGGAGACGACCACCGCGGCGGGCGCGGGAGAGGAACGAGCGGCATGACGGACGGCCCGGCCCCGCGCCCCACCAACACCGGCAAGGGCGCACGCAGGCGCAACGAACTCCTCGACGCGGCCGAGCGGGTCCTGCTCGCCTCCGGTTACGCGGAACTCTCCGTGCGGGCCGTCGCCACCGGGGCCGGGGTCCGGCTCGGACACCTCCAGTACTACTTCCCCACCCGCTCCGACCTGGTGGCCGCCGTCCTCGACCGGGTCCTCGGCCGTTCCCTGGAGCGGCTGGGGCCCCTGTTGGACGGGTCGCCGGACCCGGCCGGGCCGGAACCGGCGAGCCTGGTCCGGGCCCTGCTGGCGGACCAGGACGACCCCGCCCTGGTCCGGCTGTTCACCGAACTCTGGGCCCTGGCGGCCGTCGACACCACCGTCGCCGACGCCGTCCGGGCGTTCTACACCGCCTACCGCGACCAGGTCGCCGCCCACCTGCGGCGTCGCCACCCGGCCCTGGCCGAAGCGGAGTGCCGGGCCCGCGCCGAGGTCTTCGTGATGCTCATCGAGGGTGCGGCCCTGTTCCGCTCGGGAGTGGCCGCCCACCGGACCCCGCAGACGGACGACCGCCTCGTCAGCACGGCCGTCGCCCTGCTCACGGCCGGCGAGGGCTGACGACCCGAGCGCCCGGCGCGGCTGCGTTCTCCCGTCCCACCTGCGATGTCAGGTTCTCCGCAGGTGGTGCGCACGGCCCGCACGGCATGGCCTGCGGTGTCGTCACGGGGCACTCGCCCCGCGACCCGCCGTCACCGACCTTCCACCGAGAGCCGCCGTCGGCTGAGGCAGTGCGTCGCGGGCCCCGCGGCCCGGACGATCGCGCACCACCGGGCGGGTTCCGGAGCCAACGGCGACGCCTGCGCCCGCCGGAGTGCGTCACGCGCTCCGGCGGGCCGGGGCGTGCCACCGGCTCCGGCGCTCCGCACGGCCGTGGACGAGGGCCGCTGCCGGGACCGAAGGGACGGCGCACGATAATGCGGACGTGAGCGATCTTCCCCTTCTCCTGCCGCCGGACCGCGTACCGGAGGGTGCCCGCAGCTGGCACACGGCCGACACCGCGCGCTGGTCGGCCGCCGTCCCCGCCCGCTGGTCGCATCCGCTGTGGGCCGTGGCCGCGCTCGTCGCGGGCATCGTCTGGTCGATCGCCGCCGCCCCGGACGAGGTGTGCACCGCGGACCAGCCGTGCGGCACGTCCTGGACGTCCGTGGCGCTCGCCGTCCTCGGACTGCTGACGCTGTACTGGATCTGGCGTCAGCCCCGGCTCGCCGTCCCGGGTCTCCTGCTGACCGTGGCCGGAGCCGTCGCCGACACCGGGTTCACGGCGCTCGTGGAGGGCCCCGAAGACCTGTTCCTGCTCGCGGCCGCCGCCTTCGCGGTCACCGGCCTCGTCCACCGGCTCGCCGCCGCCCGTCGCCAGCGGACCCTCGCGGAGGAAGCCGCCGGATACCTGCGGCACCCCCTGCCCCCCGAGGCCGGGGACTTCCGGAGGGGCAGGTTCTCCTTCGCGCTCGCCTCCGTCCTGCTCGCCGTCGCCGGGTTCGCGTTCTGGAGCGCCGAACAGGTCGTCGGCGCGTACGAGGACCGGGCCGCGAACGCCACCCGGGTGGCCGCGGAGGTCACCCGGGCCGACGTCGCCGACGAGGACGTCTCCGAGCTGACCGTGACCCTCCCCGACGGGGCCACCCGTACCGTCGACACGGTCTTCCCCGAGGACTACCCCGTCGGCAGCACCGTCGTCCTGGCGGTCGACGGCGACTGGACCCGCCTGGTGGCCGAACCGTACGACGTCTTCGGCTGGGAGGTGCTGCTCCTGGTCACCGCCGTCCTGGGAAGCGCGTTCCTCGCCAACGGGATGGCCGGCCACCGGCGCCAGCGCCGCCTCGACACCACACGGCTCCCGGTCCTCAGGGTCCTCGTGCGCGAGGGCGACGAGGACGGGCGCACCTGGGTCTACGCCGCCGACGACCTGACGGCCGCACAGCCGGTCCTGAGCTTCACCTCCCTGTTCACCTCCGACTCGGACGACGATCCCGACGAGCACGGGGCGCCGGACGGCGAACACCTCCACCTGACCGAGGAGGAGGAAGCCGCTGCGCGGCAGAAGTGGGAGGAACAGACGAAGGAGATGGTCGCGGCCTTCCGCGGCGTCTGCCCGCCGTCCGCACTGCGCGAAGCCGTGCTCTACGGCGCCCCCTACGCGGGCGGCGAGATCGCCTTCCTGGCGCCCTGTGACGGGGACGACGGGGAAGTGGAGGCGGAGCGCAGCGTGACGCCCGTCAAACCGGCGGTTCCCGGACTCTTCCCGCCGCCCCGGGGCCGGGGTCCCGGTGCCGGCAAGGCCCGTCGCAGCAGCGCGGACCCCGCGGCCCGGTCCCGTGCCGTGGCCGCACTCTCCCTCGCGCCCGGGTCGCAGCCCCTCACCTGGTCCGCCGACCGGGGCTCGCGCGGCCTCGGGCTGTTCCTGCTCGTCTTCCAGGGCGGCGGCATGTGGGCCCTCCTCGACGGCGGCTTCTCCTGGCAGTGGATCTTCCTGTTGCTCGGTGTGCCCTGGCTCGTCCACTCGGTGTCCACCGCGCTCAACTGGCGCGTCACCGCCGACCGGGACGGCGTCTGGGTCTGCGGGCCCTGGCGGGTGCGACACCTGCCGTGGACGGAGGTCACCGACGTGCACCAGCGCGCCGACGCCCTGACCGTCGAGTCGAAGGGGGGCTCCGAGATCGAGCTGTCCCCGGTGGGCCTCGGGATGCTCCAGGGCCGGCGCGGCGGCCCCTCGGCCGCGAGGAGGGCGGCCGACTCGCTGCGGGCCCTCCTCGACCACCCGGAGCTGCGGCCCACGGAGGTCGCCGACGCCCGGGAACAGGGCATGCCGCTGGGGCCCGTCGTCGTGACGCTGGCCGTGTTGTGGGGAGCCGCCGTCCTGATGCTGTGACCCCGGGGGCGGGGGAGGGGGCGGATCTGAGTACCGCTACTCACGTGGGCCGGCCCGGCGCCCGGCGATGATGTGGCCCACGCACCAGGGGAGGGACCCGTTCATGCTCAGCCACATCGCCGCCGTCGCCGTCCCGGCCTTCGCCCGTCTGACGGTCACCGCGGACCCGGACGCCGTGTTGCGACCGGGCAGCATCATCGTCGCCAACCACACCTCGCTGAGCGACCCGGCCGTCGTCCTCGCGGCCCTGCACCGCCTAGGTGTCCGGCCCGCGGTCCTCGCCACCGCCGGTCTGTGGCGGATACCGGTGCTGGGCGCGGCCCTGACCCGGGAGGGCTTCGTCCCCGTGCACCGGGGCGGCCCCCGGGCCGCCCAGGCGCTCGACGGGGCCGCGGCGGCCCTCGCCGACGGCCGACTGGTGCTGATCTACCCGGAGGGCGGCCTTCCGGTGCGGCGGGACCCCGGGGAGGTCGGGCCCGGCCCGTTCCGCAGCGGGCTGTGGCGGCTCGCCCGCAGCACCGGGGCGCCCGTCGTGCCGCTGGGCCAGGCCGGGGCCCGCCGGCTGGTGTCGGGCGGCCCGGTGAAACAGATCGCGGGCCTGCTCACTGCGCCGGTCCGCCGCCCGGCCCTGCACGTCCACCTCGGTGCGCCGCTGAGCCTGGCGGACGACCGGGTGACGGCCACCGAGCACGCCCACCGGGCCGTCACGGCGGCCTGGCGCACCGCGGCGGCGCGCATCGGCGAACCGTCCCCGGTCGCCGTCTGATCCCGGTCGCCGTCCGTCGGGCGGCCCGTGTCGACGCGCGGCGCGGTGCGGTCGGGGCGCGGGCGAGGCTTCAGCGTTCGGGGCGGTCGCGCCAGACCAAGGTGTAGCGCCAGAACAGGCGACGGCGCAGCCGGGCGCCGGTCAGCTCACGACGGGCGTGCCGGGCGATCTCGTCGAACGTCATCGACGCGGGCCGCGTGCCCGCGGTCATCGCCACGGGTCGGTCCACCCGGCGGCCCCGGTTCTTGAGCAGGGCCATCACCACGTTCGCCGCAGTGGCGGCGGCCCCGAGCAGGTGGTCGACGGGGGAGTGCGGTCGGGCGAGCCCCACCACGACCAGCGTTCCGCCCGGCGCCAGCAGCCCGCGCAACCGCGCGAGGGCGTCGCCGAACGGCAGGTGGTGGATCACCGCGACACAGGTGATCACGTCGAACGGGCCGGCGGCCGGCTCCACCATGGCGTCCCCGGCGGTGAAGGTCACGCGGGAGTCCGGCGCGGTGAGCTGCCGGGCCTGTTCCACGATGGCCGGGTCGGCGTCGACCCCCAGCACGGACCGCGCCCGCGACGCCAACAGCCGGGCCAGGTCGCCGCTGCCGGCGCCGAGGTCCAGGGCGGACCCGTAGCGGGCGGGCAGTTGACGCAGGATCCACGGGTGGTAGTGGGCGTTGTGGTCCCAGGGGCGCGCGGCGTGGAACCGGTCGAGGGCGGTCAGGACGTTCGCGAGCAGGCGCATCATGCCCCCAGTCCACCATTGCGCCCCGTCGTCGGTCGAACGGCCCCACCACCCCGTGCGGGGAAGGGAGTTGAGGGCCGGTGCGTCCCCCCGGGCCCGCACGCCCCGGGGGACGCACCGGTGCGACGGCTCGTGGGCCGTCGCCGTCACGGTCCGGCCCGGGGCGGGCGGGACCGCCGGTGGTTCAGGCGGTGTGGTGGATGACGACCGAGATGACCCGGACCTCTTCGTCGGTCATGTTGCGGTACTGGTGCGGGGTCGCCGAGTCGAAGGCGAGCGAGTCGCCCGCCTCCAGCACGTACGTCTCGAAGCCGATGTCGGCGTGCAGGGTCCCGTGCAGGACGAGTTGGTACTCGCGCCCGTCGTGCCGGATGGAGGCGTGGGTGTCGGTGGAGCGACCGAAGGGCTGGTAGACGACCTCCAGGAAGTCCACCCGGGCGTCCTGTTGCGGGGTGAGGCGCTCCCAGCGGACCCCGCTCGCCAGGTCGATGGTGCGGCGGCGGCCCCGACGCTGCACCACCGGCTCGTCGGGCAGGACCGAGAGCGCCTCGTCGCCGTGGTCGCCGGCGCCGGCCGGCGCGGGAACCCGACCGCCGGCCCCCTCGGCGGTGTCCAGGGCGGGGGCCGCCCGCTGGCCCGCCGCGGCGAACCACGGCACCGCGTGTTCCGGTGTCACGCTCCGTTGCTCTTCGGCGCGGCGGGCGGCGGTGGAGGCCGTACTGTCCTCGCCGACACCGAACAGGTAGTCGAGGGAGATGTCGAGCGCGTTCGCGATCCCGTAGATCACGCCCGCCGAGGGGGCCGTCTGCCCCCGCTCGACCTGGGAGATGAGGCTGGCCGAACACCCCGCCAGCCTGCCCAGCTCGCGCAGGGACAGACCGCGTTCCGAGCGGACCTTCCTCAGTCGCGCTCCGAGTCCTGGACTTCCCCCCGCTGGCTTCATGGCGGCTCCTGCTGTCGTGGGGGCGATCGGTCGGCCGCGCCCGAATCGTCGTGTACATGCAGGCCCTAAGGCGTGTGCACCGATGTACAGCATGCGTGACAGGCTGCACGGTTGTCACCTGTTCTCCGGGAGAAACCCGGCAGAGAACCCGATCTCCACCGAGTTTGGTTTAACCCTTGACAAGCTCACTGCACGAGGCGTGCACTATAGCGCACAAGCCCTGCTGTGAACGGGCACACAGACCTGTGTGGAGGTTCTCGCTGTGAACGACAACGGACAGTCCACCCCCGGGGGGCGGGCTCCCCGCTCCGGAGCAAGAACCAGGGGCGCTCGGCTCGGTGGCACCGTGCTGACCATCGCCCTCGCCGTCACCCTCACCGCCTGCTCGGGCGGAACCGGTTCCACCACCGGCACCAGCACCCCGAAGAAGTCGGGCGACGGACCGAGCGGCACCCTGCGCATCGGCACCAACCAGCAGTTCGACGACTGGGACACGGTCAACAAGCAGAACAGCACGTTCAGTTCGCTGGTCTACGAACCGCTGATCAGCGTGGCCGCCGACGGCTACACCCTGAAGCCCCAGTTGGCCACCGAGTGGAAGGAGTCGCAGCTCCGCATCGACTTCACCCTCCGCTCCGGGGTCGTCTTCCACGACGGCACGCCCTTCGACGCCGCCGCCGTCGTCAAGAACCTGGAGCGCATCCAGAACTCCCCGAGCCAGTACCGCAGTCAGCTCGTCGCCATCAAGAAGATCACCGCCGTGGACGCCACCCACGTCCGGATCGACCTGAAGGAACCGGCCCCCAGCCTGGTCAACAACCTCGCCAGGCTCGGGATGTTCATGGTCTCGCCCAAGGCGCTGGCCGACGGCACCTGGAAGACCAAGGCGGCCGGCACCGGTCCCTGGGTCTTCGACCCCAAGTCGTCCACGAAGGGGCTGCGCACCGTCGCCACCGCCTTCGACAAGTACTACGACAAGAAGTCCGTGGGCCCCGCCCGCGTCGAGATCACCCAGATCAACGACCCGGACAGCCTCTACAACGCCCTGCGCGCGGGCCAACTCGACGTCGTGTGGACCACGCCCCCGCTCGCCGCCCGCGCGGACAAGGAGGGACTCAAGTCCACCTGGTTCCCGTCCGTGCTCTGGCACCTCCAGATGTACGACGTCGACGGCGTCTTCAAGGACAAGAAGTTCCGCCAGGCCATCTGCCACGCCTCGAACCCGCAGGACTACATCGACGCGGCACTCGGCGGCAAGGGCAAGACCCACCTCCAGCGCTTCCCGGAGGGCCAGCCCGGCCACGACCCGTCGCTGAAGGGCTACCCCTTCGACCTGGACAAGGCGAAGCAGCTGATGTCCGAGGTCGACGACGCGAAGAAGTCGTTCACCCTGATCAGCTATGACACCCAGCGCACCATCGCCGAACTCTTCCGCAGCCAGATGTCCAAGATCGGTGTGGACGTCAAGCTGGAACTGCCCAACTTCCCGCAGTTCCTGAGCACCTACCAGAACGGCAAGTACCCGGCCGCGATCCTCTCCGACGGATCCCGCTCGGGCGCGTACGACTACTACAACCGCAAGTTCGCCCCCGACGCCCCGGGCAACCCGCTGAAGGTCGAGTACCCCGAACTCACCGCCGCGGCCGAGGAGGGACTCGCCGCGAAGACGCCCGAGGAGCAGGACGCGGCCTGGAAGAAGATGTCCAGGATCGTGAACGACGAGGCACTGGACTGCGGTTACTTCGACTACTCGGGCTTCTGGGCGTACAACCCCAAGAAGGTCGACAACATCGTCTCCACCACGAACGACGTAGCGGTGTTCCGCTACAAGGAGGCCCAGGTCGTGGGCTGACGCCCACCCCGCAGCCCTGCGCCCCACCCGCGCCGGACCACGGCACCCGCAACCACGGGAGCGCCGTCCACCGGAGCGGTACGCCAGGACCGTGTGCGCCCGCAGCCCACCGGTCCGCCTCCGAGCCCCGCGGCCTCCACCGCGTCCGCTCCGCCCCACCCGCACCACCGCCGGGAGCACGCTCTCCCCCCACCCCGGTCCCGCCTCCCCACGGCCGTCGTCGCCCGAGGCACCGGAGCCCCACGCCACCCCCCTGCGCACTCCGTCGTACGTGGCGTCCCGCCACACCCTCCGTACACCCCGGATGGAGAAACCACCCATGAGCAGCACACCGACTTCCACGGCGCACCCCGATCTGGTGCTGCTGAACGGACGCGTGACCACCATGTCCGCGGACGACCACAGCGCCGAGGTGGAAGCCGTCGCCGTCACCGGCGAGCGGATCTCGGCGATCGGCACCACACGGGAGATCAAGGACCTCGTGGGACCCACCACCACCGTGGTGGACCTCGCAGGCCGCCGCGTCGTCCCCGGGCTCATCGACTCCCACGTCCACATCGTGCGCGCCGGACGCACCTGGCGCGACGAGGTCCGCTGGGAGGACGAGCACTCCCTGGCCAGCGGCCTCAACGCCCTCACCCGCCGCGTGGGCGAGCGCCCCGAAGGAAGCTGGATCCGCGTGATCGGCGGCTGGCACCCCGCCCAGTTCCCCGAGAACCGCGGCCCCAGCCGCGCCGAGCTCGACGCCGCAGCGCCCGACAACCCGGTCTACGTCCAGTTCCTCTACGACTGGGCCGTCCTCAACACCGCGGCGATGCGGGCCCTGGGCGTCGACCACGACCTCGTGCGGCAACTCGGCGAGGAGGGCTTCGACCCGGCCGCCTTCGAGACCGACGCCGACGGCGCACTGACCGGCAAGGTCAACGGCACCCCGCTGATGGAGTGGTTCTACCGGCGCATGCCGAGCCCCGACCTGGAGGAGCAGATCGCCTCCACCGCCGAGATGTCCCGCGAGCTGAACCGCCTCGGCATCACCGGAGCCATCGACGGCGGCGGCTTCAACAGCGGACCCGACGCCTACCCCGCCATCCGCGAGACCTGGCGCCGCGGCCTGCTGACCGTGCGCAGCCGACTCGCCGTGCACGCCTCGCGCGCCGGCACCGAGCAGGAAGAACTCGCCGGGTACCTGCGCTTCACCCCGCTCGACGTCGGCGACGGCATGCTCCGGGTGATCGGCTCCGGCGAGGTCGCCCTGTACCGCACCGTCGACAAGATCGCCCACCCCGTGGTCATCGACGACGACGTCCGGCGCCAACTGCGGGAGATGTTCACCGACCTCGCCCGCAACCGGTGGACCGTCCACACCCACGCCCACCACCACGAGACCATCGACGCCGTCCTCAGCGCCTGGGAGGACGTGCACGCCGCCCACGACATCAGCGCACTGCGCTGGTCCCTCGTGCACGCCGAGCCCCTGCGCCCCGTCGACGTCGACCGGATCGCCGCCCTCGGCGCCGGCGTCCTCGCCCAGGGCCTGTTCCGCTTCCAGGGCGACGAGGCCCTGACCGCCTGGGGCGCCGACACCGTCGCCGAGGCGCCCCCGCTGCGCACCCTGCTGGAACGCGGCATCCCCCTCGGACTCGGTTCGGACGCGATGCGCGTCGCCTCCTACAACCCGTTCGCCACCCTCGCCTGGTTCCTCAACGGCCGCACCGTCACCGGCAACGCCACCCTCGACGCCCGGCACCTGCTCACCCGCGAGGAAGCGCTGCGCGGCTACACCGCGGCCGGCACCTGGTTCAGCTTCGAGGAGGACGAACGGGGCCGCCTGGAACCCGGTCTCCTCGCCGACCTCGCCGTCCTCACCGACGACTACTTCACCGTCGACGAGGACGTCATCCCCCGCATCGAGTCCGTCCTCACCCTCGTCGGCGGCCGGATCGTGCACACCGCCGGGCCCTTCGCCGAACTGCCCGTCGCCGCCCCCGTCACGCAGGGAGTCAGCCGTGCCTGAGACCACCGACACCCGCACCACCGCCGAGCGCACCCTGCTGATCAAGGGCGCCACCGTCCTCACCATGGACCCCGAGCTCGGCGACCTCACCACCGGCGACATCCTCGTCACCGGTGACCGCATCACCGCCGTCGGACCCGACCTCGACGACCGGGTGAGCGCCGACACCGAGGTCGTCCAGGCCCGCGGCATGATCGCCGTCCCCGGCCTCATCGACACCCACATGCACGCCTGGCAGACCCCCCTCAAGGGCCTCTACGCGCACGGCTGGACCGGCGACGACTACCAGTCCCAGGTCTTCTACCTCCGCGAGCACTTCCGCCCCGAGGACATCTACGACGCCACCTTCTCGGGCACCGTCCAGATGCTCGACGCCGGGGTCACCGGTGTCCTCGACTTCTGCCACAACGTCATGTCACCCGAGGGGGCCGAAGCCGGACTGCGCGCCCACCGCGCCACCGGTCAGCGGGCCCTGTTCGCCTACGGCATGTTGGGCAGCTTCGGCGCCCCGCCCGAGGACCACGCCTGGCGCCTCGACCACGTCCGCCGCCTCCACGAGGAGGTGAACACCGGCGGCGACGGCCTCCTCCGGGTCGGCATGGCCCTCGGCTCCATCGAGTACGGGTCCATGGACCGCATCACCAAGGAGGTCGCCCTCGCCCGCGAGCTCGGCCTGCGGATGAGCGTCCACCAGAACCCGCCCGGCCAGATCCGCGCCCTCCACGAGGCCGGACTCCTCGACTCCGACATCGTCCCCGCACACGCCAACAGCGCCGACGACGGAGAACTGGCGCTCCTCGCGCGCTGCGGCGGCGGCATCTCCTTCACCCCCGAAGGGGAGTTCGGCGGCGGACGGTCCATGACCATCCTCAACCGCGCCCACCGCGCCGGCGCCAGCCCCAGCCTCGGCATCGACACCCACGCCCGGGTCTCCATCGACCTGTTCGCCGCCATGCGCCTCACCTACCTGCTGATGCGCAACGTCGACGCCACCACCGAACGCGAGGCGGGCCGCTGGCCGCTGGAGCGCCACCCCGGCGTCCCCCTCGTCCAGCCCCGCGACATCCTGGCGTACGCCACCGTCAACGCCGCCGCCGCGCTCGGCCTCGGCGACGACCTGGGACGCCTCACCCCCGGACGGCTCGCCGACATCGTGCTCATCGACACCGAGCCGTACGGCGTCGCCCTCGGCGACCCCGCCGCGCACGTGGTCCTCCAGACCACCCCGCGCGACGTGGACACCGTCGTCGTCGGCGGTCGCATCCGCAAGCGCGACGGCCGCCTCACCGACCTGGACCCCACCGAAGCGGGAGCGGCGACCCGCCGGGTCCGCGAGCGGGTCTTCGCCGAGGCCGCCGCGCACGGCGGGCCAGTGCCGGACCTGGGACCGGTCCGGTGAGCAAGTTCATCCTGCGCCGGCTGCTGTCCGCGCTCCCCACGCTGCTGCTGGTGTCGGCCTTCGTCTTCACCCTGGTCCACCTGACGCCCACCGACCCGGTGGCGCAGATCCTCGGCGAGGGCGCCCCGGCCGCCGACAAGGCCGCCATGACCGCGCAACTCGGCCTGGACCGCCCCCTGTTCGAACAGTACGCGGACTGGCTCGGCGGCGCGCTCGGCGGCGACCTCGGCGCCTCGCTGTACACCAGCGTCCCGGTCTCCGAATCGATCGGCGCAGGCATCGGCATCACCCTGTCGCTGGCCGTCGCGGGCATGGTCATCGCCCTCGCCGTCGGCGTCCCCCTCGGAGTGCTCGGCGCGCTGCGCCCCGGCACCGTCGCCGACCGGCTGCTGACCACCGTCGTCGCCCTCGGCCTCGCCATCCCCAGCTTCTGGCTCGCCATGCTGCTGGTCCTGGTGTTCGCGGTGAACCTCGGCTGGCTCCCGGTCGTCGGGTACACCGCACTCACCGACGACCCGGTCGCCTGGGCCCAGGGCATGATCCTGCCCGCCCTCGCCCTCGGCTCGCACACCGCGGCCGTCATCGCCCGCCAGACCCGCAGCGCCATGATCGAGTCCCTGGAGTCCCCGTACGTCCAGACGCTGTTGGCCCGGGGCATCCGCCGCCGCACCATCATCCTGCGGTACGCCACCAAGAACGCCATGGTCCCGGTCCTCGCGGTCATCGCCATCCAGATGTCCGTCCTGGTCGCCGCGAGCTTCGTCATCGAACGCATCTTCGCGGTACCGGGCCTCGGCACCCTGCTCATCGACAGCGTCGTACGCGCCGACTACCCGGTGCTCCAGGGCTCCATCGTCCTGGTCGCGGTCATCGTCCTGCTCGTCAACCTGGGCGCGGACGTCCTGTACGGCGTGATCAACCCGAAGGTGAGGCCCCAATGAGCACCCACCAGGCCCGGGCCGGAACCCTTCAGCGCCTGCTCCGCCAGCCCGTCACCCTGATCTGCCTGGCCTTCCTCGGCCTCCAGATCGCCATCGCCCTCGCCGCACCCCTCATCGCCCCGTACGGCCCCAACGAACTGAGCGTCGCCGACAAGCTCCAGGGCCCGAGCGCCGATCACCTGCTCGGCACCGACGACCTCGGCCGCGACAGCCTCTCCCGGCTGATCTACGGGACCCGCACCGCGCTCCTGGCCTCCGGCGAGTCCGTCGCCATCGGCCTCGTCCTCGGCGTCGGCCTCGGCATCTTCGTCGGCTACCGCGGCGGCTGGTGGGACCGGATCGGCATGCGCATCGCCGACGTCATGCAGTCCATCCCGGCCCTGCTCCTCGCCCTCGCCCTGGTCGCGGTGCTCGGCAACGGCCTCACCAACGCGATGCTCGCCGTCGGCCTGATCTTCGCCGTCAGCTTCATGCGCATCACCCGGGCGGTCGTCCTCGCCGAACGGGAGAAGCTGTACGTGGACGCCGCCCGCGTCCTCGGACTGCGCCCCGCCTCGGTGATGTTCCGCCAGATCCTGCCGAACGTGTCACCCCCGCTGATCGTGCAGGCGTCCATCGCACTGGGCACGGCGCTGCTCATCGAAGCCACGCTCAGCTTCCTCGGCGTCGGCGTCGACACCACCGCCGTGAGCTGGGGCGCCATGCTCGACGCCTCCCGCCAGCACGTCGCCGAGCACCCGCTGCTCGCGATCCTGCCCGGCGCCGCGATCACCCTGAGCGTGCTGGTCTTCAACCTGCTGGGAGACGGCCTGCGGGACGCCGGATCGCCCCGGTCGGCGGGGGCGGCCCGGCCGCACCAGCCCGCGACGGCCCCCGCCGAGCCCACCGCGACGGGCCCCGGCGACCCCACCGGCCCCGCCGTGGTGGCCGACCTCGTCGCGGACCCGGCACGCCCCGCGGCCGACGCCCCGAGCGCCCCGGCCCCCGACACCGCCGCCCCGTCCGTTCCGCTCACCAAGGCTCCCGTACGCCTCGTCGCCCCGGGGCCGGAGCCCGCCCCCGCCGATGCCCTGCTGCGGATCGACGGGCTCACCGTCACCGACCCCGGCGGCGCCCAACTCGTCTCCGACGTCTCCTTCCACATCAACCGCGGGGAGACCTTCGGCCTGGTCGGCGAATCCGGGTGCGGCAAGTCCATCACCGCCTCGGCGATCCTGGGACTGCTGCCCAGGGGCGTCACGGTCGCCGACGGCTCCATCCGGCTCCAGGACACCGAACTCGCCGGACTCGGCGGCGAGAAGCTGCGCCGGGTGCGCGGCGGACGGATCGGCATGGTCTTCCAGGACCCCGGCTCCGCGCTCTCCCCGGTGCACACCGTCGGACGCCAGCTCACGGACGCCATCCGCGCCCACAGCGACCTGACCCGCGCCCAGGCCACCGAACGGGCCGCGGAACTCCTCAACCTGGTCGGGGTCCCGGCCCCCCGGGAACGACTCAAGGACTACCCGCACCAGTTCTCCGGAGGCATGGCGCAACGCGTCGTCATCGCCGGAGCCCTCGCCTGCGACCCGGAACTGCTCATCGCGGACGAGCCCACCACCGCCCTCGACGTCACCATCCAGGCCCAGGTCCTCGACCTGCTCGTCTCCCTGCGCGAACGCCTGTCCATGTCCCTGCTCCTGATCACCCACGACCTCGGTGTCGTCGCCGACAGCTGCGACCGCATCGCCGTCATGTACGCCGGACAGATCGCCGAACAGCGCACCGTGCGCGACGCGTTCACCCAGCCCCGGCACCCCTACACCGAGGCGCTACTGGCCGCCGTGCCGCACCACGGGGCGGGCGACGAGCCGCTCGCCACCATCCCCGGCCGGGTCCCCCCGGCCTGGGACTGGCCCCGGGGCTGCCGCTTCAACCCGCGCTGCTCCTACGCCACCGACAGCTGCCGCACCACGCCCGTCCCGATCGACATCGACGGGGTGCGCTGTCTGCGGGCCTCCGAACTCCACCTGGCAGGTGCCCGATGAACGACCGGACCCCCGCCCCCGCCACGCCGGCCGCGGCCCCGCCGCTGCTCAGCGTCGAACACCTCACCGTGCGCTACCAGCTCGGTCGGGGACTCACCGGACGCCCCACCCTGCTCACCGCCGTACGGGACGTCAGCTTCACCATCGGCGCCGGCAGGACGCTCGGCCTGGTGGGGGAGTCCGGCTCCGGCAAGAGCAGCATCGGCCGGGCCATCCTGCGCCTCGCCCCGGTCTCCGAGGGACGGATCGTCTTCGACGGACAGGACACGGCCGCGTTCGGCCGCCGCACCCCGCCGTCCTTCAACCGGGACGTCCAGGTGGTGTTCCAGGACCCGCTGTCCTCGCTGAACCCCCGCCAGACCATCGCCGTCACCCTCGGGCAGGCCCTCACCCGGCACCGGCGACTGACGGCCGTCGAACGCAACCGGGAGATCGCCGGCTCCCTCGACCGGGTCGGACTCTCCGGCTACCACGCCCAGCGCTACCCGCACGAACTCTCCGGCGGACAGCGCCAACGGGTCGCCATCGCCCGGGCCCTGGCCACCCGACCGCGGCTGATCGTCTGCGACGAACCCGTCAGCGCCCTGGACGTCTCCACCCAGAGCCAGGTCATCAACCTGCTCAAGGAACTCCAACGCGACCTGGGCGTCAGCTATCTGTTCATCGCCCACGACCTGGAGGTCGTGCGGCACATGAGCGACGAGATCGGGGTGCTCTACCTGGGGCGCCTCGCCGAGTCGGGGCCCGCCGAGCAGGTGTACCGGACCCCGACGCACCCCTACACCCAGACCCTCCTGGCGTCCACCCTCCTCGCGGACCCGGAACGACAGCGGGCCCGATCGGCCCGCCGCCGCGAACTCGCCACCGATGCCGAACTGCCCAGCCCCCTCGCACCACCCCCGGGCTGCGCCTTCCACCCCCGCTGCCCGCGCGCCGACGACCTGTGCCGCACCGAGCAGCCCGAACTGCTACAGCTCACCGGCACCGCGTCCCTGGCGGCCTGTCACCACGCCGAACCGGTGCGCGTGGCGGCCCCCTGACCACCGTGCCCCCCCCTCGTCACCCCGACCTTGGAGACCACATGAGCACCGCCCCCGCCCTCCCGCCGACCCCGGCCCTCCCCATCGCCCCCGCCCACGGTCACTCCCTCGTGGACTTCGAGGAGCGGATCAACTTCGAGCGGCTGCGCTCCTACCGGCTGTCCCGCATCCAGCAGGCCCTGGAGGCCAGCGAGCTCGGCGCGGTCCTGGTGTTCGACAACAACAACATCCGCTACCTCACCGGCATCTCGATCGGCGAGTGGACCCGGGAGAAGCTCTCCCGGTACGCCCTCTACACCCGTACCGGCGAACTGATCCTGTGGGACTTCGGCTCGGCGGCCGTCCACAACCGGATGTACGCGCCCTGGATGAAGCCGGAGAACTGCCTGTCGTCCTGGACGACCATGCGGGGCGCGGTTCCGCCGGACGCCGACCTGATGGCCCGCGCGGTCGCCGAGATCAAGGACCGGCTCGCCGCCGCCGGAGTCGCCGGGATGCCCATCGGCGTCGACCTGCTCGACCTGCCGATGCACACCGAGCTCACCCGCCAGGGCCTCGACGTCCGCGACGGCCAGCAGACCATGCTGGACGCCCGGCAGATCAAGAACCGCGACGAGATCACCCTGCTGTCGATGGCCGCCGCCATGGTCGACGGCGTCTACCACGACATCACCGAGGCGCTGAAGCCCGGGGTGCGCGAGAACGAGATCGTCGCCCTCGCCAACAAGCGCCTGTACGAGATGGGTTCCGACGACGTCGAGTCCATCAACGCGGTGTCCGGCGAGCGCTGCAACCCGCACCCGCACAACTTCTCCGACCGCATCATCCGCCCGGGCGACCAGGCGTTCTTCGACATCATGCACTCCTACAACGGCTACCGGACCTGCTACTACCGCACGTTCAACGTGGGCCGGGCCACCACCGTCCAGCGCGACGCCTACACCCGGGCGCGCGAGTGGATGGACGTCGCCATCGACGCGATCAAGCCCGGGGTGTCCACCGCGGACGTCGCCCGGCTGTGGCCCACCGCCGAGGAGATCGGCGTCCAGGACGAGAAGACCGCCTTCGGCCTGCTCTTCGGCCACGGCCTCGGGCTCGCCCTGCACGAGCGGCCCATCATCAGCCGCCTCACCTCGTTGGAGAGCCCGATGCTCATCGAGGAGGGCATGGTCTTCGCCCTGGAGACCTACTGCCCGGCCACGGACGGCGTCTCGGCCGCCCGGATCGAGGAGGAGGTCGTCGTCACCGCGAACGGCGTCGAGATCCTCACCCGGTTCCCCGCCGACGAACTGTTCATCGCCAACCAGTACTGAGCCGACGGCGCCGGGGCCGCCGCGTGCGGCCCCGGCGACCGCCGGGAGAAAGGTGCGGACCATGTCCGTCGATACCCACTCCGCGCACCCGCCGGTCACGGGACCCGTGACCGGCGAGGTCCCCGAGGACACCTCCCTCGACCTGTACCGGATCATGTCCACCGCCCGGAAGTTCGAGAAGCGGGCGTACGACCTGTTCCTCCAGAACCTGGTCAAGGGCACCACCCACCTGGGCATCGGTCAGGAGGCCGTCGCCGCCGGCGTCGCCGCCGCGATGCGCACCGACGACTACTCCTTCATCACCTACCGCGGCCACAACCACCTGGTGGCCCGCGGCACCCCGCTCGCCCCGCTGATGGCCGAACTCCTGGGCCGGGACAACGGCCTGATGCACGGCAAGGGCGGATCGATGCACCTCATCGACGCCGAGCGCGGCATCCTCGGCTCGTACGCCATCATCGGCGCCCAACTCGTCATCGCCAACGGCGCCGCCTGGTCGGCCCAGTACCGGGGCAGCGACCAGGTCACCGTCTGCTTCTTCGGTGACGGCGCCACCAACATCGGCGCGTTCCACGAGGCCCTGAACTTCGCCGCCATCTGGAACCTGCCGATCGTCTTCGTGTGCGAGAACAACCTGTACATGGAGTACACCCGCATCGACAGCGTCACCGCCGTCGACAACCCGGCGGCCGACCGGGCACCCGCGTACGGACTGCCGTCCGTCGTCATCGACGGCAACGACCCCGACGAGGTCCACCTCACCGCGCGCGCCGCGATCGAACGGGCCCGCGCGGGGGGCGGACCCGCACTGATCGAGGCCGTCACCTACCGGCACGGCGGCCACTCCCGGGCCGATCCCGCGAAGTACCGCGACCCCGGCGAGGTCCGTGCCTGGCTGGACAAGGACCCGCTGGTCACCTACCGGGAGCGGCTCACCGGCCGGGGCATCGACCCGGCCGTCCTCGACGCCATCGACGCCGAGGCCCTGGCACAGGTCGACGCGGCCACCGAAGAGGCCAAGGGCGGTGCCTGGCCGGACCTGTCCCGGCTGTACACCAACGTCTGGAGCGACGGGGGCCACGCGTGGCGCACCCCGTCGCCCACCGAGCACGGAGGGGGTCTGGTCCCGTGACCGTACTGACCTATCGCAAGGCCGTCGCCCACGGCATCGCCCAGGAGATGCGCCGCGACGAGCGGGTGGTGTTCCTCGGTGAGGACGTCGCCGCCGCGGGCGGCGTGTTCAAGACGACGGCGGGGCTCCTGGAGGAGTTCGGTCCGCTGCGGGTGCGCGACACCCCGATCAGCGAACAGGCCATCCTGGGCGCCGCCATGGGCGCCGCGATGACCGGGCTGCGCCCCATCGCCGAGATCATGTACAGCGACTTCTTCGCGGTCTGCTGGGACCTGGTCGCCAACGAGATCTCCAAGTCCCGCTACATGTCCGACGGGCAGGTCTCCTTCCCGCTGGTGATCCAGTGCGGCAACGGGGCCGGACTGCGCTTCGGCGCCCAGCACTCCCAGTCCATCGAGAACTGGGCGATGGCGATCCCCGGTCTGAAGGTCGTCGCCCCGGCCACCGCCCGCGACGTCGTCGGACTGATGGCCGCGGCCGTCCGCGACGACGACCCGGTGATCTTCTTCAACCACAAGGCGCTGTACTCCATGAAGGAGGAGGTCCCCGACCTCGACGACGGTGAGATCGTCGAGGAACTGGGCCGGGCCGTCGTCCGGCGCGAGGGGACCGACGCCACCATCGTCGCGCTCGCCGCGATGGTGCCCAAGGCACTCGCCGCCGCCGAACGCCTGCACGCCGAACGCGGCCTCGACTGTGCCGTCATCGACGTCCGCAGCCTCGTCCCGCTGGACACCCCGACCATCCTCGGCCACGCCTCCCGCACCGGGCGGCTGTTCACCGTCGAGGAGAACCCCCGGCTGTGCGGCTGGGGAGCGGAGATCGTGTCGCTGGCGACCGAGGAGTGCTGGGACGCCCTCACCGGAGCGCCCGTGCGGATCACCACCCCGCACATCCCGCTCCCGTCGGCGGACGCCCTGGAGGACCTGGCGATTCCCTCGGTGGAGCGGATCGTCACCACCATCGGCGCGGCCATGGGCGCCTGAACCCGCCCGCCCCCGAAGATCCGGACGGCACCCGGAGTCCCCGGTGCGCACCCGGAGCGAGCCCCGACCCACCCCACAAAGACCCCAGAACCTTCTGCAACCCTCCAGAAAGGCGACAACAACCATGAGTGCACCCCGTAGCGAGCGGCTCGGCTGGCTCGGCACCGGTCGGATGGGCGCCGTCATGTCGGAGAGCCTCCTCGCGGGCGGCGCCGACCTCACCGTGTGGAACCGCACCGCGGCCAAGACCGGGCCGCTGGTGGCCAAGGGCGCCAAGGCGGTCGGCACCATCACCGAACTCGCCGACGTCGACGTGGTGTTCGTGATGGTGTCCGCCAGTCAGGACCTCATCGACGTGGTGACCGGCGAGGGCGGGCTGCTGCGGGCCGAGCGCGCGCCCTCCGTGATCGTGGACTGCTCGACGGTCTCCGCGGAGGCGTCCGCCGAGGTCCGGGCCGCCTGCGAGGCCGCGGGCACCGCCTTCCTCGCCTCGCCGATCAGCGGCAACCCGCACATGGTCGCCGACCGCATGGGCGCCATCGTCGCCTCCGGCCCCCGGGAGACCTACGACCGGGTGCTGCCGTACCTGGAGCTGATCGCGCCGACCGTCGTGCACGCCGGGCCCGCCGAGCAGAGCCGGCTGGTGAAGCTCTGTCACAACCTGATGCTCGGCATGATCACCCAGGCCCTGGTGGAGGTCACCACCCTCGCCGAGAAGGGCGGGGTGCCGCGCGACGCCTTCATCGACTTCCTCAACGGGTCGGTACTCGGCTCCACCTTCATCCGCCACAAGGGCCGCGCGCTGGTGGAGCGCGACTACACGCCCACGTTCAACAACAAGATGCTGCGCAAGGACTTCGACCTCGGGCTCGGTGCCGCGCGGGAGCTGGAGGTGCCGATGCCGGTCAGCAGCATGGTCCACCAGCTGATCCAGACCGCGATCGGCCACGGCTTCGCCGAGGAGGACTACGCGGCGCTGTTCGAGGTCGAGGCCAGGGCCGCCGGGATGCGCTCCGCGGACTGACCCGCCCCCGTTCGCCCGACGGGCCGCGGGGTGCCCCAGCCCCGTACGACCCCCTCGGGCGGGGTCCGGGCCGGGCCGAGTCCACCTCGGCCCGGACCCCTTCGACCCGCCGTGCGCGTGCCGACGCCCTGTCCTGCAACGGCCCGCGCACGGCGGTTCCCTGCTGCCCGCACGACCCCGGTGACGGACGCCCGGTCCGCGGCGCAACGAGGCCGGGGCCCGTCGCACCCACAGGTGCGACGGGCCCCGGCCGTGCTCGTCGGCTCACCAGTCGGTGGCGATGTACTTCGCCTCCGTGTACTCCAGGATGCCCTCATGGCCGCCTTCGCGACCGAGCCCGCTCTGCTTCATTCCCCCGAACGGGGCCGCCGGGTCCGAGACGATGCCCCGGTTGAGGCCCACCATGCCGGACTCCAACGCGCCCGAGACGGCCAGTCCACGGCGCAGATCACGGGTGTAGACGTACGAGACGAGCCCGTACTCGGTCGCATTGGCCAGGCGAACGGCCTCCGCCTCGTCACGGAACCTGACGATCGGGGCGACCGGCCCGAAGATCTCCTCCGTCAGGACCGCCGAACCGGGCGCCACCTCGTCCAGCACCGTGGGCTCGTAGTAGTAGCCGGTCCGCTCCGGGGCGCGCCCCCCGGTCCGGACCCGGGCGCCGCGGGTCACGGCGTCCGCGACCAGTTCCGCCACCTTGTCGCGGGTGTCGGCGTTGACCAGCGGTCCCACCTCGGTGTCCGCCTCCAGCCCCGGCCCGACCTTCAGGGAGGCCATGGCGGCGGCGAGCCGGGACGCGAAGTCCTCGGCCACGGACTCGTGGACGTAGAAGCGGTTGGCGGCGGTGCACGCCTCCCCGCCGTTGCGCATCTTCGCGAGCATCGCGCCGCGCACGGCCGCGTCCAGGTCGGCGTCCGCGAGCACGAGGAAGGGCGCGTTGCCGCCCAACTCCATCGAGGTGCTGAGCACCCGGTCCGCCGCGCTGTGCAGCAGCCGTCGCCCGACCTCCGTCGAACCGGTGAAGGAGAGCTTGCGCACGGCCGGGTGGGCGAGCATCGCGCCGACCACCGCCCCGGACCGGTCGGCGGGCACCACGTTGACCACCCCGGCCGGCGCGCCCGCCTCCGCCATCAGCGCGCCGACCGCGAGCGCGGTGAGCGGGGTGTCGCTGGCGGGCTTGAGCACCACCGAGCACCCCGCGGCGAGCGCGGGCCCGATCTTGCGGGTGGCCATGGCGGCGGGGTAGTTCCAGGGGGTGACGAGCACGGCGACGCCGATCGGCACCCGGTCCACCAGGATGCGGTAGCCGCCCGCGGGAGCGTGCTGCACCGTTCCGGCGAGCCGTACGGCCTCCTCGGCGTACCAGCGGAAGAACTCGGCGGCGTAGGCGACCTCGGCCCGCGCGTCGGGCAGCGCCTTGCCGTTCTCGGCGCTGATCAGCGTCGCGAAGTAGTCGGTCCGCTCGGTCATCAACGCGTAGGCCCGGCGCAGGACGGTGGAGCGCTCCCGGGCCGGGGTGGCGGCCCAGCCCGGCAGGGCGCGCTCCGCGGCGTCGACCGCTGCCAGCCCGTCGGCCTCGCCGCCGGAGGCCACCGTGGCGATCACCTCGGTGGTGGCGGGGTCGTGCACGTCGATCCGACGCCCGTCGGCGGCGGGGCGCCAGTCGCCGTCGACGAACAGGTCGGTCGGGCACTGGTCGAGGGCTTCGGTGAGTTTCATATGAGGGCTCCGGGCTGCGTCGGTGGGCGCCGTGCAGCGGATCGACCGTCCGACCCGCTACGGCTAAGTGGCTAAGCCAATTACCTCAATATAGGGCCGCGCGGCGGGACGGTCGAGAGGTCTCGTGCCGAAGAAACGGCAGGTATGGGGGTGCGTTCTGCTGCGGGAGGAGCGGCGGGCGTGTGTGTTAGTGGCCAGGCCGCTGTGGGGTCGAAGGAGGAAGGGCCGTCGCCTCTGACGCCGGGCGCGCGCCGGGTGTCCGCGGCGCGTGCGCGGGGCGCGGGCGCCCGGGTCGACGTGGTGGTCATCGAGGACCGACCTGTCGTCTGCGCGCCGGCGCACTCCGGGGCGGTCCGTTCCGTTGACGGTCACCCCCCGGGGTGCGCGACCAGGGCACGCGGGCCCGCACAGCCCGCGCGGGCCGGGGTGCTGTGCGGGCCGGGGTGCTGTGCCGGGCGGGGAGTCGCTCAGGGCTTGCGCGCGATGGCCCCGTAGCAGGAGGCGTCGGCGTCGGTGAGGGTGAGCAGGGTGTCGTTCGGGTCCGGGTGCCACCGGTGGGTGGGCACGACGCCCGGGTCGAGCAGGTCCCAGCCGGTGAAGAACCGGCTGATCTCGTCACGGGTGCGGGCCTTGACCCGGGTTCCGGCCGCCGCGTAGGTCTGGGTGACCCGGGCGATGCCCTCGGGGTCGAAGTCCGGAGTGGCGTGACTGATGGCCAACGTGCTGCCGGAGGGCAGGGCCTTCTTGAGGTGCTCCACGACCGCGTGGGCGTCGTCCTCGTCGGGAACGAAGTGCAGGAGGGCGATCAGGCTCAGTGCTATGGGCTCCGTGAGGTCCAGGTGTGCGCCCAGCGTCGGGTGGTCCAGGATCGCCTGCGGGTCCCGCGCGTCGGCCTCCACGTAGGCCGTAGCCCCCTCGGGGTGGCTGAGCAGCAGCGCGCGCGCGTGCGCGAGGACGATCGGGTCGTTGTCCGTGTAGACCACCCGTGAGGACGGAATGACCTCCTGGGCCACCTCGTGCAGATTGGGCGAGGTGGGGATGCCCGTGCCGATGTCGAGGAATTGCCGCAGGCCCAGCGTGGTCGCCACGTGACGCGTGGAACGGTGCATGAAACGCCGGTTGAGACGCGCCGCGATCGGGGCCGAGGGGAACACCGTCAGTGTCCTGGCGGCGGCCTCGCGGTCCGCCGGGAAGTTGGTGATGCCACCCAGGTAGTAGTCGTACATCCGGGCCGAGTGCGCCTGGTCCATCCTCAGATCCACCGTGCCGTCGCTCACGCCGTCTCCGTTCTCTCCTCGTTCCGGGGCCGCGTAGCGGAGCCCCTGCGGTCGGGAAGTCGGGCCGGCCGCTGTTCGGTGCGGCGGCCCGCCCGGGGTCAGTCCACCCGCTCGGCCCGCCGCCGGCAACCCCTTCGCGCCATCGCGCCGGCCCGGGTGGCCACGGCCGCGAACCGCCCTGAGGGAACGTCAACTGCCCTTGTTTAATCATACTTTCACTGGATGCGAAGAAGTTCGAAGGGCGGACTGCACGGACGGCCCGTTCGTCCGGTTGGCTGGCAAGTGGGAGTACGTTCCCGACCGACACCGGCCCTGTGACGACCGGTTCGGTTCCCCGGACCACCCTCAAAGGACCACCTGTGCCAACGGACACCACCCACTGCGTGCCGCCCCGGGAACCCCGGGTCCGCGCGGCCGGCGCGGTCACCACCGAACACGCCGGAGCGCACCGCGCCGCACGCCCTCGGCCCCGTCGTCCCGCCGCACCCCCCGGGGGAGCGCGCCCGTGACCTACCCGCGCCCACCCGCCACCCGGGCCGCCACCCAACGGGCCCGGACCGTCACCTTCCATGCGTTCCACGCCTACCACCGCAAGCTCTGGATGCGGTACGCCCACATCCAGGTCGGCGGCCGGGCCGCGGAGGCCGTCGTGCAGAACGCCTTTGGTCGCCTACGCCAGACGTGGGACCACGCACTCAGGCAGGAGTCAGTGCCCCGCTACGCCTGGACCCTCCTCAAGGAGGAGGTCGACGACTGGTTGGCCGCCCGTGACCGCACCCCCCAACTCGTCGGGACCGCGGCCTTCGAGCAGGCCATCCGACGCCTCCTCCTCCAGGAGATGCTCGATGAATTCGCCGTGCTGAGCGAGGAGATCGGCCTCTACAGCGCCATAGCCGAGCTTCCCGAACGCCAGCAGGACGTGATCGTCCTGCGCTTCGTCCTCGCCTGCACGGAGGAGGACACCGCCGCCTTCCTCGGCATCCGCACCGGAACCGTTCGGTCCCACATCCGTTACGCCCGCCGTAGGCTCGCGACAGCGCTCCACATGCGCTACGAGGACGAGGACACCAAGTGACCGTGCCCGCCACCCCCACCCACATCGACGCCGCCCTGCGCGACGCACAGGTACTGGCCCACGAGTACGACACCTACGACACCGACGCCGCCCTGGACCGGCTCGGCCCCGACGCGGTCCCCGGGGCAGCACCGCGGACCACGCTCACCCGGACGGAACAGGCCGTCCGTGACCTCGACCTGGCCGCGACCCTGATCGTCGACGCACCCGGCGCCGCCACCAGCCTGGGGCGGCTCCTCGACCACGACCGCATCGACCCCGGCGGGGCGGTCGTCTTCGCCGCGCTGCTCCACCTCGCCGGACATCCCGAAGGCGCCCAGTTCTGGTGGCAGTTCGCGGCCGGCAGCGGCAACGCCAACGCCGCCTTCTGCCTCTTCCTCCTCCACGAACAACGGGCCGACTTCCGCGACGCACGGTACTGGCGCGCCCAGAGCGCGGCGCTGAGCGCACCGGGCACGCCCCGGAGGAGCACCGGGCTGTGGTGCCTGCGGAGATGGAGCGGACCGCCGCAGACCGCGGCATCGGTGCCGCACCACCTGCTGCCCGACAGCATCCGCCACGACCTGCTCAGCCGCTGCCGCCAGGGCGACCGACCCACGCTGCCGAACCGGGTCCAGGCCCTCATCCACAGCCTTCCCGTGGAACGCGACGACGACCTCTTCGGGGAGATCCCCCAGCCGGACCGCAGCCTCAGCGCGCTCCAGCAACAGTCGGCCCCGCGGCCGTGGAGGTCGGCGGGCACGGCCGGGCGCGGATACCGGACCGTGGGCGGACGGTACTCGTGACCGCCCCCGCATCCACCGCCGTGGGGACCTGTGGGTGCTGTACGCCGTGCTGTACGGTCGGGGCATGTCGAAGCCAGTGACGATCAGGGTCCCCGACGAACTGCACGCCCTGCTCCAGGAGCGGGCCGAGGCCGAGGGGACCACGGTGACCGCGCTCATCACCCGGGCCGCCCACGCCGCGGTCCGCGATCCGCGGCTCGAAGGCGCCGCCGAGGTCTTCCGCTCCTTCGTCAGCGACCACGCGGACGCCTTCGACCAGGCGTTCCCCGATGACGCCCGAGCGGACGCGTCGGGACGGGCAGCCTGACCATGGAACTCTCCATCGACATCCGATGGCTCCTGGAGCGCCAGACGGAGGTCATGCCCAAGCAGCCCGCGGTCCACGACTTCTCCGCCCTCGTCGCCGCCGTCGGTCGCCACCGCGTCAACACCCCCCGGGTCGGCGCCACGGTCGACAACGCCTGGCGCGCCGCCGTGCTGATGCACACCATCGTCCGACTGCGTCCGCTCCCCGCCCGCAACGCCCTATTCGGGGCGGGCATCGCCGTGGCGTACATGCACGCCGCGGGCGAGGGCATCGACGCCCCCTACGGTGCGCTGATAGACCTGGCCCGCGATCTGGACCACGGCAGCGCGGACTCCTACGACGCCGCCGACCGCATCCGCTCCTGGCGCATCTGACGTCCTGCCGCCGGCCGTCCTTGACTTGGAGCGCACTCCAGCCGGGAGGGTCTTCCCCAACGCCCCGTGCACCCGCCGGGGCCCGGAACCCGGGGAGACCTGTGAAGTACCGTCAGATCGGCACCGACCCCGCCACCCGTCGCCAGGTGAGCGTCCTGAGTCTGGGAGCGATGCTGTTCGGCACGCGCACCGACGAGAAGACGTCCTTCGCGATCCTCGACCGGTACGTCGAGGCCGGCGGCACGTTCATCGACACGTCCAACAACTACGCCTACTGGATCAACGACGGCCAGGGCGGCGAGAGCGAGCGCGTCCTCGGCCGCTGGCGGGCCAGTCGCGGCATCGGTGACGAGATCACCATCGCGACGAAGATGGGTGCCCGCCCCCTGGCGCCCGGCACCGGGTACGTCGAGAACGGTGAGGGACTCTCGCCCGAAGCGATCAGGGTCGCCGCGGAACAGAGCCGCGAACGGCTCGGCATGGACCGCCTCCCGCTGCTGTACGCCCACGTCGAGGACCCGTCCACGCCCCTCGCGAGAACGGTCGAGGGATTCGCCTCCCTCGTCGCCGAGGGCACCGTGGGCCTCCTCGGCGTCAGCAACCACTGGGCGTGGAAGGTCGAACGGGCCCGGGCCATCGCCGCGGCGGCGGGCTTGCCCCGGTACGAGGTGCTCCAGTACAGCCACAGCTATCTGCGTCGCCGCACCGACCAGCCCGACGCCCTTTCGCCGGACGGCGCCTACGGCATCGTGGACGGCAACCTGCTGAGCTACGTGCGGGACGACCCCTCGCTCGCCCTGGTCGCCTACACCCCGCTGCTCAGCGGCGCGTACGTCCGTGACGACAAGCCGTTCGGCCGGGACCTCGACCACGCGGGAACGCCGGTGCGGCTGGCGGCGCTGGCGGAGGTGGTCGCCCAGACGGGTGCGACGGCCAACCAGGTGGTGCTGTCCTGGCTGATCGGCGGCGAGACACCCGTGGTGCCGCTGGTCGGTGCCTCCTCCGTCGCCCAACTCGACGAGAGCCTGGCCGCCGTGGACCTGGAACTGACCCCCGCCCAGCGGGCCAGGCTCGACGGGGCGCACTGAACGACAGTCCGTGCGGCCCCGGGACGCGGGGCCGCACGGACGTGCCTCAGCGGTCGGTGAGCCCGTGGGCCATCCGGACCCGGTAGGCCGTGCGACGGTTCCACTCGTCGGCCGCGACGATGAGACAGGCGGCGACCAGGACGACGTTCTTGAGGATGTACTGACCCTCCATCGTCGGGATCGGCAGACCGTCCCGCCACATCTCGTCGTGCAGGAGGAAGAGCGCCGAGAAGACCCCGGCCATGTGCCCGAAGAACACGACGAGCGTCAGACGGAGCAGCAGCCCCGTGACGAGGCCGATCCCGATCGCCGTCTCCAGCAGGGCGAGCAGGGGGACGATGAAGTCCTGGGGGAGGAGCCCGAAGGTCAGTTTGGTGGTGGCTCTGACGGCGACCCCTTCGGCCGGGCTGGTGTTGGGGAAGAGTTTGAGGGCGCCGAACCACAGGAAGACCACGCCCACGGAGATCCGGAGCAGTAAAGGTCCGCGGACCGTGATCCGCACGGCCATGTTGTCGGCGGCGCTGCTGAGTGGGCGGCGCTGGGCCCGCGGACGCACATGGGCCCCCGTGGTGCGCCGGGTGAGCACCCGCTGTCCCGAAGCGGAGACGCGGCTCTCGCTGGTGTTTCCTACCGTCATTGCGAACTCTCCTGCCCATTCGGTGTGTGGAAGGTGTCGCCGCCCGTCCGTCACGGACGGTGGGAGGGGTCGCCGCCGGACGCCGGACCACGGGTGCTCCTACGGAACCCGCGCCGGACCCGCTGACCCACGGCGGCAGGAGGCCGGCGCGGACGCGGGGGCGGGGGTGTGGTGGGAACGTCGTGGTGACGGGTGGACCCGGGGCGGCTCCGGCCCCGGGCAGCGGCGGCGACGGCCGCGGCGGTCAGCGCGTGTTCACGCCCGAGCGCGCCGGCCGGACTCGCTGAGTCCGGCCGGTGGTGGAGAGGGGGACGAGACGTCCGGGGGTGCCGACCGTTCGGGTCGGCGTGTCCGCGACCAGGAGAGGGATGAGGTCCGCACGGGCGGCGGCCGTCCTCTGGGTACCCGGCATGGCAACTCCTTTGCGTGGGGGGGCGCACGTCACCGCTCAGGTCACGCCGGAGCGTGCCACGGTGACGGTGCGGGTGGGCCTGACGGCAGTCCGGTGGTGGGGGACCAGCTGCCGACGGTCATGAGGCGCACCCGCGCACATGCTTGGTCTAGACCATACTCCTTGACGGTTTCCGGTCAAGAGGGAACACCACGTCAGGTCCCATTTCTGCTGCGCCGTTGAGGAGATCCCGCCGGTGCGGCGATCGCGTTGCCCGGCCCCCTCGGCTCGCCCCCGCAACGCTCCGCCCCCGGCACGGTCGAGTGCCGGGGGCGGAGTGCCGGGGGCGGTTCAGACGGGCAGGGACAACAGCAGCAGGGGCGCAGTGGTGGGCCGGGGCGAGCCGCCGGCGGGTTCGAGGGTGAGGCCCAGCGCCCGGGCGCCACCGGTGGCGCCCTCGACGAGGACGGTGCCGTCGCGGTCGATGAACCCGGCCGGTCGCATCGCGCCGTCACGGTTCAGCCAGAGTTGGTACGTCCTGCCGGTCCCCGCAGCGGGCAGACCGGCGGCGGTGAAGACGGCCCGCTCCTGTCGGGGCGACACGGCGACGAGGGCGTGCGCGCCGTTGCTGGCCCGTCCGCGGACCGTGCGGGTGTCGGGAGCGGCGAGCACCACGCCGATGTCGTGCAGCTGCTGGCGGGCCTGCTCGGCGCGTTGAGCGGCCCGCTCCCCCTCCCGGTGCTGCTGGACGACGAGCCCGGCGAGCGCGGCGGCGACGGCCAGCGAGGCGGCGACCACCAGCCGCGGGAGCCGGCGGCCGGCCCCCGTGCGCAGCCGCGCCGGGACGGTGCCGGAGACCTGCGGGGGCAGTTGGCGCACGCCATCCACCGCACCCAGCACCTGCTGCTTCATCGAGGCGGGCGGGGCCTGCGCCGCGGCCGAGGCGAGCCGGGCGGCGGTCGCCGCGAACTCCGCGGTCTCCCGCCGGCACGCCGCACAGCGCGCCAGGTGCGCCGCGAAGACGTCCCGCTCGTCGGCGTCCAGGGCGTCGAGCGCATGGGCGGCGGTGAGCGCGTGCGGGTCGGGCAGGACCTCGTGTCGCTGTTTCATACGGTCACCCCCATGCAGTCGCGCAGCCGGACCAGTCCGTCGCGCATGCGTGTCTTGACGGTCGGAAGGGGCGTGCGGAGCGTCTGCGCCACCTCGCGGTAGGTCAGCCCACGGTAGTAGGCCAGGGTGACGGACTCGCGTTGGAGTTCGGTGAGCCCGCTCAGGCACCGGCGGACCTGTTCGCTCTCCAACCGGGTCTCGACCTGTTCCGCCACCTCGTCGAAGGGGGCCTGGTGCTCGCGGGCGGCCCGGGCCTGCTCACGATCGGTGGCGGCCTGCGCGGCGCGGACCCGGTCCACCGCCCTGCGGTGCGCGATCGTCGCCGCCCAGGTGGTCACGCTGCCGACGGCGGATCGGTAGCGGGCGGCCTGCCGCCACAGGTCGATCATCACTTCCTGGGTGACCTCCTCCGACTGGGCCCGGTCCCGCACCACCTTGAGCACGATGCCGAAGACCAACGGCGCGAGCGCGTCGTACAGACCCGAGAACGCCTGGCGGTCACCGCGGGCGACCTCCGCCATCAGCTCGGCCAGGTCGGCGCGCGAGGTACCGCCGGTGCCGAGCGGCAAGGGACGGCTCACTGCCCGGACCCCCGCTGTGGGGACCGGTGCGCACAAGGGCCGGTGGGAGTCGATCGGTTCGGGGGCGTCCATCGCATGGGAGTCCTTCGGCGTCGCGGTGGCGGCCGCCCTGGGCACGCGCGGTGCGGAGCAGCTCATGGGGTGTTCGTAGCGGAGGTGCCCCCGGATGGGTGGCACCTTCCGGCCGGTCCGCGCCGCGCCCCGGCGAGCGTGCCCGGGCCCTCCGGCCGGCGCCGCGACCGCCGTCCGGGCGAGCACGGTCGCCGACCGACCGAAGGACGCAGCAATCCGTCGGCCCCGCGCGGCCGCATGGCCGACGTGGGCAACTCGTGGTGCGCCAGGAGCCGCCCCCCCCCAGGAACTGCGGAAGGGCTCTTTCCGGACCATCCGGACGCGCCAGGTCACCACCAGCGGCTCCGGAACCTCCCACCGGGCCAACGGCACGGCCGACCTGGTCCGCGGCAACGTCCGGACGGCCAACGCCCGCGGGCACCGCATCGACACGGCCACTCCTGCCGAAGCAGCGCCCGCACGGTCAGGAAGCCCACCGCGGCACGACCGCACGGCGGCACCTCCTCGTCACCGGTTCCCGACCGAGCCGCAGACACCCCCGGTCCCTCCGCCACCTGCAACGACGCCGGGCCCCGGCCGCCCCCACACGGTGACCGGCGCCCCACCGCCTTCCCCCGCCCCGACGGGCCGGCGCCCCACCGCGCCGCGCCCCCGCACCCACCGGCCCCGACCCCGCACCGGCCCACCCCGTGAAGCGGCCCGCGCCCCACCCCTGGTGAGGCCGGGACCCACGGGGTCAGTGGGGGGCGAGTCGACTCGTGGCCGGTGTTGAACGGCACGGCGGCGGGAAGGCGCCGGACGATGGATCGTGGTCTTGTCGCGAACGAGAACGGCGGGCCATACTCCCAACCGCAGACTACCTTGCGTGATCAGTGGCTGGCTCTTCGTGGTGATCGCGCCTCGGTCGCGGAGCTGACGGATGGCGACGCCGCCCGAAGTCTGGATGACCTCATGTGCCAGCTCGAACCCGTTGCTGCTCGATGCGTTCCGTTCGGCTGCGCGTCGCGTCGTTCGAAAGGGGTGGAAAGGTTCGGTGCCGCCGTCTTCCGGAGGGTGTGAAGCCCTCGATGCCGCGCAACGACGTCAGTTCTCCGAAGCCGGATACCTGGTACTGCCCGGGCTGCTCCCGGAATCGCTCCGGACCAGACTCGTCCCCGAAGTCGACCGCTGGGTGGACGAGGGCCTGCGCGCCCGGTCGATAGCCTCCTGCACCGACCCCGTCACGAACGGACCGCCCCCGCTCCTCGAACTGGAGCTGACGGCGCACGGCGAACTCCTCACCCACGTGCCGCTGTTACGGACCCTGTCCCGTCTCATGGGGCCGTCGTTCGTCTTCCACCACCTGCACAGCGACCGGCAGGCCCCGGACATCGGCGGCAAGTCCTGGCACCACGACTGCGAGCCCAACGACCGGTCCGACCCCTCGCTGCTGATGGTGCACGCACTCCACTACCTCGGCGGACTCGACGAAGAGGTCGGCAGCCTCGCGGTCCTCCCCGGATCGCACCGCCGCTCGGTCGGCAAGGCCGCCCTCGCCCACCACGGCACCTCCGAACTCACCGGCGAGGTGGTCATCGACCGGCTGCCGCCCGGCACGACCGTGCTGCTCAACTCGGCCCTGTTCCACACCCGTAGACCCGCTCCGGACGGCCCCGGCAGAGCCCGCTACTTCATCGACGCGTCCTACTGCCAGGTCGGGGCGCGATGGCGGCCGGTCAAGCCCCACTGGCGGCAGATGCTCGCCCGGGCCCGCGAACTGGGCCTGGCCGACGGCCAGTGGCCGGAGCTGTTCGCCGAGCGACACTTCACCGAGTACACCAGAGCCGTTTGAGGAGCATCGCTTGGACATCGTCACCCCCGTCAGCTTCGCCGAGGTCCTCGCCGCCTATCTGCGGGACCACCCGGTGGAGCGCACGCACGAGGCGAACAGCAACCCGGAAGGGGTCGAGAGCCTGGAACGCGCCGATCAGCTCAAGGGCGGCTGGTGGCACGTACGGCTCTCGCGCGCCGACGTGCTCGGCGTCGTCCTGCCCTGGCACCTCAGCGAGGGCGGCGCCCGCGAACTGGTGCCGCGGACCGGACTGACCGTCGCCGAAGCGGCGGGGCGCATCCGCTCCGACGGACCCCCGTGGTACCGCGCCAACCCGGTCTGCGCGGCGAAGCTCGCCCTGCTGGAGTGGGCACCGTTCACCCCCGTCTTCCTGAGCACCAGCCCGATGGACCACTCCGACTACTCCGACCTCCTGGTCCGGGAAGGACTGATCCACATCGACGGCCTGCACCGCATGATCTCGTGGGAGCTGGTCGGACGGTTGCCCGAGGGAGCGGAGCTGGACGCGTTCGTCTCGGGCACCCTCCCCGACACCCCGCCGCCCGACCCGCGACGACACCGCCCCCGGGCCGGAACGGGGGACGAGCGGGCGTGACCTCAGCGCTGCGACAGACGTGGTCGACTCGGTCCACCGGTTCGCTGCCCGAGCTGCTGTCGTCCGTCGCGAGGGCCCACCCGCACCGTCCGGCCCTCACCGACGGCACCCGCGCCTTCGACTACGCGACGTTGGACGCCGTGGCCAACCGGGTCGCGGTCCGGTTGGCCGAACACGGCATCGGTCCGCACGACCGGGTGGCCCTCGTCGGGCCCAGGGACGCCCGGATGCTCGCCCTGCTCCACGGAGTCCTCCGTTCGGGAGCCGCGGCCGTGCTCGCCGACCCCGAGTGGTCCGCCCACGACCTGGGCCGGCGCCTCGACACCGCTCGGGTCCGTCGCGTGCTCAGCACCGACGCACCGCCCCCCGGTGCGCACCCCTGCCCCACGGAGCGGCTGGACATCGACGGATGGGCCGCCGCCGGACCCGCGGGCGCGCCGGCGCCCCGCGCCCCGGGCGCGGCCACCGACCTGGCCTACCTCTCCTTCACCTCCGGCTCGGGCGGACAGCCGAAGGCCGTGGCCGTCACCCACGCCAACGCGGTCCACTACGCACGGGCGTTGGCGAACCGCCTGGGCTACACCGCCACCGACCCGCCGCGGATCGCGCACGTCACCACGCTCGCCGCCGACCTGGGCCACACCGCCTGGCTGCTCGCCCTCGCGGTCGGGGGCTCCGCACACGTCGTCTCCGACCGGGAGGTCCGCGACCCGACCGCCTTCTGGGCAGCGCTGCACCACGCCGGAGCGAACGCGCTGAAGACGACGCCTTCGCACCTCGCCGCGCTGCTGGAGTGCCGGCCGCCCACCAGCCCGCCGCTGCACACGGTGCTCCTGGGCGGTGAGCCGCTGTCCCGCTCGTTCGCCGCCACCCTGTTGGACACGGGCGTCACGGCCCGCGTGGTCAACCACTACGGCCCCACCGAGACGACCGTCGGCGCCACCTGCTTCCTCGCCTCGACGGCCCGCCAACTCCCCGCCGACGAAGCGACCGTCCCCATCGGAACGGGCATCGGCGAGGTCGCCCTGAGGATCGTGGACGGCGACGGACGGCCGGTCGTCGACGGCGCCGTCGGGGAACTGCACATCGCGGGGAAGGGCGTCAGCGCCGGCTACTACGGTCGCCCCGCCGAGACCGCACGGAGCTTCGCCCACCTCGACGGACGGACGACCTACCGCACCGGAGACCTCTGTCGTCGCCGCCCGGACGGGAACCTCGTCTTCGTCGGCCGCTCGGACCGGCAGGTCAAGGTCCGGGGCTTCAGGGTCGACCTCGCCGAAGTCGAGCGCGTCATGCAGGAGTTCGCCGGCGTCCACCAGAGCGCCGTGCTGCTGCGCGACACCGGGGTCGGCCGGCAACTCGTGGCCGCGGTACGCCTGGTCGCCGGCGCCGGTGCGGCGATCGAGGAGCTCAGCTCCCACCTGCACGACCGGCTGCCCGGCTACTCCGTCCCCCAACCGATCGTGGCCCTACCGGAGTTCCCGATCGGCCCCAACGGAAAACTGGACCGCGAGCGTCTGGGCGCCCTGCTGACCGGAGCCGTTGAAGCCCGGGCCGGGCGGGCGGCCCCGGGACGGGGCGCGCCCCTGAACCGCCGACTCGACGGGCTCGCCCGGGCGATCACCGACTTCTGGGCCGGCGCACTGGGCCTGCCCGCGGTCGGGACGCACGCCGACGTGCTCGACCTGGGCGGCGACTCGATCCTCGTCATGCGCACCATCGCGTTCCTGCGCAGGTCCGGACTGCACCTGGCGTACGAGGACTTCTACCGTCGTCCGACCGCGGCCGAACTGGCCGCGACCGCCGTCCCGCTGCACACGGACGCCCCGGGGAACGCCGCCGCCCGGACCGACGGCGGAGGCCGGACCCTGGCCCCCGCGCAACGCTGGCTGTTCGGGCAGTCGATCGAGGACCCCCGGCACTGGAACCAGTCGGTGGTCCTCAGATGCCGGTTGCCCGTCGACCCCGCGGCCCTCTCGGCGGCCCTCACGGCCGTGCTGGAGCGGCACCCCGCACTGCGGCGACCGATCACCCGGGACGGCTACGGCGCGGCCCGGCCGGCTCGGGAGGTGGAGGCGCTGTCCTTCTCCCGGCTGCACCCGGGGGCGGGCCCGCTCGCACGGACCGTCGAGGGCGTCTGCACCGCACTCCACCGCAGCCTCGACCCCGCCGCGGGCCGACTGGTGCGCGCCCACCTGTTCACGGGGCCGCCCGGCACCGACGACCGACTCGCCCTGATCGTCCACCACCTGGTCGTCGACGGCCTGTCCTGGCGCATCCTGTTGGACGACCTCGCCCACGCCTACCGGGCGGCCCTCGACGACGAACCGGTCGACCTCCCGCCGGCCCCGGACTTCTACCGGTGGGCCGAACAGGCACCACCGGCACCCGCCCCGTCCACCCCCACGCTCCCGGCGCCCGTCCCCGGGCCGGCCGCCGGTACCGAACCGGCCGCCCTCGTCTGGACGCTCGGTGCACGCGGCACGGCCCGTCTGATCGAACGGTACGGCGCGGGCCCGGACCTCGAAGCGTTCCTGCTCGCCGCGTTCGCCGATGCGACCGCCCGCGGAACGGGCCGCCCCCGACTCGCGGTCGAAGTCGAGACGCACGGTCGCGACGGCGCGGGCGGCACCGGCGACTACCTGGACACGGTCGGCTGGTTCACCGCGGTCAAGCGGATCGTGGTCGAACCCCCCGCTCGCCCCGATCCCCCCGGCCCCTCCGCCGGCGACACCGCAACGGGACCCGCGGCGCCGCACGCCCGGGCACGGGCCGTCGGACGCCGCCTGCGGGACGTACCGGTCCTCCCGATGGACGTGGCGGGCCCCCGCCCCGAAACGGGGTTCAACTTCCTGGGGACCTTCCGGCTGCCCGACGAGCCGGCACTGGACTGGACCGTCGCCGACGAACAGGCCGGAGCGGCCAGGTGCCCCGGGGGAGACCCGCTCTACGCCCTGCGCCTGACCGCCCGCGTGGTCGAGGACCGACTGGTGGCCGACCTGGTGTACGCCTCCCCCCGCACCAGCCGCTCGACCGCGGAACGCATCGCCGGTGCCTTCGCCCGGACCGTGGCGACCGAGACCGGAACCGCGGTCGTCCCGCCCGCCCCGACACGGCTGTCGACCTCCGGCCAACTGCTCTACCCCGGCCCCAGGGCATCGGTGGCCGTACCGGGTCGTCTGACGGTCAGCGAACCCGCCCGGGTCCTGCTCACCGGCGCCACCGGCTATCTGGGCGGCCACCTGCTGACCGCGCTCACCGGTCGCGGCGCACGGGTCGTCTGTCTGGTGCGCGCCGAGGACGACACCGCCGCGGCCCGGCGGCTCGGCGCGCAGGACGACCGGGTGGAGGTCGTCGCCGGGGACATCGACCGGGAAGGGCTGGGCCTCACCCCGGGCGCACTCGACCGGGCCCGCACGGCCCGGATCGTCGTGCACGCCGCCGCCGACGTCCGACTGGTCGCCTCACCCGTCGACTTGGCACGCACCAACCACACGGCCGTACGGCGGCTCCTCGGCTGGGTCGACGCGCACACGCCCACGGCCCGGTTCCACCACGTGTCGACGCTCGCCGTCTCGGGCGGCGTCCACGGGCCCGCCCGACGGTTCAGCGAGGCCGACCTGTGGATCGGCCAGCACTTCCGGACCCCGTACGAACGCACCAAGTTCGACGCGGAGGAGACCGTCCGGGCCTGGGCGGCGACCGGCCGACCGTGCTTCGTCCACCGCAGCGGCCACATCGCGGCGCACAGCCGCAGCGGCGCCTTCCAACCCAACATCGGGGACAACCGGATCTACCAACTCATCCGCGGCTACCTGCTCGCCGGCGCCGCGCCGCGCCGACCACGGACCGCCTTCGCGTTCTCCCACGTCGACACGGTGGCCGCCGGGATCGCGGCGCTCGCGCTGGACCCGCTGTCGGCGCCCGGCACCTACCACGTCGAGACGCCGCACGAAACGCCGCACGACGAACTCGTCGGGTGGCTCGCCGCCCACGGCCACCCGATCGCCCTCACCGACGACGCGACGTTCACCGCGGCCATCACCCGGGCCGAACGCAGCCATCCGACCGCGGCCGGACTGACCGTGGCCTGGTCCGCGCAGGAGGAGCGCAACGTCACCGTCGACAGCTCCTACACCACGTCCGTACTGGACCGGCTGGGCGTCCGGTTCACCCCCGCCACCCCGCAGTGGTGGTCGGCCGCGCTGCACTGGGCGTCCGACGTCGGGTTCCTCCCGCCCGGCGGGCCCGTCGACCGCACCGCCTGACCGGGGCCGCCGCACGGCCGCCCACGCGCACCCCGCCCCACCGACACACAGAAGGCAGGCCCCGTGTCCCAGCTGTCCCCGGTGCTCAAACAAGCCACCTCCGTCGTCGCCACCCGGGGCGAGGGCGTCCACCTCTTCGACGCCGCAGGCCGCCGCTACCTCGACTTCACCGCGGGCGTCGGCGTGACCAGTACCGGACACTGCCACCCGCGGGTGGTGGAGGCGGTGCGCGAGCAGGCGGGCCGGCTGATCCACGGCCAGTACACCACCGTGCTGCACGACCCCCTGCTCCAGCTCACCGAACGGCTCGGCGAGGTCCTGCCCCCCGGCCTCGACTCGCTGTTCTTCGCCACCGCGGGCACCGAGGCGGTGGAGGCGGCCCTCCGGCTCGCCCGGCACGCCACCGGCCGGGCGAACGTGATCGTGTTCGAGGGTTCGTTCCACGGCCGCACCATGGGGGCCGCGGCACTCACCACCGCCGGCACCCGCTTCCGCGCCGGCATCGGGCCCGTGATGCCCGGCGTCGCCGTCGCACCCTACCCGTCCGCGTTCCGCCTCGGTCTGAGCGAACCGGAAGCGGTCGACCACGCCCTGCGCGGACTCGACCGGGTCCTCGCCACGGTCAGCGCCCCCGCCGACACCGCCGCGATGTTCGTCGAACCGGTGCTGGGCGAGGGCGGCTACGTGCCCGCCCCGGCCGGGTTCCTGGCCGCCCTGCGCGAACGTGCCGACCGCCACGGCATCCTGCTGGTCGTCGACGAGATCCAGACCGGTTTCGGCCGCACCGGCAGGTTCTGGGCCCACCAGCACCACGGGGCGGTCGTCCCGGACGTCCTGATCACCGCCAAGGGCCTGGCCAGCGGCTTCCCCCTCTCCGCGATCGCCGCGCCGACCGAGCTGATGCGGCGCGCCTGGCCGGGGTCCCAGGGCGGAACCTACGGCGGCAACCCGGTGGCGTGCGCCGCCGCGCTGGCGACGCTCGACGTCATCCGCGACGAACGACTGGTGGAGAACGCGGCCGAGCAGGGGGCCCGGCTGCTCGACGGAGCGCGGGCGGTGGCCGCCGGGGTGCCGGCCCTCGCGGACGTCCGCGGCCTGGGACTGATGGGCGGCAACGAGTTCCGCCACCCGGACGGCTCTCCGGACCCGGACACCGCCCGGTACGCCCAACAGGCTGCTGCCGAGTCGGGTCTGCTCCTGCTGACCTGCGGCATCGACCTCAATGTGGTCAGGATGGTCCCGGCGCTGGTGGTCTCCGCCGAGCAGATCGACGAGGCACTGGCCCTGTGGTCGAAGGCCGTGGACCTGGCGACCGCCCGGACGAACCCTCAGTAGGCCCCGAAGAGCGCGCCCGACGACGAGAGGAAGTGGCACGTGACGCGTGATGACACCGTGTCGGAGATCGGCTGGAGCAGCACGGAACTGGCGCACCGCAGCGCACTGTGGTCGCTGCCGCTCGACCCGGACGAACGACGGCTGCTCTGGGCCGACGCCCGGGCCGGCCACTGGGACCGTGCGGCGCCGGTCCGCAGCCGCCTGCGTGACTTCGTACGGCGCAGCACCGATGCCGTCGGCATCGCCCACGTCAGCGGGTTGGGGGACCCTGCGGCGCCGGAGGACGACCTGGTGCCGGCGCTGTCGTTCCTGCTGCGGGACTTCGGCGAGATCGTCGCCCAGAACGCGGAGGGCGACCTCAGCCGGGTGCTCCGCGACCAGGACGGGGACGGGGCCACCGAGTTGGGGTTCCACTGCGACACCTGCGACCTGCTCGTCCTGTTCTGTCTGCGACCCGCGGCACGGGGCGGTGGGCTCACCAAACTGGCGAGCGCGCGCCATGTGCGGGACATCATCCAGCGGGAGCGGCCCGATGTGCTCGTCACGCTCGGCGAGGACTGGACCTTCGACCGCACCGGTCGGGCCGGGCCCCAGGTCATCGTTTCCCCGATCCTGTTCACCCAACGGGACGGCACCGTCGGCTGCTACTACCAGACCCGTACGGTGCGGTCGTCGCCCGAACGGGGCGGCCCGCCGCTGACGGCCCGTCAGTGGGAAGCCCTCGACGTCCTCGACGAGGTCCTGTACCGGCCCGAGATCGCCTTCGGCCTGCCGATGGCCGCGGGCGACCTGCTGATCATCCGCAACAGCCGCGTCCTGCATGGACGTTCCCCGTACGTCGACGAACCCGGCCCACGGGCCCGGCGGATGCTCAGGATCTGGATGAACACGGGGACGAACACGGGGACGAAGACGGAGGACGCATGACCACCAGCACACCGGTCGACGGTCGGATCGCCCTGGTGACCGGAGGCGGCAGCGGACTCGGCAGGGCCAGCGCCTTGGCGCTGCTCGACGCCGGCTGGTCCGTCGTCGTCGCCGGCCGGCGCAAGGAAGCCCTGGAAGAGACCCTCACCCTGGCGGCCACGGATCCCTCGCGCACGCTCGCCGTCCCCACCGACATCAGGAACCCCGACGAGGTCGCCGCACTGTTCGACACTGCTCGCCGCCGGTTCGGCCGGCTGGACCTGCTGTTCAACAACGCCGGCGCCGCCGCCCCGCGACGGCCCATCACGGACACCCCGTTCGACGACTGGAACCGGGTGATGGACACCATCGTCACCGGTGGCTTCCTCTGCGCACGCGAGGCGTTCCGGGTGATGAGCACCCAGTCCCCGGCGGGGGGACGCATCATCAACAACGGAGCGCCGTCCGCCCACGTGCCACGACCGAACTCCGTGGCCTACACCGCCGCCAAGCACGCCGTCCTCGGGCTCACCCGGGTCCTGTCCCTGGACGGCCGGCGGCACGGCATCGCCTGCGGACAGATCGACGTCGGCAACGTCGCCCCGTTGGACGGCGGTCCGCAGCCGGCCGCGCTCCAGGCGGACGGCACGACGGCGGTGGAGGCCGTCATCCCGGTGGAACGCTTCACCGAGGCGGTCCTGCTGATGGCGTCCATGCCGCTGGACACCAACATCCAGTCCCTGACCGTCCTGCCGACCACCATGCCGTTCGTGGGGCGTGGGTGAACCGTGCTGGTCAGTGCCCGCTCCTTCGACGAGTACCGTGCGATGTTCACGCTCACCGAACACGACCTCACCCTGCGCATCCTCGACTGCCCCGGCGGGGCCGCGGGCTTCGTCGCCGAAGCCGGGCGGCTCGGGGTCGACGCCCGGGCCGTCGACCCCGCGTACGCGCACGACCGGCGCCGACTCGGCGAACTGGCCCTGCGGGAGGTCCAGTACAAGCACACCGCCCTGGTGGCCGAGGCGTCGAAGTACGTGTGGACCTGGTTCGGCGACCCCGAGCGCTACACCACGATCCGGACCGGGGCGGCCCGTGCCTTCCTCGCCGACGTCACCGCCCGGCCGGACCGCTACACCGCGGGTTCGCTGCCCCGACTGCCCTTCCAGCAGGACGCGTTCGACCTCGTCCTCAGCTCCCACCTGTTGTTCTCCTACGGCGCGCGCCTCGACGAGGCGTTCCACCTCGGCGCGCTGCTCGACCTGGCCCGGGTGGCCCGGTGGGAGGTGCGCCTGTTCCCGGTACTGCTGCACACCAGCGACCTCCGGTACGGCGCACTGGACCGTCTGCGGGGGGAGCTGGCGGACCGGGGCGTCCCGAGCCGACTGGAGCGGGTCGCCTACGCGTTCCAACCGGGCGGCGACGAGATGTTGGTCCTGTCGTGCACGGACTACCGACCGCCCCCGGGGCCCACGTCGAGCGCCGAAGAGCTCGTCGTCGGCGCGGCCGATCCGGTGCGTTGGCGTCACCGGGAGACGCCCCCCGCCGAAGGGCCCCGTCACCTGCGGGGGGCGACGGGGAACGGCTCCGCCCCGTCAGCCGAAGGACTTCCGGAACGTCTCCTCGAAGGCGGCCCGCACGATGTCCCCCACGGCCTCCCAGCGCAGGCCGCGCTCCTCGACCGCACCCGTTAGCTCCTCCTTGAGCTCGTCCCAATGCCACGTGCACCAGAAGTCGACGTCATGGGCGACGGCTTCCCAACCCCCCGATTCCCGGTACGCGAAGTCGCCGGCCCGCCCTTCGGCCTCTTCCCGTGCCGCGCTCACCAGCTCTGCTACGGCCGTCGCCTCGGCGCTCGAATCGCCCACCGGGTGCCCTCCCCTGAATCCACGCTGATCGCGCAGGTCGTACGTCGTTCCGCGGAAGCTAGCAGGAATCGCTCAGCGGGACGCCCGCGACGACGTGCCGCCCGTGGCGGACCGTTCCGCGAAGAGGTCACCGAAGCGGTCGGTGAGTTGCGCGGCGAGCCGGGCCCGCACCAGGGAGAGCCGCTCGATGCGCCGGTCCAGTTCCCGCAGCCGCTGATGGCTCACCTCCGCGACCGCGCAGTGACCGGGCTCCCCGTCCCCGGCCCCGTCGTCGCCTGCGGCGCCGTCCAGGAGATGGGCGAAACTCCGCACGTCGGCGACGGTCAGGCCCGCGCGGAGCAGTTCACTGATGGTGCGCAACTGCTCCAGGTGCGCGGCCGTGTAGAGCCGGTGGCCGCGGGAGGTGCGCCCCGGGCGGAGCAAGCCCTGCTGTTCGTAGTGGCGCAGCGCCCGAGGGGTGAGCCCCGTGGCGTGCGCCGCCTCGCCGATGCGCATGTCGTCTCCTCGGGGTGGCGCCGTCAGAGCTCGATCAGTACCGCACCGACGTGGCGCCCGTCGAGCAGGTCGCACAGGGCCCGCGGAGCACGCGCGATTCCGCGCAGCAAGGTGTGCGGGACGGTGAGGGAGCCCTCGCGCAGCCCCCGGCCGAACTCCTCGGCCCACTGCGGGAGCGCGTCGAGGTGAGCGAAGCCCGGGACTCCGCGCACGGTGATCCCCCGGTTCAGCAGCGTGGCCGTGTCGATCCCGGTCGTGGCGGTGCCCGTCAACTGGCTGGCCAGGCTCCCGACCAGCGCGATCCGCGCGCCCTGCCGGGCGTGGGCCAGCGCGGCCCGCACCTGGTCCCCGCCGACCACGTCGACGACGGCGTCCAGTCCGTCCGGGGCGACCGAGCGCAGTTGCGCATCGAGGGGACCCGCCGAACGGACGACGGCCGCGTCGTAGCCGAGCCGGCCGGTCAACACCTCGGCCTCCTCCCGGGTGCTCGTGCTGCCGATCACCTTGGCCGCGCCGCGCAGCCGGGCGAACTGGCCGGCCATCGAACCGACTCCGCCCGCGCCACCGGTGACGAGGACGGTGTCCCCGGGGCGGACCTCCGCGCCGCGCACCACCCCGAGCCACGCCACGAACCCCTGGGAGAGGTGGGCGGCGGGATCGGGGAGCACGTCCAGGTCCAACGGTTGCAGCCCGTCCGCTCCCACCACCGCGTACTCCCGCCATCCCGCACCGTGCTCGACCAGGTCTCCCGGGGTCAGCGAACCGGGCGGAGCGGTGATCACCTCGCCGACGGCCGGCCCCGACAGGACGGCACCCGGGGTGTAGCCGGGCATGGGGAGGTCACCGTCCCCCTCCATCAGGGTGCGCATCACCGCGGTGACGCTCATCAGCCGGTTGCGCAGCAGCACTTGTCCCGGCGCGGGCACGGGGAGGGGCGCTTCCACCAACCGGAAGTGCCCTGTGGTGAGCGGGCCTTCGGGTCGGCCGACCAGATGGACCTCACGATGGGTGGCGGGGAGCGGGGCCTCGTTCACGGTGGTCTCTTCTCGACACGGGGACGGCGAGCCGCGGAATGCGGCCGCGACGACGACGCTAGGACTTGACGCACGCGTCAAGTGCAAGTCGCCGCCCTAGCGGCCGTCCTGCCGGCGCGGGGGCCTTGAACGCGATGTCGGAATGGCGCCAGTACGGGGTGGGGGGACGGACCAGCATGTTCCTCGAACCCGTTCGGAACAGCGCGGGGCCCGGTCAGGGCCCGGTGCCGAACGGGAAAGCAACTGGTGTCAAGAGAAGGACAATCATGGATCTTCAGCTTCTGGACCGGGTCGCCCTCGTCACCGGCGCCTCCAAGGGCATCGGGCTGGCCGTCACCCGCTCCCTGCGGCAAGAGGGCGCCAAGGTGGTGGCGGTCTCCCGCCGGACGACGCCGGAACTGGAGGACCTCCGCGGAGCCGGCCTCCTCCACGTGTCGGCTGATTTGATGGACCCGGACGCACCGGGTCGCGTCGTGGACCGCGCGATCGAGTACTTCGGTGGGCTGGACGTCCTGGTCAACAACGCGGGCGGCCCGCCGCCCGGCATCACCATGCCGCGCTCCGGGTTCCTCGGCGGTGACGACGCCGCGTGGCAGGCCATCTTCGAGTTCAACCTGTTCTCGGCCGTGCGCATGACCCGGGCCGCGATCCCCCGCATGATCGAGCGCGGCGGCGGCTCCGTCATCAACGTGTCCACCGGTCTGGCCCGCCAGCCCGCGAGCGTCAACATCGAGTACGGAGCCGCCAAGGCCGGGCTCTCCAACCTCACCAAGGCACTGTCCGAGGAGTTCGGGCCCCGGGGGATCCGGGTCAACACGGTCTCCCCGGGCGCGGTGCGCACCGCGTGGTGGACCGAGGAAGGGGGAGCCGCGGACGTCATCGCCGCGATGGCCGGCGCGGATCGGGACACCGTCCTGGAGACCCTGGCCCCCCAGATGATGGGCCAGGTGACGGGCCGTCTGATCGACCCCCAGGAGGTCGCTGACACGATCCTGCTCCTGGCCTCACCGCGATCGGCCAGCACGATCGGCGCCGACTTCGCCGTCGACGCCGGGTTCCACAAGAGCTTCTGACGCGGGAGGTCGTTCGGCTGCCCGCACCTCGACGGGCCGCCCGTTCTCCAGGGGGCGGCGAAGGGCGGGCGGCCCGTCGAGGCGCGGTCCGCTCCCGTCCTGCCCGAGCACGGCGGTCACCCGCCCGCGGCCCCCTCACCCTCAACCGGCGGCGAACTCGCCCTCGATCCACTGGGCATCCGTCAGGTAGCGGCGGTCGTGCCCCTCCGCCACGTGTCGGCTGAACGCCGGGTGACCCGCCGCGGCCTGCTGCCGCATCCACGCGACGAGCGCCCTCAGCCGCTGCGCCGCCGTGGCGGGCAGCCGGGCCCGTTCCGTGCGGGACAGGCCGTAGGCGTCGGCGAACAGGGCGAGGCGGCGCCGCGCTTCCGGAATCGGCAGGGTGTGCTCCACCTCGTCGGGGGCGTACAGCGGAACGAAGCGGTAGGCCGTGTAGGCGGCGTCCCACAGCCGGGGGCCCGGATGAGCCGTGTCGAAGTCGATGAAGGCCACCGGAAGTCGGTTGCGGAACACCGTGTTGTACGTGGCCGCGTCACCGTGGCAGATCACTTCCACCGGTTCGCGCGGGGGCAGCTGCCAGACGTCGCCCCGCTCCCGGACGAAGCCGACGGACGCGTCATGGAGACCGCGCAACAGGTGCCCCGCGGCCATCAGCGACGCATCGCTGCGCACGTCGGACGCGGCGAAGTCGTGCCCGACCCCTCCGGGCAGGTACTCGACCAGTTCCTCGCCCCCGTCCTCGCTGAAGCCGTACGGACGGGGCGCGCCGGTGAAGCCCGCGTCACGGAGCTGGGCGAGCAGACGCTGGACCGTGACGCTCCAGGGACCGGCCGGGCGTCGGACCAGGCCGCCTTCCCGGACGACCCGGTTCACCCCGCCGACGAGCACCTCTCGATCTTCCATCAGGCAAGGCTAGCGAGGGGGGAACCCGTCGGCAGCCGAGTTCCGGAGGGCCGGGGGAGCGACCCGTGCCGCGGCGTTGTCAGTCCCGGGTGCGAGGATCTCCCGCATGGTGACGTGCACGTACTTCTCCGCTCCCGACGACGGGTCGGCCCTGGGAGTCCTCGACGCGTTCGGTGGCCCGGACCGCACGACGTTCGACGTGGTGTCCCTCAAGGGCATCGACCCGGTTGTGGTGATCGCCCAGTTGGAAGCGGTCCTGACCGCCTGCACGTACGAGGAGGCGCGCGGGCGCCCCCGCTCCGGGCAGCTGCTCTCCTCTCCCGAGGCCGAGGACGCCTTCGTCATCAGCGTCTCCGACACCTTGCAGGAAGCACTGGCCTCGGCGGCTCCCTCCTCCTTGAGCGAGGCTGCCGGACCGTGGTGCGCGTCGGACGAGCTCCAGGAGCTCGGGACCACCCCTGAGGAGGCCATCGAGGTACTGGAGAGCCTTGCGGGTCTGGCCGGCCGCGCACGCGCAGCGGGGTCCCGTCTCTACTGCTGGTGGGCCGTGTGACGTGGGGTGACGCCCGCGCGGGACCGGCCGGTCCGGGCGAGGGGCGGGAGGATCAGCGCCCGCGCGCCGCGCGGTTGTGCCGTGCCACCGCGAAGAAGGAGCGTTTGGGTTCCCAGTGGTACGGCGACGCGGGGTCCTCGTGGTCGCGCCTGATCACCTTCACCACAGAGAACGACGCCATGTCCAGGTCGTACCGGGGCTGGGGGGAGTGCGGGCTGTCCCGGGCGATGAAGCCGTAGAGCCACGCCCCGTGGAACCCCTCCCGTTCGAAGACCTCGAGCATGTTCGTGATGTGCTCGGCCTGTTCCTGCTCGTCCCGCTGGAGGTCCCCCTTGACCTCGGGCACCGGCTTGTCCCAGTCCACCACCGACCAGCCGTCGCCGCCCCGTTCGGCCGCTCCGCGGAAGGTGCAGCAGCCGAACTCCAGGATCGTGACGGGCTTGTTCCAGCGCCGGAAGGGGGCGAGCTCCCTGGTGTAGTCACGGGGGTCGCGGTGGAACGCGTAGTAGTTCACCCCCACGATGTCGAAGAGGCTCCAGTCGATCTCCTCCAGGCCGGCGGCGGCGCCGTAGGTGATGCGGCCGTGGAAGTGCGCGCGGGCCACGGCGACGGCCTCGCGGACGAAGTCGTTCAGCCGCCGCATGATGGCGGGGTAGTCGAACTGTCCCTCGATGAGGTGCTGCATGCGGTCGAAGAAGGTCGCCCCCGGCACGATTCCCGGAGCGAAGAGGACGTACTCGCAGCCGACGGCGAGCACCACCTCGGGCCCGTGCGAGGTCCGCAGCTGTTCCGCCAGCCGGGCCGTCCGGGCCAGATGGGCGAGGATCTCCGCCTGCGGATGGTCGAACAACCGCGGCTGGAGCGTCACTTGGAGTCCACGACGCAGCGCCTCGCGGGAACTCAGTTCGAGCCGGTCGAGATCCGATCCGCAGACCATGACCGCGTTGCAGTGCAGCCCGCGGTCGATCGCCCGCAGGTCGGTCCGCATCAGGGAAGCCGTCCACAGCTCGGGAGGCAGGTGACCCGGTCCGTGGGAGGTGCCGGTGTCGTAGACGACGCCCCGGTACGTGAGCCCCTGCCCGGCGCGTCCGGGTACGCCCCGGCCGCCCACGGCAGCGGCCGCCCCGGGCGCGACCGCCGACCCGGCCACGGCGAGCAGGCCGAGCGCGGCCGCCCGTCGGAGGAAGGCAGCGCGATGCATCGTGCCTGGCTGTGTCACAGCGTCTCCCGGCTGTAGGTCCTGCCCTTGTCCATGTCCCCCAGCGTGGTCCGTACGGGGCGGCGGGATCATCCGTCCTGAGTCCCTGCACGGCTGACGTAAGTCGCTCGTACGGCGCGTCCGGTCAGCCTTCCGTCGTTCCTCCTCACGACTCCTGACGGCCCCCACCCGTGCCCCGCAGCAGACCCGGAGGTCCGCCCCCCGCTGCACCGCCTCTCCGATCAAGTGCCGGAGACGGAAACGGGGTTGGCGTCCGTTGCGCACCCCCACGACCCAAGACATTCCTTGACAAGAATATTCGTCACCAAGAATACTTTGAGGCATGGAAGCGCTCCTCGCCGCTCTGGCCGACCCCGCCCGCTGGCGCCTCGTGAACCTCTTGGCCGAACGCCCCCGCCCGGTCGGTGTCCTCGCCCAACTCGCCGGGGCGCGCCAACCCCAGACGACCAAGCACCTGCAGATCCTCGAACGCGCCGGCGTCGTCACCTCGCAACGCACCGGCCAGCGCCGGATCTATGCGCTCCGGCCCGGTCCGCTGCACGACTTGGCCGCCGAGTTCGATCGGCTCGCCGGCACCGCGGACCAGATCGGTGGCGCACGGGCGACCTATGAGCGGTACGGGCTCAGCCTCCAGGCGGAGCGGGGCGCCGCGGAGGGGGCGGGGTGGGCGGACGGCCGCACCTTCAGGTTCCTCCAGCCGCTGGCGGGCCCTCCCGAAGCGGTCTGGCGTCATCTGACCCAACACCCGCTGCTCACCCGGTGGTGGACCCCCGACGACCTCCGCGTCTCCGAACTGCTCTTCGAGGCACGACCCGGCGGGCGGATCGTCCAGGAGTACCGCGACTCCGAGGACGTCAACGCCTCGGACCGGGTCGCCGGGCGCGCGGAAGGCGTCGTCGACGACGTGCTCCCCGGCGAGCGCCTGACCTACCGGCTCTCCCCGCTGCTCCCCGACGGCAGCCCCGCCTTCACCGCCCACGTCGACATGAGCCTCGGCCCCACCGACCTGGGCACCGACCTCCACGTCCACTGGCGGATCACCGACAGCACGGTCGATGCCGCGGACTTCATCGCGGGCATCGAGATCGGCTTCGGCCAGAGCCTGGACAGGCTCGCGGCGAACCTCGCCGCCGAGTCCCCCGACACCGCCCCCACCGATACGACCGACACCGATGCGGGGAGTGCGCGATGACCGACTCGACCGACCGTAGGGTGACCGCGAACCTGAGCCTCAGCCTCGACGGGCGCTACCACGGCCCCGCCGGGCCCGACGACTTCTCGATGTTCGCCCCGTACGTGACGACCGAGGTCGCGCGCAACCACCTCACCCGCATCTGGGAGGGTGCGACGGTGGCCCTGCTCGGTCGGATCAACGCCGAAGGGTTCCTGTCGTACTGGCCGTCGGTCGCCGCGGACGAGAACGCCGATCCGCGTGATCGCGGATACGCGAAGTGGTTGGTCGACACGGAGAAGGTGGTCCTCTCGACCACCTTGACCGAAGCCCCGTGGGCACGCACCCGGCTGGCGAACGCGCCGGCCGCGGACGTCGTCGCCGAACTCAAGGCCACCGGCGAGGGCGACATCCTCGTCAACAGCAGCCCCAGCGTCATCAAGGCACTCCTCTCGGCCGATCTGATCGACCGGCTCCACCTCATGTTCTTCCCCGAGATCGCCGGCGGCGGACGGCGGCTGTTCGACGACGGCCTGCCTGCTTCGCGCTGGACGCTGACCCACCAGGAGGTCGGCACACGGGGAGAGATCGCCATGGTCTACGACCGGGCGCGCTGAACCGGCCCGTTCGGCGTGCCACGGGTCGAAGGAACTCCGTGCCCGCCGTCGGTGACATGCGATGGCATGCGGTGGCCGGGGCGGGGTACCCGCATCACCGGAAGCAAGCACCGCAGATCGATGACAGGAGTCAGATCGTGCACGCCTCCAAGAGCCTTTCAGCCCTTCGCGCCCCGTCCTCCGCTCCGGCGCTCGCCCTGGTCAGCGTCGTCTCCGGGGTCCTCGGATTCATCACCCTGAGCCTGCTGCTCGGCCCGCTCGCCGTGCTCACCGGCTACCTCGCCCTGACCCAGGACGGCACCTCCGGTAGGGCCCTGGCGAAGACGGGCATCCTCCTCGGCATCACGGTCCTCGTCCTCTACGCCGTCCTGCTGGCGGCCCGGCCCTGACGGCACGGTCGGCCGAGACGGACGGGGACCCCGGGTGAGTACAGCACGCTGACCGGCTCGCCCCGCAGCTGGGGCAGTCCGGCCGCCACTGTCAGCCCTTGCCGGCATTCGACGAGGTCCGCGCGGTACAGCGGCCAGCGCGGGTGGTCGTTGGGCAGGTAGGCGACCCCGGTGGGGAAGGTGTTGTGCAGGCCCCACCGGGCGGTCAGGAAGTGCTCCAGTTCCGTCGGCTCCTCGACGCGTTCGCCCTTCCGTATCGTGAGGTGGCTGCTGATGCCGCGGGGACCGGGCCAGCGACGACGGCTGGTGTAGGCGAGGGTGTCGCCCGCGGAGCGCACGGACATGCGGGACCAGACGTACGGGAGCCGGAACCCCGCCCGCCCCATGATCACCGGTACCAGCCGGGAGGCGTCCATCGAGCGGAACACCACGCCGCGCCGTCCGTCGGCATCGACGGAGTACAGGCGTACGTTGGTCTCCGGAAAGGCGCCGAAGTAGGGGATGCCGGGCAGCCGGAACCAGCCGACCCGGTGCATCCGGAAGGCGACCAGACCGACGTACGTCGTCCCCCCGAGGGTGTCGGGCACCGTCCCGGCCGGTAGCAACCGGGCCACGAGCTCCGGTTCCACGGCCCAGTGGACGAAGGCGAGGTCCAACCACCACTGGGTGAGCAGCGGGCTCGCTATCGCCGCGGGGGCGTCCGGGGTGACGGGGTCCGGGAGGTGCGGTGCGGTGGGCATGGTGTCAGCATCACAGACCGACCGGAACCCGAGGGGGCGGCGGTGTCGTGAGGCCGTTCCAGGGGCAAGGGCCAACGGGGCCACGTCCACCCCGTGTTGGCGCCGGACCGCCCCTGCCCGCGATGTGCGCGAGGTCACCGCAGGTCCTCCCGCAACGGGGCACGGCCGTGTCCCGCCGTGGCCTCACAGGGCACTCGGGCCAGTTCCACGGGGGTGGAGGACATCGACCAGTGACCGGTGCCGAGCTCGCGACGGTGGCTGTGATCAGCACCCGTCGCTACAGCTCGTAGTCCTGGGCCAGTTCCTCCCAGTCGATGCCGCGCAGAGCAAGGTCGGCGTCCTCGCCCGCGGGTATCTCGGGCACTGGCTGGAACCACGCGACGACGAGGACGGAACCGTCCATGGACGGATCGAGCGCCGCGGAGTGGAAGACGCCGACGCACGCCACTGCGGGCAGCACCTCAACGGGACCGAAGGCGCCGGCGGTCTCGGCCGGGTACTCGCGGGAGGGCGGAACGAGATGGACCGGCCTGGAGGAGGATGCACGCTCGGCCTGTCGCTTGAGCGAAGCGACCTTGAAGTCGTTGATGCGCTTGCACGGATAACCCTCCAGCATCCCCTCGTAGGTCGAAGACATCCGTAGCTCGGAGAGCCCGATCGAACGACCGGACAGGAGGACGGTGTGACCAAGTGACATGCCGGCACCCTATGCGCACGATTCACCTCCGACACACGGCCTAGCGAGGGGTGAACGGGGGCAGCGCCAGCGGAGGGCCGCCGGGAAGCGGTCGGAAGGGCTGCGCTGGAGCGGACGATGAGGGTCGAATACCCGTATGCCTCCTTCACCGCACCGCCGCCCGCGCTTACGCCGATCTCCACGGCCCACCCGGCCCACCCGATCAACCGTTCGCGCCGGTTCGCGGGGCGACGCCGATTCCGTGAGGGGGAGCGGCGACCTCGACTGGGCCCGTCGGATCGAGTTGGTCTCCGTCCTGGCGGCCTCCATCGCGGCGATCGGCGGGCTCTGGTACTCCAACGTCCAGGCTCACCATGCCAATGAGCAGGCGCGGGAAGAGAGGATGCTGCACAAGGAAGGGCAGGTCACGGACCGGTACACAGCCGCGGTGGACAATCTTGGTGAGAACAAGGTCGATGTGCGGCTGGGCGGTGTCTACGCCCTCCAGCGGATCATGCAGGATTCTCCTCGCGACCAACCCACCGTCGCCAACATCCTGGCCACGTACGTGCGGACCCACGCCACTGCCCCGCCTCCGAAGGGGCAGGACCTACCCGCTGATGTCCTCGCCGCATTCATCGCTCTGACGGCCCGTGACGTCTCCTACGATCAGGGCTTCCTCCCGAACCTCCGTGGCGCCAGGCTCCCCCGGGTGGATCTCACCTCCAGTGCGCGGGGTGCGAAGGCCGCTCTGGGCGAGACCGACCTCCGCGGCGCGGACCTGCGCCACGCGTTTCTGTCTGATGCGGACCTGTCCGGGGCGAATCTGGACAAGGCAAACCTAAGGCGAGCCGCGTTGGATGGAGCCGATCTCCGTGAGGCCGGTTTGGCGAAAGCAGACCTGCGTGACGCCAACCTCTACGGCGCGCTCCTGAACGGTGCGGGCCTGCCGCACTCGGACCTGCGCCGTGCCAACTTCAGGGAAGCGAGGATGATGGCTGCCTCTCTGTACCGGTCCGACCTGTCCGGTGCCTATCTGAGTGACGCGGACCTGCGCCGGGCGCAGTTGGTGGGAGCGGATCTGCGTGGGGCGGACCTCACTCGTGCGGACCTCCGCAAGGCCGACCTCACCGGTGCGGACCTGCGTGGGGCGGACCTGCGGAACGCGACCGTCACGAAGAAGCAGATAGACACCGCCCGCACGGATGACACCACGAAGCCGCCGCCCGCCCTCACCTGAGGGTGCACGGTGCGCTCACGGAGCGTCGGTCCTGCACGGGCGAACGGGGCGCCGGCAGGAGCCCGCCGTGCCGGGCCGAGTGCTCCCGGAGAGCCGCTGTTGCTGGACACGGAGCGCGTTCGTGTCCAACGCCGCTGGTGAGGCGGCGGACGATGGAACTCCCCGAGCAGGGACGCACGGTGGACGCACAACGGGCGCGCGGCACGATCGGATGTCCGTTCGCCGGATTCCTGTCAGATCCGTTGACACGTTCCGCGGGCCCTCCCTATCTTCACCCTCACCCATGCCGGATCGTTCCGGCAGCCCATGCGGCACCGCCGCTCGCCCCCGGGCGGTCCTCGGACGCCGCTGATCGGAGTGCTATGGCCATCCCGTCCGCAGACTGGTTGACACCGCCGATGGTCGCCGTCGGCGCGGAGACCCTGACCGCCGTGTTGGAGGAGAGGTTCGGAGTGCGCGGCACGCTCCAGGACCTGGGCAGCCAACAGGACCTGAACCACCGGGTGCGGACCGAGAGCGGCGGCGACCACGTCCTGAAGATCGCCAACCCGACCACGCGACCCGCCGCCCTGGACCGTCAGGTCCGGGCGGTCGAAGCGCTCACCGCCGCTGCACCGGACCTCCGGCTGCCGCGGGCCCGCCCCGGCACCGACGGCGCGTTCGTGCAACGGATCACCGTGAACGGCGTCGACCTGTGCGCCCGACTGCTCGACCACGTACCCGGCGAGCCGATCATGGACAGCCGCTACCTCGCCCCCGAAGTGGTCGCCCGCCTCGGTGAACTGTCCGGACGGGTCGCCGCCGGACTCGCCGCGGTCGACGTGCCGGAGCAGGACGACGCCCGGCTGTGGGACCTGCGCAACGGGCTGGCCGTGGTGGAGGCACTCGCCCCGCAGCTGACCGACCGCGCGGCGGCCACCCGGGTGCTCGCCGCCGCCCGGGCGGCCCACGCGCACCTCGCACCGCTCGCCCATCGGCTCCCCGTCCAGACCATCCACGGTGACGTCACCGACAACAACGTGGTCTGCGAGACGGGGCCCCAGGGCCGCCCACGGCCCGTCGGGGTGATCGACTTCGGTGACCTCGGACCTGGTTGGGGCGTCGCCGAACTCGCCGTGACCTGCGCCTCCGTCCTCCACCACCACGGTTGCGGGCCGGCGTCCGTGCTGCCCGCCGTGCGCGCCTTCCACGCCGTGCGTCCGCTGGAGGCCGACGAGATCGACGCGCTGTGGCCGCTGATCGTGCTGCGCTGCGCCGTCCTGGTGGCCAGCGGCCGGTTCGACGCGCTCCAGGATCCCGACAACGCCTACGCCGCCGCGGCGCTCGACCGCGAGTGGGCGATGCTGGAGGCGGCCCTGTCCGTCCCCGCCGAGGTGATGGGCGCCCACTTCCGTGCGGCGACCGGCCACCCCGCACCGTCGGGTCCGCCCACCGCACCGCACCCGCTGCTGGTCGAACCGGGCGGCTCCGTCACGTTCCTGGACCTGTCCGTCCTCAGCGACGACCTGCACGGCGGCGCCTGGCTGGCCCCGGACGCGGAGGCGGCGTCGGCGGCGCGGGCGTTCGCCGCCGGAGCGGCGGTGGTGCTCACCCGGCACGGTGAACACCGGATCACCCGGTCCCGTCCCGAGGACCCGGCGGCGGCGACACTGGCGCTCGGCGTGGAACTGCGCACGGCCGGGCCGGTGACCCTGACGGCGCCGTGGGCCGGAACCCTGGTCCACCACGGGCCGCACGGGGTGACCCTGACGGCGGACGGTTGGCGCCTGATCATCGAAGGCATCGAAGGCATCGGTGACATCGACGCAGGCCGGGGTGGCGAGGGCCCGGGACGTACCCCGACCGTCCGTGCCGGGGACCCGATCGGGACGTTCGCCCCCCGCGACGGCGGCCCGCCGGCCCATGTCCTGCTCACCCGGCTCGCGGACGACGCACCGCCGCGGTTCGCCGCCCCGGGCCTGGCCCCCGGCTGGCTCGCGTCGTGCCCGGACCCCACCGCCCTGATCCTTCCGGCCGGTGCCCTCGAACCGGCCCCCACCCCGCCGGCGGGCGACGCGGCCGACGCCTCACCCGCCGAACTGCTGGCCCGCCGTGACCGTTCCTTCGCCGCGGTGCAGGAGCACTACTACGAGGCGCCGCCCCGGGTGGAACGCGGCTGGCGCGAGTACCTCCTCGACACCGAGGGCCGCTGCTACCTGGACGTGCTCAACAACGTCACGATCCTCGGCCACGGCCACCCCCGGCTCGCTGGGGCCGTGCACCGACAGTGGCAGCGCCTCAACACCAACTCCCGGTTCCACTACGCCTCCGTGGTGGAGCTGTCGGAACGCCTCGCGGAACTCCTCCCGGCCCCGCTCGACCAGGTCTTCCTGGTCAACAGCGGATCCGAAGCCGTGGACCTCGCGCTCCGCCTCGCCTGGGCGGCCACCGGACGGCAGGACACCGTCGCGATCGGCGAGGCGTACCACGGCTGGACCTACGCCAGTGACGCCGTGTCCACCTCGATCGCCGACAACCCCGGTGCGCTCGCCTCCCGTCCCGACTGGGTGCACGCCCTCCCCGCGCCCAACGCCTACCGGGGCGTCCACCGGGGAACCGGAGCCGGGCGGTACGCGCCCGAGGCCGTCGCGGCGATCGAGGCGCTGACCGCGTCGGGGCGCCCCCCGGGTGCGTTCATCTGCGAGCCGTACTACGGGAACGCCGGCGGGATGGCCCTGCCCGAGGGCTATCTGGAGCAGGTGTACACGGCGGTCCGCGCGGCCGGCGGACTGTGCGTCGCCGACGAGGTCCAGGTCGGCTACGGCCGGCTCGGTCACCACTTCTGGGGCTTCGAACAGCAGGGCGTCGTACCGGACGTCGTCACCGTCGCCAAGGCGATGGGCAACGGTCATCCGCTGGGCGCGGTCATCACCACCCGTGAGATCGCCGCGGCCTACCGGACCCAGGGGTACTTCTTCTCCTCCGCGGGCGGCAGCCCGGTGAGTTCGGTCGTCGGACTCACCGTCCTGGACGTGCTGAGGGACGAGAAGCTCCAGGACAACGCCCGCACCGTCGGCGACCGGCTGCGCGCCGGGCTCCAGGAACTGGCGGAGCGCCACCCGCTGATCGGCGCCGTGCACGGCAGCGGGCTCTACCTCGGGGTGGAGTTCGTCCGGGACCGCAGCACCCGCGAACCCGCGACCGAGGAGACGGCCGCGATCTGCGAGCGGCTCCGTGAACTGGGCGTGATCGTCCAACCCACCTCGGACCGACAGTGCGTCCTCAAGATCAAACCCCCGCTGTGCCTGACCCCCGACAGCGCGGACCGCTTCGTGTCCGCGCTGGACGACACCCTGACCCACGGATGGTGAACATGCAGTACGGCCCCCGGGCGGCGCCGGACACCCGCGAACCCCGGGCCGGCACCCCCGCCGCCCCGACCATCGCGGACGTGGCCCGCCTGGCCGTGGTCTCCAGGACCACTGCCTCCGACGCGCTGCGCGGACGCGGGCGGGTGTCCGAGGCGACCCGGGACGTGGTGGTGGCCGCGGCACGGCAGTTGGGGTACTCGCCCAACCGCAACGCCCGGTCGCTGCGCACCTCGGTGACGGAGACGATCGGGCTGCACATTCCGGAGTTCCTGACCAGCGCCGAGTACTACATGTCCTTCGTGTTCGGGGTGATCGAGGAGGCGACCCGAGCCAGTCTCAACGTCACCCTGATCTCCGCGGGGCACCTGGGGCACGGGCCCGGCGCCCCGCAGGTCGACGGTCTGGTGCTGTGCGATCCGATGGCCGGTGACCCGGTGGTGGACCAGTTGATGAGTTCCGGTCTGCCCGTCGTGACGGCGGAACGGTACGTCGGGGACAAGGAACCCACCGGGGTCGTCGTCTCCGACCACCGCACCCACCTGGCGGAACTCCTGGACCACCTCGGGGAACGAGGGGCCCGTCGCGTCGCGTTCCTGGCCTCGGACACCACCGCGGAATGGGCCACCACCCTGTGCGCCACCTACAGCGGGTGGTGCGCCGAGCGGGGAGCGCCCGACCTCACCCACCGGGCCCCGTTCGGCTCCGCCCCCGAGGCGTTGCAGGCGGAAGTCCGTCGGATGTTCGTCCGCTGCCCCGAGATCGACGCGATCGTCTGCGCCGCCGACGGGGCCGCGGCCGCTATCCTGCCGGAGTTGCGTGCGGCCGGGCGCACGGTGGGGGAGGACCTGCTGCTGGCCTCCTGCGTGGACAGCTCGGCGATGCGGTTGGCGGACCCCCCGATCACCTCCATCGAACTGCGTCCCCGCTCGGTCGGCGCGGAATGCGCCCGCCTGCTGTGCGAGATCCTCGCCCGAAAGGAACCGGAGGGCACCGTCCGTTCGGTTCCCATAGAGCTCAACATACGGACTTCCACTCGGTCCCTCCGGATTCGATAAGAAGCCTCTTTCCGATACCGCCGTCTTTTTCTGCACGGGTCTTTCGCGAACAGCCGACCGGGCTGTTCGCGAAAGACCCGTGCTCGTTTTGGTGAATTCAATAAGCCCTTCGGTTCGTCAGATCTTTTCTTGTGCGTGACATTGACACCGGCTTGTGGCGGACATAGTTTTCCGGCACGCCGGAACGATCCGGCTTCGTTTGGCAAGGAGCTGACCCGTGCGAAGATCCTCCTCCGTCATAGCCTGTTCCGCCGTCCTGTCGACGGCCCTCACCGCCTGTACGGCCGCCCCGGACCCCGACGCCCCGGCCGGCGACGGCAAGCGCCCCGGGTATCTCGCCGTCGCCGACAAGAGCGTCAAGGGCCGCGGCCCGCTCACCGTCCAGGTCGACTACGACTCGGTCGAGGCCGGCGGGCTCGACCCCCAACTCGCCGGCAGCGCCCGTTCCTGGTCCCTCGGCTCCCTGGTCTACGAACCGCTGGTCACCGTGGGCGCCCGCTTCGAGATCAAGCCGCTGCTCGCCAAGTCCTGGACCCAACCCGACCCCACGACCTACGTGTTCACCCTCCGCGACGGGGCCAGGTTCTCCAACGGGCGCGCGGTCACCACCGCCGACGTGGTGGGCAGCCTCAAACGCCTCGCCGCCGCCAAGGCCCCGTACGCCGCCCAACTCGGCCCCGTCAAGACGGTCCGGGCCACCGGCCCCGCCGAAGTCACGGTCGAACTGAAGAAGCCGTACGGCGCATTCCTCTCCGCGCTGTCGAACACACCCGCGGCCGTGCTCCCCATGAAGGAAATCGAGAACGGCTCGCTCGACATCAAGAAGCAGATGCTCGGCACCGGTCCCTTCACCGTCCGCGAGCACAAACAGGACCGGCACTGGACGTTCGCAGCCAATCCGAAGTACCGCTTCGCCGACAAGGTCGGCGTCTCCGAACTGCGGGTCGAGATCGTCCCGCAGGAATCCGCCCGACTCGCCGCCGTCCGCAGCGGAAACGCCGGACTCGCGTTCTTCAACAACGTCGACTCCATGGACCAGCTGACCGGAACGCCGCACACGAAGGTGGTCAACCAGCGGTACAGCGACTTCTACTACCTGATCCAGAACTCCCAGAACCCGACATCGCCGCTCGCCGACCAGAAGGTCAGGTTCGCCCTCAACAGCGCACTCGACCGGCAGCAGATCGCCGACAACGCGCTCGGCGGTCAGTCCCGGCCGACCGGGGTCGCCCCGTCCGCGCTGCCCGGCGGCTGCGAGCCCGGCGCGCTGCCCGGCGCCAAGGCCGGCGCGGGCAGCGCCGAGGCGGCCCTGAAGGCCGCCGGCGCCGAGGACACCACCCTGCGCATCGCCGTCTACACCTCCGAGCCCGCACTCGCCCAGATCGCCCAGGTCGTCCAGCAGCAGTACGCCGCCGTCGGGGTCAAGGTGAAGATCGAGAAGTTCGACGACGCGACGTACGGCGAACGGGTCTTCGGCGCGGAACCCGACTTCGACCTCGCCATCGGCTGGTTCGCCGGATACGCCGACGCCTCGATGGTGTCCCGCTGGTGGAACCCGTCGGTCGCCGGCTTCTCCAGCGTCTTCCTCAAGAACGACACCGAGCTGAACGCCCTGATCGACACCGCGTCCGCCCAGGCCCCGGGCGCCGAACGGAACTCCGCACTGCGCGCGGTGTGCGAGAAGGTCGACACCAACGCCGAGATGCTGCCGCTGGTCTCCCGGCCCGGTGTCGTCGGCTACCGCACCGACAAGGTCAGCCCCACCCTCCACGCCCGCGAGGGATACGGGAACCTGCTGCGGAACATCACCGAGTTCACGATCCCCGGCGCCAAGTAGCCCGGCATGACCTACTTCCGCTGGGCCCTGGGACGCATCGGCGTCGCCGCCCTCACCCTCACCGGTGTCTCCATCCTGATCTTCGGGGCGGTCCGCGCGATGCCCGGCCGCTACTCCGACCTGGTGCTCGGCCCGCTGGCCAGCAGGGCCGAGAAGGACGCCGCGGCCGAACGGTACGGCCTCGACGGCTCCCTCCCCGAGCAGTACGTGCACTGGTTGCTCCACGCGGTACGGGGCGACTTCGGGATCTCGATGGCGAGCCAGACCCCGGTGGCCTCGGAGTTCGCCGAACGGCTCCCCGCGACCGTCACCCTCACCGCCCTCGCCCTGTGCGTGACCGTCGTCATCGGCGTCCCGCTCGGCGTCCTCACCGGAATCCGCGGCTCGGGCGGCGGACGGACGGGCCGGCTCCTGGGCAGCCTCGGACTGAGCCTGCCCGAATTCGTCCTCGGCAGCATCGTGGTCTTCGCGTTCACCCGGTACGGACTCGGCCTGACCGTCGGGGCCTACGTCCCCTGGGACCAGGGCCTCCTACGCTCCGTGCAGTCCCTCGCCCTGCCCGCCGCGGTGCTCGCCGTGTTCTGCACGGCGGCCGTCGCCCGCACCACACGGGACAGCGTCCTCGGGGTCCTCGTCGAGCCGCACATCGCCGCCGCGCTCGCCCGGGGCGAGTCGACCGCCCACATCGTGCGCCACCACGTGCTGCGCAACGCGTCCATCCCCGTCCTCACCCTGCTCGCCACGCTCACCGCCTACCTCCTGGGCGGCGCCGTCATCGTGGAGCGGCTCTTCAACACCCCGGGACTCGGCTCGTTCCTCGTGGACGGCCTCGACCGCCGCGACTACGCGATCGTGCAGGCGGGAGTGCTGCTTGCGGCGACCGTGTTCATCGTCGTCAACGTCCTCGTCGACATCGTCTGCGGAATCATCGACCCGCGGATCAGCAACCAGGCCGGGAGCACCGCATGAGCGCCACCACCGGGCAGGGCCACGAGCCCACCGCCTCCGCACACCCGCCCCCCGCCCCGACCGTCGAGAGCGCCCCCGCACCCCGGGCACGGCGGATCCTCACCCGACTGCGATCGGTGCTCGCCCCGCGCTCCTTCGACGGACTGTTCCGCGTGGCCCTGTGGACGCTGCTCCTCCTCGTCGTCGCGACCCTGCTGAGCCGTCTGTTCGGCCTCGGCGGCGACCCCGGAACCACCGTCGGACGGCGACTCACCCCGCCCGGCGCCGAAGCGCCCCTCGGCACGGACAGCCTCGGCCGTTCCCTGCTCCCGCGACTCCTCCAGGGCATCGGAACGACCCTGCTGCTGTCCTCGCTCGCCGTGCTCACCGCAGCGACCATCAGCACCGCACTCGGCATCCTCGCCGGCTACCGGGGCGGACGGACCGCGGAAACCGTCTCCCGACTCGCCGACGTCCTGTACGCCTTCCCGTCCATCGTGCTCGCCGTCCTCGTCTCGGCGGTGCTCGGCCCCGGCCGGTCCGCAGCCCTCGCCAGCACCGTCCTGGTCACCGTCCCGCTGATGACCCGCATGGTCGCCACCGCCGCCCGGTCCGTCGCCCGCCGGGACTTCGTCGTCGCGGCCCGCATCAGCGGCGTGCCCCCGCTCACCCTCATGCGCCGCCACATCCTCACCAACGTGTCCGGCACCATCGCCGTCCAGGGCACCTACGCCCTGTCGATCGGCATCCTCGTCGAGGGCGGCCTCGGCTTCCTCGGCTACGGAGTCCAACTGCCCGACGCCTCCCTCGGACTCCTCATCCAGGAAGGCAGCCTCTACCTGGTCAACGCCCCCTGGCTGATCATCGCCCCCGGCACGGTCCTGGTCGCCGCCATCGTCTCCGTCAACCTCATCGGGGACAGCCTGCGCGACCACTTCGAACCCAGAGAAACGAGGGCGCTGATATGACCCCCATCGTCCTGATCGACGACGTCATCGCCGAGTACCGAACCGCCCAGGGCACCGTACGGGCCCTGGACGGCGTGAGCCTCGCCGTCGAACCCGGGGGGCACGTCGGGATCGTCGGCGAGTCCGGATCCGGGAAGTCGACCCTCGGGCTCCTGATCGGCAGACTGTTGCCCACCACCACGCAGTTCCCCCGCGGCAGGGTCCTCGTGGACGGCCGGTCCGTGCTCGACCTGCCGCGCGACGAGCTCGCCCGACTCCGCCGCGAACGCCTCGGCTTCATCCCCCAGGACCCCGTCGGCGCACTCGACCCGACCCTGCGCATCGGACGGCAACTCGCCCTCGCCCTGCGCACCGACGGCCGCCACCGCGCGCCGCGCGCCGACCGCAAGAACCGCGCCGACCTCGTCCGACGGCTGGAACAAGTACGCATCAAGGACCCCGAACGCGTGCTGACGCTCTACCCCCACGAGATCTCCGGCGGCATGGCCCAACGCGTCATCATCGCCATGGCCATGGCACGCAACCCGGCCGTGCTCATCGCCGACGAACCCACCGCCGCCCTCGACGCACAGGTCCGCCAGGACGTACTGCGCCTGCTGTTCACCCTCGCCGACGCACACGGCACCACCCTCGTCTGGCTCAGCCACGACCTCGGCGGCGTCGCCCGCTGGTGCGACCGGATCGCCGTCATGTACGGCGGCCGCATCGTCGAGGACGGCCCCACCGCGGACGTGCTCGGCGCGCCCCGCCACCCCTACGCCGCCGCGCTCGCCGCCGCCGACCCGGCACGCGCCGTCGACGGCGACCGACTGCGGTCCATCATCGGAGCCCCGCCCGTCCTCTCCGGCGCGGCCACCGGCTGCGCCTTCGCCCCGCGCTGCCCGTCGGCCACCGAGCGGTGCCGCGTCGAACGGCCCGCGCCGGTCACCCACGGCGACCGCACGGTCCTGTGCCACCACGTCCTCGACGAGGACCGCACCCCGGCCGCCCACCCGTCCGAGCACCTGGAGACGGCCCCGTGAACGACACGCCCCCGCCCCCCGCACCGGGCGGCCCCGTCCTCGAACTCGACGCCGTCTGCGTCGTCTTCGCCGCCCGCCACCGGGGCGGCACCCCCGTCACCGCGATGGACCGGGTCGGCTTCACGATCGCCGCGGGACAGACCCTGGGACTGGTCGGGGAGTCCGGCTCCGGCAAGTCCACCACCGGCGCGATCGCCCTGGGACTGCTGCGCCCCACCTCCGGAACCGTCAGGTTCCTCGGCGCGCCCCACGGCCGCCGGGGCCGGGCCGGACCCATCCAAGCCGTGCTCCAGAACCCGCACTGGTCCCTCAACCCCCGGCTCACCGTCCGCGACAGCGTCGCCGAACCCCTCGCAGCCGCCACCCGCACCCGACTGCGCGCGCACCACCGCGCCGTGGCCGACCTCCTCGACCAGGTCGGCCTCCCCGAACGGTTCGCCGACCGCCTCCCGCACGAACTGTCCGGCGGCCAACGCCAACGGGTCGCCATCGCCCGGTCACTGATCACCCGACCCCGGTTCATCGTCTTCGACGAGGCCGTCAGCGCCCTCGACGTGTCCGTGCAGGCCCAGACCCTCAACCTGATCCGCGACCTCCAACACGAACACGGCTTCGGAGCCCTGTTCATCTCCCACGACCTCGCAGCCGTCCGCTACGCCGCCGACCGCATCGCCGTGATGCACAGCGGCCGGATCGTCGAACTCGCGGACACCGCCCGCTTCTGGAACACGCCCGAACACCCCTACTCCCGCACCCTCCTGGAGAACCTGTGAACGCCGCGCCCCACACCCCCGAGCCCGAGCACCACCTGACGGGCGTCCCCGCCTTCGGCCCCTGCCGGGGCAACGACGACGTCCACCCCGTACCGCGCCCCAGCCGCGGCGAGCGGACGGTGACCTACGACTTCCCCGGCGTCGAGGTCGGCACCGCCGAGTACAGCGAAGGCCCCACCGGGGTCACCGTCGTCCACGTCCCGGCCGGTGCCCGGATGTCCATCGACGCCCGCGGCGGCGCCATCGGCCTCACCTACGGCGCCGACTCCTTCGCCCACGCCGTCTGCCTGGCCGGCGGCTCCCTGTACGGCCTCGGCGCCGCCCCCGGAGTCGCGGGCGAACTCCTCACCCGGGTCGGCAACGACGTCAACTGGGACCAGCTCAAGTGCGTGGCCGGGGCGATCATCTACGACTACAGCGCCCGCGACAACGCCGTCACCCCGGACGCCGCCCTGGGCCGGGCCGCGATGCGCGCCGCCCGACACGGCGAGTTCCCCGTCGGCCGCTGCGGGGCCGGGGCCAGCGCCTCCGTCGGGAAGGTCGAGTACTCCCGTACCGAATTCGCCGGCCAGGGCGCGGCGTTCCGCCAGATCGGAGACATCCGCATCCTCGCCGCGACCGTGATCAACGCGGTGGGCGTCATCGTCGACCGCGACGGCACCGTGCTCCGCGGCAACTACGACGCCGCGACCGGCACCCGGAACCTGCCGCAACTCGACTACGCGGAGGCGTTCGCGAAGGACCCGACCAGCGCCCCCACCACCATGCCGGGCAACACCACGATCTCCGTCGTCGTCACCAACGTCCGCCTCGACGACCGCGAACTCGCCTACTTCGGCCGCCAGGTCCACAGCTCCATGCACCGGGGCATCCAGCCGTTCCACACCAACCTGGACGGGGACACCCTCTTCACGCTCACCACCGACGAGGTCGACCTCCCGCGCAACCCGCAGCGCACCGGACAGGACACGATGACCTCCGTCGCCCTGGGCGCGGTCGCCTCCGAGGTCATGTGGGACGCGATCCTGAGCAGCGTCCGATGACCCGTGCCGCAGTCCCTCCCGCCGGCGGCCCCCCGCCCGGCCCCGGCCACCCGACCTCCGCAGCGACCCTGCCGACGTTCCACAGCGACGACCCGGACCCCGCCCGCCGGGGCCGCGCCTTCGGCCGGACGCACGGGCACCGCATCCGGGCCGCCGCCGTCGCCTACCGCGAACTGTTCACCGCCGTCCGGGTCGCCCCGCACGACCTGCGACCGCACGGCGAACGAGCCAGCGAGGAGATCGCCCGCTGGGCCCCCGAACTGCACGCCGAACTCGCCGCGACCGCCGAGGGCGCGGGGCTGCCGCTGTGGGAACTGGCCATGCTCAACGCCCGCACCGAAATCCTCGCCACGGTCGGTGCGACCGCGGAAGGAGAGTGTTCCACCGCCGTCCACACCGGCGGACCGGGAGCCCCGCACACCATCCAGACCTGGGACTGGCACGACGAGATGGCGTTCGCCCGGACCCTCACCCAGCACCGCCCCGGCGCACCGGGCCCCACCGTGCGGACCTTCACCGAGGCCGGCGCCCTCGCCAAGATCGGCGTCAACGACGCCGGACTGGGCCTCCACTTCAACATCCTCAGCCACCGCGAGGACGGCGACGGCATCGGCGTCCCCGTCCATGTCGTCGCCCGCCGGATCCTGGAGCGGGCGACCACCGTCGCCGAGGCCGTCGACATCGCCCGCTCCGCACGGGTCACCGCATCGACCGTCCTCACCGTCGTCACCTACGACGGGCGGCACGCCGACGCAGCGAGCATCGAGGTCTGCCCGGCCGGCGTCGCCGTCGTCCGCCCGGACGCCGACGGCTACCTCCTCCACACCAACCACTTCCTCGACCCCGCCCTGGCCCTCGGCGAGAACACCCCACCCGGCGCCAGCACCCACGCCCGCTACGCCCATCTGCACGCCCACCGCACCCTGCTGGCCGACCCCGATCCGCAACGCTGGGTGGACCTCCTGACGGCCCACGACAGCGACGGCGCCCCCGTGTGCTGCCACCCCCAGGACGGCCTGCCCTTCCAACTCCAGTGGCGCACCCTGCTCACGGTCAGCATCGACGTCGCGTCCGCCCGTCTGCGGCTCCACCCCGGCGGACCCTGCACCGCGAAACCCGACACCTGGATCCACCTGTGACCGCACCCCCGACCCCGCCGCCGGGCCCACCCGCCCCGTACCGGGGACCCACGGCACGCCTGGCCGGCATCGTCCGCTACCCCGTGAAGGCCATGGCCGGCCGTCCCCTGCCCCGGGTGCTCCTCGCCCCGGGGCAGGGGCTGCCCCTGGACCGCGTGGTCGGCCTGCGCAACGGCACCCTCACGGTACGCAGACACTCCGGCTGGACCGACAGCACCGCCTTCCTCCGCCTCCTCAAGAACGCCTCCCTCGCCCGCTACGCCCTGACCCTCACCGAAGGCAGCGGAGGCACCTGCGTGCTGCGCATCACCGCACCCTCCGGCGACGGCATCACCCTCCGGCTCCACGACGGGCTACCCCGGCCCGACGACATCGAGCGGGCCGACGCGACCCTGCGCACCTGGTTCCCCGACGGCCCGAACGGCCCGGTCGCCACCGACGCCCCGGGAGTCTCGCTGTGGGACTGGCCGTCAGCGGCGATCTCCATCATCAACCTGGACACCGTCCGTGCCCTCAGCGCATCGGCCGGTGTCCCGGTCGACCACCGTAGGTTCCGGGCCAACCTCTACCTCGAAGGGCTCGGCCCCTGGCAGGAGTTCGCCCTCGTGGGACGACGCGTCGCCCTGGGCGGAGCGGAACTGGAGATCACCCAGGCGACCGACCGCTGCCGTGCCACCACCGTCAACCCGGACACCGGCGTACGCGACCTCAACGTTCCGGTGCTGCTGGCCTCCCGCTTCGGACACCTGTACTGCGGGGTCTACGCACGGGTCGTCAAGGGCGGCCCGGTCGCCGAGGACGACCGCCTCACCGTGCTCGACGTCCCCGCCGACCCCCGTACCCTGCCCGCCCCCCAACCCGACTGGCCCCGCTACGCCACCGTGACCGAGCTCCGGCCGGAAAGCCCGACGGTCACCACCGTGCGGCTGCACGACCCCGCCGGTCTGGGGGCCGCCCCCGGCCAGCACCTGCGCCTCCACCTCGCGGACGAACGGGGCCCGGCCTGGCGCAGCTACACCCTCACCGGCACCGACCCGGGCGCCCCCGCCATCAGCGTGAAGCGCGTGCCCGACGGCCGCGTCTCCCCGCTCGTCCACACCCTCCGGGTCGGCGCGCCCCTGCGGATCTCCGGACCGTACGGCTCCCCGCTGGTGTCGACGGACCCGTCCAGACCGCTGTTCCTGGGGGTGGCGGGCGTGGGCGTGACCCCCGTGCCGTCGATCCTGCGCTGGCTGGCGCAGACCGCTCCCGACCGGCCGGTCACCGTGCTCAACGTGGTCCGAACGGCCGATGACGCACCCCTGTGGGCGGAGGTGCGCGCCCTCCTCGGCGGATTGACCCGCGGCACCGGACGGCTCCACGTCACCGCCCACGGCCCGTTGCCGCCGGACGCCCGACTCGGCCGCCCCACCGAGGACGACTACGCGGAACTCGCCACCGACCCCGAAGGGGAGGCGTACCTGTGCGGACCCGCCGCGTTCGTGGCGGCGGCCCGTGCGGGACTGCGCGCCGCGGGGCTCGCGGCCGGTGCCATCACCGACGAGCACTTCTTCTCCCCGGTCGACGTACCGCTGACCGACCGACCACCCCCGAAGCCCGGGCCGTTCACCGTCCGCTTCACCGCGAGCGGGGTGGAGTCGACCTGGACGGCCGACGACGGCACCCTCCTGGACCTGGGGGAGTCCGCCGGAATCCGTCTTCCCGCCGCCTGCCGGGCCGGAGCCTGCGGCACCTGCCTGCAACCCGTCGACGGCGAGCACGCCCATCTCATCACCCCGGGACTGCCGGTCCCCCCTGGCCACGCCCTGCTCTGCTGCACGGTCCCCACGGGCCCGCTCACGGTGGACGCCTGACCGGGCAGCCGAGGGGGACCGGCACTCACCGCCCCTTGAGCAGTTCCTCGGTGACCCCGACGAGTCGGGACGCGTCGCCCTTGTCGAACGTCTTGAGGCCGAGGTCCACCGGCTCGCCCCGGTCGTCCACGGTGAGGCGCTCGGCCGGGGGGTTCTCGATCCACTGGATCATCGGCGCGGCCGAGTCGGCGACCGACTTGGCGCCCACCCTGGCGTACGCCTTCACCAGCGCGCGCAGGGGCTGGTTGAACTGGTTGATCGCATCGGTCCGGGTGAAACCCGGGTGGTAGAGCACGTACTTGGCCCTGCTCGAAGGGTTCTCCGCGAACGCCACCGCGAGGAGGTCGTTGGCCCGCCCTGCCTGGAGCTGGGCACGCAGGGTGCTGTACCTGCCGCGGAGCTGGATGTCGTCCCACGCGACCGAACCCGCCTTGATGCCGGGACCGGCCACGTTGATGATCACCGGGTCCGCCGCGGCGTCGAACCGCCCGGCGAACCCGTGGCCGAGCAGATAGCGGCTCAGGTAGTACAGGGAGAAGGTGGACTCGATGCCCTCGGCGGACTCCGCGCGCTTGAGGTTCTGACGGTTCGCCGTGAGCACCAGGGCGTCGATGACGGGGTGTGCCTCGGAGACGTACCGGACCACCTCGCGCACCGCGGCGATCGAACTGAGGTCGGCCCGGACGAACGCGAAGCGGTCCGACGCCCCGAGCCGTTCCGCGAGTTCGGCGAGCCCGGCGCCCTTCTCGGCGCTGCGGCCGATCACCACGACGGTGTCGCCGCGCTCAAGTCGGGCCACCGCGGTGGCCCGCCCCATTCCGTCGGTCCCGCCCGCCACCACGACGGTCCGGGAAGAATCACTCCGCTGCATGAAAGGGACTCCCAAGAAGGCCTCGAACGACAACTCCGGAGGCCGAACCTAGCCTCCGCTGAAGGGCGCGAACGAAACCTCGCCCCCCTCAACGGACCCCTCATGCAGCCCCGTCGCCAGGGGTGCCACCGCACCGCGTAGGGGGTCCACCTGACTCCTTCCGTGAGAGCGGGCAGCGCGCCCGGTGCCGAGGAGATCCCGTACGGCACGAGCACGGTCGGATCAGAGCGAGGGGACCTGACCCACCCCGTTCTCCACGGCGAGCGTCTCCAACGCGTCGGGGAGGTCCGCCCGGCGCTGCACCTGGAGCTTTCGGTACACCCTGGTCAGGTGTTGTTCCACCGTGCTCACCGTGATCGACAGCTTGTGGGCGATCTCCTGGTTCTTGTCCCCCCGTGAGGCCAACGTCGCCACCCGTTGCTCGGCCTCACTGAGCACGAAGGCGGAATCTGCGCCCGCATCATCGGCTGGCGCCGTCCGCGCGCCCTCGCCCCCGTGGACCGTCCGACGGTCATCGACCAGCGTCGCGTGGCACCTGGCGGCCAACTGCCGGGCCCGGCGCCCGGTGAGCCGAGCCCGTTCCCCCTCGCCCAGCCGATGCAGCACCTTGCTCAAGTCGGCCAGCGCATGGGCCTGTTCGAGCATCCCCGGGCAACGCTGCAACTGCTCGACGGCCTCCTTGAGCAGCCGGGGCCGCTCGCTCAACTCGGCGGTGTGCGCCAGGAGCCGCAGGGACACCCCGCGCACCCGGGCGTGGTTGCGGTGCGACCGGTCGAGCTGTTCGCGCATCAGGACCCCGGCCCGGTCGGTGTGGCCGGCGTGCAGCAGGGCGTGCGCCGTTCCCGTGCGCCACGGCAGCACCGCCGGGAGGTCGATCTGCCAGGCCACCGCGAGTTCGCCGCACGCCCGGAGGGTGGTGATCGCGGAAGGCGACCGGTTCGTCGTCACGTAGTACAGGCCCTTCGCCTGCCAGTACCGGAGGCCGGCCGTCGTCTGGAAGCTGACCTCGGGGACCGGCTGCATCAGCAGCCTCGCCACCTGGTCGTACTGTCCCATCGCCGTGTGCGCCTGCACCTGCGTCACCAACGGCCCCGTCAGGAACGGTCCCCGGTCCTCAACGGCCAACGCCGTCAGGGCACGTCGTGCGTACGCGACCGCGGCCGGAAAGTCGGCCGTCCGCAGCGCCACTGCCGCGCGGACGTCCAGCAGCACGGCGCACCACGCCGGGGCGTTGCGGCGCTCCGCCTCGGCCAGCAGTGTTTCGCACCACGGCAACGCGGCTGCCGCACGGTCCATGTCGACCAGCACCGACAGCATGGTGAACAGCACGTCCGCGGTGCCGTCATCGAGGCCGTGGTTCTGCACCACGTGCTCGGCGTGCGCGGCGGCCTCGTCCGGGTCGCCGCCCCCCAGCACCACTTCCAGCGCACGGACCGCCTGGAGCTGCGGCGACATGCCGATCTCACACCCCGGCCCGTTCGTGTCGAGGTCCGCGTCGAGGACGTCGAGCACCTCGGGCGCCAGCCGGCCGAGCAGTCCGGGGGCCCGGTACGCCAAGCTCAGCCGGAGCAGCCTCAACTCCACCCGGGTGCGCAGGGGGACTTCACGGTCCGGGGCGGCCACCCGGGTCAGCAGCATCTCGGCGTCGGCGAACCGTTCGTGCCACAGCAGGTAGGAGACGACCGGGGAGACGTCGCCGGCGAAGCAGCCCTCACGGGCGGCGTCGAGCAACCGGTCGACGTGGCGTCCGCACCCGCCCGGCCGGAGCCGCCAGTGGGCGGAGAACAGCAGGTGGAGCGCGGACACCCGGTCCTGCGGCTCGGTCGCGATGCGGTGGGCCAGCTCCAGGCACTCCACGACCCGGTCGATCCTGCCGTCCCGCAGGGCCAGGGTCCCCGCCTCCCGCAACAGGGCGCCGCTCCACGCGGGCAGGTCGTCCTCGCCCGCCGCCAGCAGGACGTCCGCCACCGCGGCCGGTGCGGCACCCGCGTAGTACAACCGCTCCGCGGCACGACGGTGCAGCCGCGCGGACGTCTCCCGGGTGAGCAGGGCGAGTACGGCCGCCCGCCCGGCCGCATGGGTGAACCGCCCGTCGGCCAGCACCCCCGCCGCATCGAGGGCGCGGATCCACGGGAGGACCGCCCCGGGCGCCGTGCCCATCAGGTCCGCGACCAACTCGACCGTCACGTGGTCGCCCAGCACCGCCGTGGTCACCGCGACCTCCGCCACCTCGGGGCCGCAGCGGTGCAGGCACGCCGACATCGCCTCGGCGAACGACGGCCCGACGACCGGCTCCCGACTCCGCCGATCGGCGCCCGCCGCCGTCGGGTAGTCCTCCAGGAGGGCCTTGAGGAGGAGGGGGTTGCCCCGGCTGACGTCGTACCAGGCGTGCGCCCCCGTGTCGTCGCCGAACCTGCGCGTCAGCGTCCGTGCCACGTCCTCGACGGACATCGGCGTGAGTCTGATCTCCTGCCACGAGGGCTGTCGCAGCACTTCGCCCTGGAGGAACCCGCTGGTCCGCCGCGTCCCGGTCTGGGCGGTGACGACGACCATGACGCGCGCCGACCGGATCCGCCGCGCGATGAACGCCAGCGCCCGCAGCGAGAACGCGTCGGCACGGTCGACGTCATCGATGACGATCACGAGGGGCCGTCGGACACTGAGGTCGAGCAGGGCCCGCCACAGCTGGTGCACGACCGGTGGGTAGAGCCGCTCCACCCGCTCCGTCGGATCCCCGGTGCCGTGGGTCAGGAAGCTCAAGCAGTCCCGGTCCGGGACGGTCTCGCGCAGGCCCCGCAACTGCTCCGGCCGGAGCGGCGCTTGGTGGAACGCCTGGGCGATGGTGCTGAAGGGCGTCGACCCCTCGGTCTCGGAGCACGCCGCGCTGAGCACCACGGCGCCGCCGTCCGCGGCTCCTTCGGCGAAGGCGTGGAGCAATGCGCTCTTCCCGCATCCCACCGGGCCGCTGACGAGTGCGCTTCCGCCCCGGCCCAGGACTGTTCGCGCGAGCATCCCCCGCAGCACCTCGGCCTCGGCCTCACGACCACGTCGGCCCAGATCCATCCGTCCCGGCCCCCGTCCGCGTCGCGTCCGCCTGACGTCCACCGACAGCGGTGGGGGCCGGACGGGCCCCTCGGGTTCCGCCTGCCCCCGCGCCGGGTACCGACGACCGCCTACCCCCGCGCACATCGATCACCGGATCGTAACAGCGCCGGTCAGGCCAGGCCGTTCTCCCGCAGGTGCAGCCAGAGGTGGCTCGCCGTGTCCGGGTCGTCGAGGTCCGCCCCCATCAGCCGGGTGGCGGTCGAGATGCGGTGCCGCAGGGTGTTGCGGTGGACTCCGAGGTCGGCCGCGGCACGCTCCCAGTGGCCCCGGTGCCGCAGATAGGCGGCGACGGCACCGACCAGATCCGCACGCCGGTAGCTGAGGACCGGTTCCAGCGAAGGCGCCGTGGGGGTTGCGGTGGCCGCCAGATCGCGCAGGACGCCCGGCGGGACCGTGGCCAGGGTACGGCGGAGCGCCGGGAGCTGCCGGTGCAGTTCGGCCACGGCAGCCGGCGCACCGAGCACGGCTCGGGCACCGGGGAACCGTTCCGCCGTCAACCGCTGGAGCACGATCCGTACGGCCCGGGCGTCGTGGGGTTCGGCCAGGGCCCAGACCGCGTCCGGTTCGGCGACGGCCAGCAGCGGGCGGCCGGGGTCGACCGCCGGTTCGAGTGCGTCGAGCACGTCGTCGGCACCCTCGGTGAGCCCCGCCACGCCGAACGGCCGGACCCGGGGGGCGATCGCCGGCAGACCGAGGTCGGCGCCCAGGGACCGGGCGGCGTCGAGGTGACCGCTCAGCACCAGCCGGGCCACACAGGCCCGCGCGGTGCGTGCCGCCGCGACACCCCGCCGCCGCTGCTCGCCCTGGAGGGCGAGCAGTGCGCACGCGGTCAGGACGAGCTGCCGGTCGGGGGCCTTCATCGGGCGGGGGCAGCCGGTGGCGACGAAGCCGCTCAGCGGTCCGCGGCCGGCCAGCGGATGCAGTACGACGTCGTCGTCGCCCAGCGGGAACGTCGCGGAGGAGTGCGGGCCCGCCACGCGTAGCCGAGCGACCTCCGCCGCGATCCGCCGGGCGCTCGAACGGTGCTCCCGCGGCCAGACCGCCGTCACCTCGCCCTGCGGGGTGAGCTGGGCGGCCCAGCCCTCCACGGCGGCGGCCAGGGTGCGCACCACGGCGCGGACGGGGTCCGGTCCGGCCGCTGAGCGGATGAGTTCGCGGTGGGCGCCGAGGGCAGCGGCCAGTTCCTCCTGTCCGGCGGCGGCGGTCAGCGACCAGTAGGTGCGCGCGATGCTGAGGAAGGGAGTGGGCGCGGGGACGGCGCACAGCGGTAGCCCGACCGCCTCGCACGCCCGGACGAGGGTCTCGGGGACGCGGGCGTGCACCGGCCCGAGACCGATGCCGAGTGCGGCGACGCCGCGGGCCACCAGCCGTGCGGTGTACGCACGGGCCTGCGCCGTCTGGTTGGTGAGCCCCATACCGGTGGTGAGCAGGAGCTCCCCGCCGGTGAGATAGGGCGTCGGGTCGGTCAGCTCGCTGACGTGGACGCCGGTGATGTCCAGCGGGGGCGCAGCCGCGGGGGTGACCGGTGTGAGGTCGGCGCCCAGCAGCCGTACCAGGTCGTCGAGCGCCGGCACGGGCCCTCCCGGTGTCCGAAGGCGTGCGGTTCGCACAGGGTCCGCCCATTGTCGGATGAAACGTACAAGGACTTCCAGGCCCGGTCGCGCATAGTTTTCGGAGGACCAGCGACCCGCCGACGGAAGGACGTCCCCGATGTCCGCAGCTGTCCCCCCTGCCGAGACGCAGCGCGCCGCGGAACCCGGGGCCGAGGTGAGCCGTGACCCGCGGACCGGCGCCGCGACCGTCGGGCCGTCGGCCACCACGTCCGCGGAGCTGTCCGCCCTCCTCGCCGCCGCCGTGCGGGACGCGGACGAGGTCGCCTCCCGCGCCCCCGCGGTGCGGGCGGCCTGGCTCGGGGCCGTCGCGGACTCCCTGGTGGCGCACGCCGACGAGTTGACCGCGCTCGCCGACGCCGAAACCGCCCTGGGCCCGGACCGGTTGCGCGGTGAGGTGGACCGCGCCGCCGCACAGCTGCGTTCCTACGGATCGGTCGCCGTGGAGGGCGGCTGGCTCGGCATCCGGATCGACGGGCCGCGGACGACCGGCTCGGTGGAGCTGCGGCGCATCAACCGGCCGCTCGGCCCGGTGGCGGTCTTCGGCGCCAGCAACTTCCCGTTCGCGTTCGGGGTCGTCGGGCACGACACCGCGTCCGCCCTGGCCGCCGGGTGCCCCGTCCTGGTCAAGGCGCATCCCGCGCACCCCCGGCTGAGTGCGCGACTCGGCGCGCTGGTCTCGGACGCGTTGCGCGCCGCCGGCGCACCGGCGGGGGCCTGGGCACTGGTCACCGGCTTCGACGCGGGACTCGCCCTCGTGGACGCCCCCGAGGTGACGGCCGTGGCCTTCACCGGATCGCAGAGCGGTGGCCTGGCGTTGGTCGAACGGGCTGCCCGCCGCCCGGTGCCCGTGCCCGTCTTCGCCGAGATGGGGACCGTCAACCCGGCGGTCCTCACGCCCGCCGCCGCTGCGGACCCGGCCCGGCTGACCGCCGCGGCGCAGGGCTTCACGGAGTCCTTCACGCTGGGGCAGGGCCAGTTCTGCACCAAGCCCGGTCTGCTGCTGGCCCCCGCGGGCAGCGGCGCCGCGACCGCGGTCGCCGCGGCGCTCAGGGGCGTACGGCCCGGTTGGTTGCTGACCGAGGAGATCGCGGCGGCCTGTCGGCGGGGGATCGCCGACCTGGTGACCGCGGGGGCCGCGCCGTTGGCCTCCGTACCACCGCCCGACGAGGGGTTCACCGCCGCGCCGACGGTGCTCACCGCACCCGCGCGGGCCCTGCGCTCCGGCTCCCGGCTGCTGGAGGAGTGCTTCGGCCCGGTGGCCCTGGTCGTGGAGTACCACGGCGCGGCCGGTCTGCGGGAGGCGCTGGCCGCACTCCAACCGTCCCTGGCCGCCTCGGTGATCTCGGCAGGACCCGCCGACCCCGACCTGCCGTGGCTCGTGGAGCGGCTGGCGGGACGCTCCGGGCGGGTGGTCGTCGACGGCTGGCCGACCGGGGTGGCGACCTCCTGGGCCCAGCAGCACGGTGGCCCCTGGCCCGCGACCAGCAGGCCGGACGCCACCAGCGTCGGTGCGGGCGCGCTGGACCGCTTCACCCGTCCGGTCACCTACCAGAACGCGCCCCGGGCCGCGCTGCCCGAGGCGCTGCGCGACGACAACCCGTGGGGCGTGGTGCGACGGTTGGACGGCGTACCGCTCTCGGCGGTCCCCGTGACGACGGGAGGCGGAGCGTGAACGGACCGCTGGACGGGGTGTTGGTCGCGGACTTCAGTCGGGTGCTGGCCGGGCCGCTGTGCACCATGACCCTGGCCGACCTGGGCGCGACCGTCGTCAAGGTGGAGCGGCCCGGTTCCGGGGACGACACCCGTTCCTGGGGACCGCCCTGGTCGGCGACGTCCACGACGTACTTCGAGGGCGTCAACCGCTCCAAGCTGGGCGTCGCCCTCGACCTGACCGACGACGCCGACCGCGCCCTCGGGCAGGAGCTGGCCCATCGCGCCGATGTCGTGGTGGAGAACTTCCGCACCGGCTCCCTGGAGCGCCTGGGCCTCGGCTACGAGCAGGTGTCCGCCGTCAATCCCGGCGTCGTGTACTGCTCGATCACCGGTTTCGGCAGCGGCGCGGGGGCCGGACTGCTGGGTTACGACTTCGTCGTCCAGGCCGTCGGCGGTCTGATGAGCATCACCGGCGGGGCCGACGGCGAACCGACGAAGGCCGGGGTCGCCCTGGTCGACGTGCTGACCGGCAAGGACGCCGCGATCGGCGTGTTGGCCGCGCTGGCGGCGCGGGCCCGGACCGGCCGCGGCTGCCGGGTGGAGGTCAATCTGCTGTCCAGCCTGTTGGGTTCCCTGGTGAACCAGGCCCAGAGCTACCTGGAGACCGGTCTGCCGCCCGGGCGGATGGGCAATCGTCATCCCTCCATCGCCCCCTACGAGACGCTGCGTTGCCGTGACGGGTTGCTGGCGGTCGCCTGCGGCAATGACGGCCAGTTCGCGCGGCTGGCCGCCGTGCTCGGTGCCGCGGAGCTGGCGCAGGACGCGCGGTTCGCCACCAACGCCGGCCGGGTCGCTCATCGTGGGCAACTGGTGGCGGCCCTGGAGGAGCGCCTGGCGCACGGGGACGGCGCCGATTGGCAGGCGCGGCTCACCGGGGCGGGCGTCCCGGCCGGGAAGGTCGGCACCGTCGCCGACGGCTTCGCGCTCGCCGAGGAACTGGGGCTGTCGCCCACCGTGACCCCGGCCGGCGGGGGGACGCCGGCGCCCCGGCATCCGGCCGTGTACTCCACCGACCTGGTCCAGGAGGCTTCGCCACCCCCTCGGTTGGACGAACACGGCACGGCGGTGCGCGCCTGGCTCTCCGGGCCGGGCGACGAGCCGCTCCCCACCGGCGGTTGACCGGTCGGGCCGCCGGCCCCGTGTACTCCCTTCTCCTGGACGACGAGCAGCCCCAGCCCCGCATCCGAAAGGCAGGACCCATGTCCATCCCATCCGACTCCGCACGCGTCAAGACCGACCCGCTCGACCTGGCCGGCATCGACGACCTGCTCAGTCCCGAGGAGAAGGCGGTCCGGGCGGCCGTCCGGCAGGTCTGCGACTCCGCCGTTGACCCCTACGTCGCCCAATGGTTCGAGAACGGCGAACTGCCCGCCATCCGTGAGCTCGCCAAGGAGCTCGGTGGCCTCGGCCTGCTCGGCATGCACCTGGAGGGTTACGGCTGTGCGGGGATGAGCGCCGTCGACTACGGTCTCGCCTGTCTGGAGCTGGAGGCCAGCGACTCGGGCATCCGCTCGCTGGTCAGCGTCCAGGGCTCGCTGGCGATGTACGCGATCTGGAAGCACGGCAGCGAGGAGCAGAAGCAGCGGTGGCTGCCGTCGATGGCCGCGGGCGAGGCGATCGGGTGCTTCGGCCTGACCGAGCCCGACCACGGCTCCGATCCGGCCGGGATGCTCACCCGTGCCGTCCGGGACGGCGGTGACTGGATCCTCGACGGACGCAAGATGTGGATCACCAACGGTTCCGTCGCCGACGTCGCGGTGGTGTGGGCCCGGACCGAGGAGGGCGTGCGCGGCTTCGTGGTGCCGACCGACACCCCCGGGTTCTCCGCCCCGCTGATCAAGCACAAGCTGTCGCTGCGGGCATCGGTCACCAGCGAACTCGTCCTGGACGGGGTCCGGTTGCCGGCCGAAGCGGTGCTGCCCGAGGCACGCGGGCTGCGCGGCCCGCTGTCCTGTCTGAACGAGGCGCGCTACGGGATCGTCTGGGGCGCGATGGGAGCCGCCCGCAGTTCCCTCCGGGCGGCCCTGGAGTACGCGGGGCAGCGTGCGCAGTTCGGCAAGCCGATCGCGGGCTTCCAGCTCACCCAGGAGAAGCTGGCCGAGATGGCGGTGGAGCTGACCTGCGGCACCCTGCTCGCCCTGCACCTGGGCCGGCGCAAGGACGGTCCCGGGCTGCGGCCCGAACAGGTCAGCATGGGCAAGCTCAACAACGTGAACAAGGCCCTGGACATCTGCCGCACCGCGCGCACTGTCCTGGGGGCCAACGGGATCTCGCTGGAGTACCCGGTGATCCGGCACATGGCCAACCTCGAATCCGTGCTGACGTACGAGGGCACTCCCGAGATGCACAAGCTCGTCATCGGCCAGGCCATGACGGGACTGTCCGCCTTCCGGTAGGGGGCGCCGTCGAGGAGGAGCGGCCCGGTGCGTACCCGCACGGCCCACCGCACCGGGCCGGCCGGCGAGCCGTCCCTCGCCGGAGCCTCTGTGCCTCTGTGCCTCTGTGCCTCAGTGCCTCAGTGCGAGGCCAAGCCGCGCAGGGTGAGGTCCACTTGGTGCGCGACCGCCTCCGGCTCGGCGTCGGGCATCAGCTGCACGATGCGGATGAGGCCCAGGAAGCGGTAGGCGATGTCGTGGGCGGTCACGTCCGCCGCGAGGGTGTGATCGGCGCGGGAGCGGTCCACGGCGTCCTGGCCGATCGCGGTCAGGTGGATGAGACAGCGTTCGAGGTCCTCGTCCGACGGTGATCCGTCCGTGAGGAGATCGACCAGCGCCTTGTTGGCGGTGAGGTGGGCGATCGCCGTACGGAAGAAGGCACCCAGACCGTCGATCGCGCAGACGTGCGGGGGCAGCGCACCCCCGGCGAGCGAGGCGAGGTCGGTGCCGGTGACGGCCCGTACGAGGTCCTCGCGGGTGGGGAAGTGGCGGTACAGGGTCCCGATGCCGACACCGGCCGCCGCGGCGACGGCCCGCATGTCCACGGTCATGCCGGTGCGTCGGAAGGCGTCCTGTGCGGCGACGAGGATGCGCTCCCTGTTGGCCGCCGCGTCCCGCCGTTGTCTCCGGTCCCCTGTCATCCCCTCACTATAGCGATTCGGAACAGCCGTTCCGTTTGCTGCTACGGTGTTCCGGAACACGTGTTCCGTTACGGAGGGGTGGGCCGGCATGAAGACGATCGTGATCACGGGAGGCACCGACGGAATGGGCGCCGCGCTGGCGCGTCACTTCCTCGCGGCGGGTGAGCGCGTCGTGGTCGTCGGGCGCAGTCGCGGAAAGTTCGAGGCACTGGTCTCGGCCGTGGCCCTCGGGAACCCCTCGGCCACGGCGCGGGCCGAGTTCCTCGCGGCCGACCTGTCCTCGCTGGATGACGGCCGCCGAGTCGTCGACCACCTGGTGGCGCACCACCAGCACATCGACGCACTGGTCCTCGCCGCTTCCTACGTCCGGCAACGCCGCCGGGTCACGACCGAGGGGCACGAGGCGTCCTGGGCGCTGTTCTTCCTGAGCAGGTACCTGTTCGTCACCGCCCTCGCCCCGCTGCTCCGGGCGGCCGGGCGGCCCGTCGTCATCAACACCGCCGTGCCCGGCGCGCCCGTGGACGCCATCGCGTTCGACGACCCCGGGATGGCCGACGGATTCACCTTCAGACGGTCCAACGCCCAGCAGCGGCGCGCCAACGAACTCCTCGGCATCGTCGCCACGCGCGACCACCCGGACCTCGCCTACGTGACCTGGGGGCCGGCCCGGCTGGTGCGCTCCAGCTTCGCCGGCGAGGTCGGCACGGCCATGAAGGTCGCCGCCCGCGTTCTCGGGCCCCTGCTCGGCCAACGTCCGGAGCGTGCGGTTCGTCCGATCATCGACCTCGTCGACGACCCGACCCCCGGACGGGCCGCCTACCGCGGCGCCGCAGAGCGCTCCCTCACCGTCGGCGACCACGACGAGGACGACGCCGTGCGTCTGGTCGCGACGGTCGAGGAACACCTCTGACTCGGGACGGCCCCACGGAACGGACCCTTGGCGGCCGCGGTGGATCGTTCACACCGGACCGGACCGGCTCGTCGGAGCGTTCCGGCGTGTGCACGGTCCCTGCGCTCTGCTTGATCACTCCTGCACACCCCGGCGCACGCCTTCTCACCCCCTCCTGCGTGCCGAAAGGCTGACGGCGCAGGACAGTGCACTCACCCCCCTTCAGGAGGTACACATGGCAGTTGCGCGTTCCATGGCCGTCGCCGTAGTCGCGGCGGGACTCCTCACGGCCGGTCCGGGTGCGGCGTGGGCCGCCCCGTCCGCGGCGGCCGTGAGCAGGTTCGACGACGGCAGTTTCGAGTACCCCACCGCGCCGGCGAACTCGTTCACCACCCTCAGCAGCGGACAGTCGATCGGACCGTGGCAGGTCACGTCCGGGGGAGTGGACCTGATCGGCGCCGGGTTCTGGCAGGCGGCCGAAGGCGACCAGTCCGTCGATCTGAACGCCGGTCAGCCGGGCGCCGTCGCACAGAGCTTCTCCACGATCGTGGGGCGGACGTACACGGTCACCTATGCGCTGGCGGCCAACCCCGAGGGCAGCCCGGCGGTGAAGACGGGCAAGGTCCTGGTCGACGGACAGAACTTCCAGGACTTCTCGTTCGACTCCACGGGCAAGACCCGCGCGGCCATGGGCTACGTCCAACGCCAGGTGACCTTCGTGGCCAACGCGCCGACGACGACCCTCGGTTTCGCCAGCACCGTCTCTGGCGCCTACGGACCCGTCATCGACGACGTCCGCGTGACCGCGGGCTCCCCGTGTTCCTGCACCCCGTGACGGTCCCACCGGCCTGACCGCGGCCCGCTGCCCGGCAGCCGTTCCACCGGGCAGCGGGCCGGGGCGCGTCCTCCCGTGATCGGAGCCGCCCGGGCAAGTCGCCGAGGCCGCAGCCGACTTGCCCGGCCGCACCCGGCCCACCTGTGGTCCACACCGCCCGGCCTGGGGGGCGTGTTGGACGGGTTCACCCTTTCGGGGCGTTGCTGCAAAGCGTGTGGAAACGGACACTGAACGCAGTGGAGCGCGGCATTCGGCTGGATCAGCCGGTCGGTGTTCGGGCCGTGCTAGCGTGGAGAGAGGACCACTGTGTCCATCATCACTGCACCGGAAACCCCCATCGAAACTGCCGAGCAGATCGCGGGCGCCGTCGCCGGCGGCAACGTTGTCGACGTGTGGCGCGGATGGGTCAACTGGGGCCCGTACAACAACTGGGTCAACTACCCCATCACCTGGAACGTCATCACCGCGAACTCGACGGTTCTCGTCGCGGCCAGTGAGATCGACGGCAACAACGTGCGGTTCCTGGGGGCCGCGCCCATCACCGTGGCGAACATCGTCCCCGCCGCCGGGCTCGTCACCGTCAAGATCAACGTCGCCTGGAGCAGCGCCCTCCGGATCCGCACCGACATCGTCGTCCTCAACTGACCCATCACCCGGCTGCTGAGGCCGGCGGCCGACCGGCCAACGGCTCCAGGGGCTCTCGGTAGCGACCCGCCCACAGCCGATGGCACCGGCCGGCCGCACGCGCCTTCGCGGTACACGCCGTCCACCCTCCGCTTCCCCGGCCCACGCGACGACCCGCTGCCGAGTGGCGCTCGACACCCGCTCGGCAGCACCCTCGCGGGGCGCGGCAGACATCCTCGGGCCCAGCGGGCCTAGCTCAGGCGTCGCCTCTCGCCGTCCTCCGGCTGACCGTCCTCCGGACGCGCGGTCGTCCAGTAACTCCGCACCCTCGGGCGGGACCCTGCCTCCTCCGGCGCCGTCCAGGAGCGGGTGGTGAAGGTGTGCAGCCGACCGGCCTCGATCGCATGACGCGGTAGACGGGCGCCGAACTCCCGGGCCACCGCTTCCAACAGCGAACGCTCCACCTCGGCGCCGTCTCCCCGGCCACCGAAGAAGCGGCCCGGGTCCAAGGCCTGCGGTACCTCCCCACGGGTGCGCACCTCTGTGTCCACGTACGTGAAGGCGTACTGTTCGGCTCCGTCCCGTGCCACCGAGAGGTGGAAGAAGGCCCCCCGGCTCCCTGCTCTCAACCCGCACCACACCACCACTGCGCGGGTGCCGGGGGAAGCGGCCGGGGCGGGGGAGACGAACTGGTGCCGGTCGAACCCGGCGGGGGCACCGTCGAAGGCGAAGCTCCAACCGGGGCCGGCCCGGCCGACCGTCACGCAAGCCTCGTCGTCCTCGTACGGGAACGCCCTCCGGTACCGCGGCGCCGACCGACGGATCTCCCAGAAGGATCGGGGCCGACCCAGCACGGCACCGGCCCCGTCCGCGAGGCGCTCGGGCAACTCCGCCGGCTCCACCCCCTCCACCAGCACGAACCGGTAGCAGGTGCGGCTGGTGAGCGAACCCGGGTCGGCGAGCCAGGCAAGGCCCCCCGGGTCGAGCCCGGCCGTCGGCTCCGGAACCCCGCCCACCTGCCCGCCCCTCGGAGTGGACAACAGCTCACGGCCCCGCTCCGAGGTCAGGAGCGGCCCGAGCACGGGATCGGCCACCCAGCCCAGGGGTGCCAAGTGGTCCGGCCCCAGCGGTTCCCACCAGGGCAACGCCTCCCGCAGCGTCTGCCAGGCCTCGTCGGTGTCTCCCCACCGGGCCAGCTCGCGCGCCCGCTCGACCGCCTCCCCGAACGGGCCGCCCGGCGCGTACCGGTAGCCGCCGCTCCTCACCAGCTCCACCGTCGCCCGGGCCAGGGCCATCACCTCGTCGTCGGCGCCCCGCAGGACGAACGGCAGCGTGGAGCCATCCAGGTACGGGCGCGCCGCCTGCCCGGCCACCAGCACCGGCAGCAATTCCGGCGCGTACCGAGGATCCGTCACCAGGCCCTCGAAGGACGCCTCGCGGTGTCCCGACAAGCGACGGATCTGGTCGCCCAACCCGGCAGCCCGCGGCCTGCCGTACCCCGCAGCCCCGTCCAACAGTTCCTGGGCACGCCCCCACCCACCCCGTAGCGCTTCCAGCCGAGCCTCGTCCACCAACGCGTCCTGCTCGCGCGTCGTGTCATTGACGAACACCGGCCCCTCATGGTGCGGACCCGCCCGCAAGGAGTGGAACTCCCGGTGCATGTCCTGCATGAACGCGAAGAAGCTCGGGTAGTGCCGGGGCGGCGCGGCCCGCCAGCTCGCCCAGCTGTACACGGCCCACTCGCCGTCCTCACCCACACCGTCGGGGTCCATGACGAGGCGCGTGGCATCGGACTCGACGTCCAGTTGCAGCCCGTGCCGCCACACCTCCGCGCCCCGCCGCTCCTCCGGCTCGGCGTCCTCGTCCAGGTACTCCTCGAAGGTGTCCGCGAGACCGTACGCGTCGTCGTGCCAGCGGGCTTCCGCCGTCCCGGCCAGCAGCCACACGAACCCGCCGGCGTGCTGCCAGCCATCGCTGACCTTCAGGAACTCCCGGTACGACGGTGGCATCCGCCGCCCGAGGCGCGCCTCCATGGCGACGATCCGCTCCTCGGACGCGGGCGGGAACCCCAGCCACCGGGCCCGCTGGGCTGCCGTGTCCTGCTCGCTCCGCGTCTCGTCGTCCGGTGGGCAATCCGCCCACTCCCCGCTCCACTTGAGGAGGAAGGGCCGCCAGTCGAAGCTCGCGCTGTCCGTCATGCGCCCGATGCTGCCACCCGCCACTGACAGCGGCCGCGGCGCGAGGCGTCGGTCAGATCCCGGCGGAGGCGACGTCCCCTGACGACGGGACGGACGGGTCGAGCGCGTCACGGAGACGGGTGACGTCCTGCCGCCACTTCGGGCCGTCCGCGGATTCGTTCCAGAGTTCGGCGAGCTCGGACCGGTCGGAGAGCACCTGGGTCAGGGCGCTGACGGCGAGCACCCGAAGGTCCGCGGGCAGATCCGGGAGCGGCTCCGACGGGCCGTAGTTCGCACACGCGGGCTCGCCGTCGCGTTGCTGTGCGGCGAGCAGGGCGGCTGCGGCCACGGCTCGCTCGCCGTAGTACGCGTCCAGGTCGTCCGTGGGACGGGCAGCACGTTCGAGCGCGCCGCGGATCTTGGCTTCACGTTCGTTCAACGCCACGTCGTCCAGGCCGCCTCCGAAGTCGGCGGCGGTGTCGTTGTCGAAGGGTCCGATGTCCCAGGTGCCCATGTGCTGCTCTCCTCACGTGTCCTCCCAGGATGCTCGCACGGACCCCTGACAGTGAGGATGCGAGGTGTGCAGTTCCCCGCGGTGCAGTACCCCGCCGGCGCCGGACGGCCCGGCCGCCTCCCGGCCCGGCCGATCCCGTCACCGCAACGGGAGTCGCTGGGCACGGGGGGCGGCGCCGGGGGCCCCGGCCATCCAACGGTGCACCGCGGGGCCGGGCGCCACCCGACCGGCAGGGCCCGGTTGTCAGACCCGGCTGATAGGAATCCAGCCATGGAGACCCTGACACTCACACCGGCCGCCCTGGAGTCGTTCATCGTCCGGGCCAAGTCCTCCACCTACGTGGGCGGCGCGGGCAAGGTCGCTCCCCTGCGCACCGCGTCGCACGACCTGGAGTACCGGGAGGGCGAGTTGATCTACCGGGACAGTTACTTCGGCGGTACGGACTTCCTCGGCCAGGAGACGGTGCACTCGGCGGGCCGCCCGATCTGGGGCATGAACTACTACGGATACCTACTGACGGATGCCATAGACGCCTTCACCGCGGGCGAGACCATCAAGGCGGCACTGACCGCGCTCTATGCCGAGGGCCGGTTCCTCGGGGGATTCCGCCACACGGCCGGCGCACTGACCTATGTCGACGAGACCCTGGGCGAGGTGAACCGCTTCCGCGGCGTCGAACACATCGCCACCGCCGACGGCACCCTGGTGTACGAACTGCGCTACCACGGCGGCCGGATCCTCGAATGATCCTGAAGGCGACGGGGGAAGCTCCGACTTCGTCAACGCGACCACGCGCGCCCAGGACACCCCTGTGGGAAAGGCACCGTCCTTCGGACGGTCACGGAACACCGCCTCGCTGAACCGGTCCCGGCCCCTGTCGGTGCCTTACCGCTGGCCGCGGACCGGATCAACCGGCGCCCGTCGTACGACCGTTCTCGGATCACGTCCAGGGATCCCGACCGACCGTCACCACATGGTGAATTGCAAAGTTCTGCAACTCCATACATCATGGCGCGGGACTCCTTCGTGGAGCGTGGCCCCTGGCCCGCCTGCCGGTGCGGTGTGGGCACGACAGGGCGCTCCGCTGCCGGTCGTGGCCGTCGTCATCCCGTGCGTGTCACGGACGACGGCCCGGAAGGGCTGAGGACCGGCGCGAGTAGTCGAAGGCGAGGGAGACGTGGGGGCGATGCGGGTTCTGCCGGATCAGGCGTTGGCCGAGTTCTTCCGCATGCCCGGGCGTCCCCTACGCATCCGGCTGCTGGAAGTGCTCCGGGGCGGTTCGGCGCCGGTGCGCGCCCCCCTCGCCCGCCTCCGCCCCCGGGTCGCCACCGGCCACCCCCACCACGGAGGGCGGTCCCTGTGATGTTCCCCGGGATAGAGGCCCTGCCCCTCCAACTCGTCCTGGTCCTGCCCACCACCGGGAAGGCCGTCCGCACCGCCAGGGAGACCGCCGAACAGGTGGTGAGGCAATGGGGGATCTCCCCGAGCCACCCGAGCGTGGGCCCGGCCCTGCTGATCGTCTCCGAACTGGTGACCAACAGCGTTCGTCACGCCGCCATCCTGTGCGAGGACCTGACGGTCCTGTTCGCCGCCAGCCCCGACACGTTCGCCCTCGCCGTCCACGATCGCCACCCCCACCAACCGCCCCTCCACGCAGCCGCCCCGGGCGGGGGCCTCGCCACCGTCACCGAACTCACCCTGGACCTCGGCGGCACCGCCGAGATCCGGGAGGACGCCGACGGTCACGGCAAGACCATCTGGGTCACCCTGCCCCTCTGATCACCCGAGGGCGGCGCGTCCGGGAACGGTGGCAGAGCCCGGAGCGCCGCTCCTGGCCCGTCAGGCCTTCTTGACCACGCTGGACTTGAGCTGCATCGCACCGAAGCCGTCGATCTTGCAGTCGATGTCGTGGCCGTCGACGCCGTCGACGATGCGGATGTTGCGGACCTTGGTGCCGGACTTGATGCCGGTCGGGCTGCCCTTGACCTTCAGCGTCTTGATCACCGTCACGGTGTCCCCGTCGACGAGGACGTTGCCCACCGCGTCGCGCACCACTGCGGACGCACCCTCTTGGTCCGCTTCCGAACCCGGGGACCACTCGTGGCCGCACTCCGGGCAGACCAGGAGCGCACCCATCTCGTAGGCGTGGACGCTTGAACACTCGGGGCAGGGCGGCAGGTTCTCACTCACCACACCAGTCTATTTCAGCCAGCAACAGCAGATCGCCCGCAGCGCCGTCAGGGGTCCGCCGCAGCGACGGCCGCCGCAGAAGCGCGTTGAGCGTCCACCGCTCCCGTGTTCTCGGCCAGCACACCCTCAAGCCGTCCCCGCGGCAGAACACGTGTGGGTACGTTGCCCGGGGGGCGATCGGCGTCCACATGCGGAAGGGGCTGCATGACCACGGCACCGCCGGCTCGTTGGCACCGGATGGCCTTGCTCGCCGCCCTGATGGTGGCCGCGTTCACCTTCAACACCACCGAGAACCTACCGATCGGGCTGCTCGAACTCATCTCGGTCGACCTCCGGGTGTCCCTCTCCGCGGTGGGCTACCTCGTCACCGGATACGGGCTCACCGTCGCCGTGGTCTCCCTGCCGATCGCGCACGCCACCCAGGCGATGCCGCGCCGCCACGTGCTCACCGCGCTGCTGGCCGCGCTCGTCCTGTCCAGCCTGGTGTCGGCGCTCGGCTCCAGCTACTGGCTGCTCATGGTCGCCCGTCTGGTGACCGCACTCGCGCAGGCACTGTTCTGGGCGGTGATGGGCCCCGTCGCGGTCGGCCTGTTCCCACCGCAGGTCCGGGGCCGGGTCATCGGAGTGCTGTCGGTGGCCGGTTCGCTGGCGCTGGTGCTCGGGGTCCCCGTCGGCACCTGGCTGGGGCAGCAGAGCGCGTGGCAGGTACCCCTCGTCGTACTCGCCGGGCTGGGCCTGCTCTCCCTCGTCACGATCGCCGTCCTCCTCCCCACGTCCCGCCCCGGGGAGGGACACGCCGCCTTCGGCTCGGCACCCGATCAGCGCCGGTTCGGGATCGTCCTGGTGACCACGGCCCTCTCCGTCACCGGCGCCTTCGCGGGCTACACGTACGTCGTCACGTTCCTGGGAGACGTGAGCGGCTTCGCCGACACCTCGGTCAGCGCCCTGCTGATGGTCTCCGGAATCGCCGGCGTGATCGGCGTGACGATCGCGGGACCCCTCCTGGACCGCTACCCCCGCGGCACGCTGCTCGTCCCGGTCGCCACCCAGGCCGTCGGCATGCTGGGCCTGTACGCGACGGGCACCGCCGAGGCAGGAGCGGTCGTGTGCCTGGCGCTGCTGGGCGGTTCGCTCGGCCCGGTGTTCATGGCGACGCAGAACCAGATGCTGCGCTGCGCCCCCGGCCGGACCGAGATCGCGCTCGCCGCCAACTCCGGTGCCTACAACGCGGGGGTCGCGGCCGGGGCACTGCTCGGCGGCCTGGTCCTCCCCTCCCTGGGCGTGCGGGCCACGTTCCTCGTGGGCGGAGCGCTGACCGCCGCGGCGTTCACGGCCCTGCTCGCCGAACGGATGCTGCCGCCCGCGGAACCGGACCGGGTGACCGAGACCGGCGACGAGGTGACCGGCCGCCCCAGCGAGCACCGGTGATCTCGCGCGCGGCACCGACGGCTCGGCGTTCGGCCTCGTGCGGCGGGGCCTTGGCCCGTGAACGACCGCGTGGCCGCAGCGCCCTCATCAGCCGAGCGGGCCGGACGGCAGGGGCCCGCCCGCCGTGGCGTCTCGGCAGGCGCGACACCCCGCCGAGCAGCGGGTCAGCCCCGGATCGGCGACCAGGGCGGGAACCACCGCCGCCAGTGCCGCCCGGGCCGGATGGGTGACCCAACGCGACGCCCCCACGGCCGTGGTGCGGGCGCAGGGTCGGAGCAGGGGCTCCAGTTGGGGGAACCCTTCCGAGCAGGAGCCCACCTCCACCTGCGCGGTGCGGCCGTCCCGTGTGCGGGCCCAGCGCCGGAAGAGCCGGCGTCCGGACCGTTGCTCGGCGAGGTGCAGCAGGGTCATCCGGTTCAGCCCGACCCCGACGAGCAGGCTCCGGCCGTCCCCCTCGGCCAGTGCGCGCAGCGGTGCGTACACGTCCACCGGGCTCTGGCCGCCGACGAGTTCGGTCGCTGCCGGCCCGAGTGCCGTGAACGAGTTCAACGGATGGTCGCCCCGGCGGGTGCCCCGGCGAGTGAGCAGCGCAGCGGGCAAGGCCCCGAGGCGGGGATTGACGAGCCCGCACTCGGGTGAGTACGCGGCGGGCGCGGGGTGGGAGGGAGGCGGCCAGGGCCGTGCGTAGTCCACTCCGTTGCGGGTCGGGCGCATGGCCGGCCGGACGGGCGGAGCCACGGCGAAGTGCGGTTCGGTGAAGGTCGGGACGAGGACGGTGCACCCCCGGTCCAGGAGCACGTTGACGACGGCGTCCGCCCCGCCGTCCACACGGGCGCCGAAGGACCGCAGGGAAGCGTGGACCAGCACCGGCATCCCGGACAGGCCCAACGCGTCCGCCGCGCGTCCGAGGTGTTCGGCGGTGACGCTCACCCGGCCCTCCCTTCGTCGTGGGCGGGGGCAGTACGCCGTACCGACGGTACGCTCCGTTCCGTTCCGACGGTAGGGACCGCGAGGTCGGAACGGGCGGTTCGAGAGGGGCGCATCAGACGACGTGATGGGCCTCGAAGGGCTCGCCGCTGCGCAGCGTTTCGAGCGCGCGGGCCGTGGCGACGGTGTGCGGGTGGTCCTCGCCCAGCACCCGACGGCGTTCTGCGAGGACCGAGCGGGAGATCCGTTCGGCCTCGGTGAAACGTCCCTGCGCGGCGAGTGCCCAGGCCAGTTCGTGGCGGCTGGTCAAGGTCTCGGGGTGACTCGCCCCGAGCACGCGTCGCCGGGCGCGGAACACTGCGCGGTAGAGCGTCTCGGCCTCGGCGTGCCGGCCGTCCATCCCGCGGACCCACGCCAGTTCGTGTCGCGTCGCCAGCGTCTGTGGGTGATCCCTGCCCAGGACCTGCTGCCGCTGTGCGTGGACCCGACCGAGTGCCGTGGCCGCCTCGGGGTAGCGGCCCCGGTTGGCGACGGCCCAGGCGAGTTCGTGGGCGGTGGTCAGGGTGTCGGGCGCGGTCGGGCCGATCGCGCCCTCCCGAGCGGTGAGCACCCGGCGGTACGCCCGCTCGGCCTCCTGCCAGCGTCCCTGGCAGGCCGCGATCCAGGCGAGTTCGTGCCGGCTGCTCAGGGTGTCCGGATGGTGCTCCCCCAGGACCCGTCGTCGAGCCGCGCACACCTGACGGTAGTGCGCCTCGGCCGCCGGCGCGTCCCCACGGAAGGCGATCTGCCAGGCGCGTTGGTGGCGCAGGGCGAGCACGGCCGGGTGGTCGGGGCCCAGACGCGCCGTGTGCTCCAGGGCGGCGAGGCACAGCCGGGCGGCCGACCGGTGGGCGCCGTCCCGGTCGGCGGCACGGGCGGCGTCGGCGGTGGCCGCCGCCAAACCGGCCAGCGCACCGGCGTCCAACCGGTCCGCGACGTACCGGTGGAGGGCCGCCAGATGCGGGGTGAGCAGCCGGTAGCGGTGCCAGTCGTCGGGTTCGTCCATCCGCAACCCGCCGAGGGCGGTGACGACGAGTTCGGCGGCGGTGGCCGGGATCCGGGTGCCGTCCCCCCGTACCCGGTGGTCGCGCTGGTCCGCGGACAGGCCGAGGTGGAGCCGCCCGGTGTCGGCCACGACCGGGTGGACGGTCATCCCGGTGGCGCCGTCCGCAGTGCGCCGGGCCGTCAGGAGCCCCACGTCGATCAGTCCGCGCAACGCCCGTTCGACGGTTCGCTCCCCGGCGGATCCCGCGGTGACCCCCGCCGCGACGAGAGCGGCCAGCGCGGGCACCCGGCAGTCGAGCAGCGCGCGGGGGACCGGCTCGCCCGACTGGTAGCACGAGAGCAGCCGCAGCAGGGTACGGGCCTCGGGGGCGCCCCGGTGGGCCAGGGCGTCCAGGGAGATCTCCCAGGTGCGCATCACCGTGGCACGCGGGTCCGCACGCGGCCCCGGGTCCCCGGGCCATCCGTCGGGGGCGTCGAGGGCGTCCCGGTAGGCGGGGAACGTCGACCGTCGGGCGACCCCGGAGTCGAGGTAGGAACCCGCCAGGGCGAGCGCCAACGGCAGCCCGCCGAGGCGGCGGGCCAAGCTCCGGGCGGAGGCGACGTCCCCTGCACCGGGAGCCAGGTCAAGCAGCACCCGGGCGGCGTCGCCGTCACCCAGGGGCGGCACGGCCCGCAGGACGGCGTCCCGGCCCCAGGCCCGCTCCCCGGCATGTCGGGTCGTCACCACGACCAGCCCGCGCGCGGACGGCCGTAACCACCCCGCTCCCATGAGGACGTCGGGGTCGTCCGCCTCGTCGAAGACGAGCAACCAACCCGCTGGCGCCTGGCTCAGCACCCGCCAGAAGTGGTCGGCCGCGTCCGCGGAGCCGTGGGACAGCGACTCCAGGTCGCTCCGCCGGGCACCAGCCTGCCGCGCCACCGTGACCACGCCGCCCGCGAGCGCGGCCGGATCACCGGCGGGGACCCACCACACCGACCGCTGCCGTCCGCGGAACCGGCGCCGGTGCGCCCACTCGGCGAGGGCCGCGGCCACGGTCGACTTCCCGACACCGCCCGGGCCGTGCAGCACCACGACGTCCCCGCGCGGGCGGCGCAGGTGTTCCCGCAGCGTGTCGAGGAGCTGCCCCCGCCCCCGTACCGCGCGCGGCAGCTGGGCGACCGGCGGACGCACGGACGAACCCCGAGGACCGGTCGTGTCCGCAGCGCCGGACCGGTTCTGCCCCGGTGCCCGCAGCTGCAACCAGGCGACGCCGAGCCCCGCGAAGGTCCCCACCGTGCCGAACAACGCGATCACCGACTCGAAACTCACCGTCGCCCCCCGCCACCTGCCGACCGCCACACCGACCGGCACCATCCTGGCGCACCGGCGGCCCCCGCGGCAGGGCCCGCACCACGGCACCGTCAAGCCGGCCCCGGCCAGGCCGCGACTCCGCCGCGCCCACCCGTCCGCGGACATGTCTGCATATCGCACGGGCAGGGGTCGAGGATTCCGTGGCGTCGCCCGAGGTTCATGCACCAGCCAGGGAACGGGAACCGCCCCCGCCCCCTCCTTCCGCATGGCGGGCCACCGACAAGGGCCCGTCCAGCGGGCTCCGACAGCGGGCCCGAGGCCACGGGAAGCCGACGAGGCTCCCCCTGCAGGAGAGGCATCATGCAGCGACGCACCTTTCTCACCGGCACCCTGCTCGGCGCGGCCTTCGCCACCGCGCCGATCACCGCCCTGACCACCACCAGCGCGTCCGCCGCCACGGTGACCGTCAGCTCCATCGCCGACCTCCAGCGGGAGATCGACCGCGCCGCGCCCGGTGACCGGATCGTCCTGGCCAACGGCACCTACGACGTCCCCGCCGCCGGCATCCGGATCTCCGGCAGGCACGGCATCGGCACGCACATCACCATCGTCTCCCAGAGCCGGGGCGGTGCGGTGCTCCAGGGCGATCGGAGCTTCGTCCTCAGCAACTCCAGCTCCATCACCATCAGCGGCTTCGCCTTCCGCCAGCGCCAGACCCTGGTGATCCCGGCGGACTGCTCCGACATCCGGCTCACCCGCAACGACTTCAAGTTCGCCGACACCGCGGGCGTCGACTGGGTCGTCGTGAAGGCGGACGGGGTCAAGGTCGACCGCAACTACTTCCACGACCGGTCCACCGAGGGCGTGTTCCTCGTCGCCGACGGCCCTGACGCCCCCGTCGACCCGAACAAGGAGACGATGGTCAAGGGCCTCACCATCCTCCGCAACCACTTCGCCCGTCACACCTACCCCGGGACCAACGGCGGCGAGTCCATCCGGCTCGGCGTCAGCCACCGGGCGCTCGACAACGCCGGGGCCGTGGTGGAGTACAACCTCTTCGAGCAGTGCAACGGGGACCCCGAGGCCATCTCGGTGAAGTCCTCCAACAACGTCATCCGCTACAACACCCTCCGCGACTGCGCCGGAGGCATCGTGCTGCGCCACGGCAACGGCACGCTCGTGCACGGCAACCACCTCATCGGCGGCACCGAGGGCATCCGGCTCTACGGCAACGACCACACGGTGTTCAACAACCACCTGACCGGGCTGTCCGGGCGCGCCTTCGTGATCGGCAGCGGCTCGGCCCGCGACCACCTCCCCGGCGAGTCCAAGCCCCTGCAACGGGGCAACGACGCCTGTGACCGGGCGCTGATCACCCACAACACCCTGGCCCACAACGCCCGCACCCTCGTGGGCGAGAACCGCGCCCACGAGCCCCGGGACGTCGTCCTCAGCAACAACATCCTGGTCGCCAACGCGGGCAGCCTGGTCGAGCTCGGGCAGAACACCGGCTTCACCTGGCAGGGCAACCTGCTGTGGGGCCAGGCGACCAACGGCACCATCCCCTCCGGCGGCTTCGTCCGCACCGACCCCCGCCTCCAGCAGGGCGCCGACGGCGTGTTCCGTCTCCTGTCGAACAGCCCGGCGATCGGCGCGGCCGTCCCGACGACCCATGCCGTGAACGACGACCTCGACGGCCACCCGCGCGGCAGCAGCCGTGACGTCGGCTCGGACCAGTACACGACGGCGGCGCCCCTGCGCGCCCCGCTGACCGGCGCGGACGTGGGCCCGAACGCGGCGTGAGCCCCGCTCCGGTACGGGTCACCGCGGCGCGGACCCGTACCGGAGCACCCTTTGAGCCCGATTCCCGTAGACCGGAGCCGTCGCGCGGATCGAGCCGGGGGAGTGCGACCACCCCGCGACGCCGCCCCCACTGTCAGACCTCCTCCGTAGGCTTCGCGCATGAGTGTTTCCCTCTACTACGGCGCGCACCGCGCGACACCCTTGAACGAGAGCGAGTCGACCGTGGTGGCACGCGTGGTCACCGAGCGCACGGCGTCGTTCCCGTACGACGACGAGGAAAGCCTGTACCTGCACGACCGGGCCGCGGCCGAGCCGCGGGAGGTCGTCGCCGGTTCCACCAAGATGCCCGTCGATCCCGACCGGGTGGTGCCGGTGATCGTCCATGTGCTGGATTCCGTGACGGAGTTGCGCCGGGCCGTGCCGGACGCCGAGTGGCACGTGCACCTGGACGACCTCGACGTTCCCTGGGACGAGGTCGACGGGTACGCACTGCCCGGGATGCGCGACGCGGGCCTCTGATCGCGGCGTTGGAGCCAGGACACCCGCTTCCCACGCCCGTCCACCGGGAAGGAACCACCCAGCACCGTCCACCGCGGCACCCCGTGCTCCGCAGGAGCGTGCCGCCGGCCAGGACGGGGGACGACCGGGCGCGCGGACGGTCGGCCCGGTCTTCGAGGAGAGGGAGGTCCCGCTCATGGACGGCGAGTCCGGTGCCGAAGGTGACGCGGTCGAACCCGGGTCGGACCGGGGATTCGGTTACCGCAAGATCGAGCGCGGCGCAGCGGTGCCCGCATGCCCCGTCGCACGAGGAGGCGACGGGGTCTGGGAGGTGAGCGGGTACGACGAGGCGCGTGCCGTGCTGCGCAGTACCTCGACCGTGCAGGCCGGGCTCGGGATCGAGACCACGTCGAAGCTACCGAAACGCATCCGCCGACCGGTGCTCTACCGGGACGGCCCCGAGCACCGCGAACACCGCCGCCAAACCGCACGGTTCTTCACCCCGCGCCGCGTCGACCAGCACTACCGCGACGTCATGGTCCGGGTCGCCCAGACCCAGATCGACCGGCTCCGGGCCGACCGCCGCGCTCGGCTGTCCGACCTCAGCTTCGACCTCGCGATCGAGGTGGCCTGCGCCGTCATCGGCCTGACGAACAGCAGGCCCGGCATCAAGGAACGACTGGAACGCTTCTTCCCGGAGCGATTCGGTACGCCGGGGCTGACGAGTCCGCACGGCATCTACTGGACGCTGCGGCAGAACACCAACTGGCTGCGGGTGTACGTCGGCGACGTGCGCCCCGCCGTACGGGCCCGCCGCCGGACCCGGCGCGACGATCTCATCTCCCACCTCATCGACGACGGCTGCTCCAACGCGGAGATCCTCGGCGAGTGCCTCACCTTCGCGGCAGCGGGCATGGTCACCACCCGTGAGTTCATCAGCGCGGCGGCCTGGCACCTGTTCTCCGATACCGACCTGCTGGCGCACTACGGGGAAGCGGACGAGCCGGACAGGCTCGCGCTGCTCGCGGAGATCCTGCGGCTCGAACCGGTCCTGGGCCGCCTCAGCCGCCGTACCACCGCACCGATCGACCTGCCCGGCGCCGACGGCGGGACACTGACCGTCCCCGCCGGCGACCGCATCGACATCCTGCTCGACCACGTCAACGTCGACGAACGGACCGTCGGTGCCCGCCCGCGCTGCTTGCGCCCGGGACGGGCCATGAAGGAAGCCGGAGCACCGGGACTGGCCTTCGGTGACGGCCCGCACAAGTGCCCGGGACTCCACATCGCGCTCCTGGAGACGGACGTCTTCCTCAGCCGCCTGTGCACCCTGCCCGGGGTGCGCATGGCGAACCCGCCGACGATCGGCTTCCTGGAAGCCATAGGCAGCTACGAACTGCGGGACTGCGTACTGGAGATGACCGGCGAGCACGCCGAATGAGCGCCTCCTCCCGTGCGCGGACCGGGACTCTTCCCCACAGCGCTCCACGCCCCGCGAGCCGACGCGTGGACCGATTACGGGACAACCTCGGTAAGCACTCCGCAGCGAGAGCGCGCCCACTAGGTTCATAGCTCGGACTACGTACGGGGGTAGACGTGCCGAACGGTGATCGTGAACCACCGCCGAAGTGCCCCGGTGGACATCTCGGAATGTCGACCAGCGCCGGCGTCGAAGTCCAGAAACGACTGGAGGTCCTGATCCGGGACTTCCGCACCAGTGACCCGCCGATGCCCGTCGCCGTGCTCCACGCGGAGGACAGCGCCGATGACGACCGCGTCGTCGATCTCGTGGAAGAACTGCACCGCGGGCAGGACGCGCACGGCACCCGGTGCGCCGTCGCCCCGGCCCAGCAGGAAGGCGCCACCGAAGTGCGGCGGGCCGCCGCACTCGTACGCGAACTCGCCGATCCCCGACGGTGGGACGGACAGCGCTCGGTCTACCGGCGCTACGCCTTTCCCCGGCTACGCCTGGTGCAGGCCATCGAGGACGCCGTCGGGGCACTGGACGACGACTGGCCCCAACCGGCATCCACCTCAGCCGGCCGACCCGACCCCGCCCTACGGCTGCTGGACCAACTCGCCACGCAGCGCTGGCGGCCGAAGGACACCAGACGCTGGAACCCGGGGCCCGCCCAGCTCGACATGGCCCACATACTCCCGGCCAGCCTCGTCGCCGGCCTCGCGGCCCTGCTCGCCAGGAGCCACTGGTCGGTGGCGTTGGCGTCCGGCGCGGGGTTCCTCCTCCTCCTGCTGCTGCTGGACAACGTCCTGCCGGGACGGGCGCCGATCTTCCTCTGGTTGCGCCGTGAGAGCCGGTGGTTCATGACCACGACCTTCCTCAGGGCCGCATCGCGCGGACGCCCCACCGACGTCTCGCTCCTGCGCCCGATCGGCTCCTGGAAGGCCATCGCGGCCCGCGCGTACGACGTGGCCGAGGCGCTCCAGGAGGGAGACGACTTCCAACTCCAACTCTACGTGTTGGCACTGTTCGAAGACCTGCGCGACAACCACCGCCGCTGGAGCTGGGACCTCCGTGGCCTCAAACGGCATCGGCCCCCCATGCTCTTCCTGCCCCACGTGGGCGCGGACAACGGCGGCGTCGAGCTGATCAAGGCGGTCAGCGACGTACGCAGCCGCCGCAGCGAACTGGACCCGCTGCTGATCGTCGCCGCGGTACCGGGCTCCGAGTTGCACCGCCTCCAGCGCACGGTGGTCCAAGAACCCGGCGGCACCCTGTGGATCTGGTACCAGGAATGGGCACGCAACCTCCGCGCGGGCCAGTCACCCAGTCGCGAGCTGGCCGAACTGCCCTGGGTGTTGAAGGTGCCCCTGCCCAGCGCCCGCCTGGGCCCGCTCGCCGATGGACGACTGCCGTGCGTGCGCGCCGACTCGCGGCCCACCGTCGCCCGGGTGGTCTGGTCCGTGCACGCTCTGACCCTGGTGCTGCTGCTGATCGCCGCAGGCATCTGGGTGCGGGCCGACAACCTCCAGGACGAGTACTGTTCGGCGTCGATCCTCACGGCCAACCGCAACTCCGTACGCAAACCCGGACCCGACGAGCGCACCGAATGCATAGGAGTCGCCACCGGTGACGTCCGCTTCGCGACGTGGCTCCCCGACAACGGGAAGGCGTCCGCCGAGGACGACACCCCGTGGTCGGTGCCCTGGCTGGAGGACCGCATCGCCGGTCAGAACCGAGAGGTCCTCGCCAAGTACCGCGACGAGTACGTGACCGTCATCTACGCCGGACCGCTCAGCCACGACCCCGACAAGGGCACGTCCCCCGTGAAGGGCATCGAGGAACTGGCCGGCGTCTACCTGGCGCAGGCCGTCATCAACGACACCTATCCCGTCAAGCTCCGGGTCCTGGTCGCCAACGGCGGGGTGGACCTCCACCACCAACAGGACATGGCCCACACCATCGCCGCGTACGCCGCCGATGATCCCACCGTGGTCGGCGTGGTCGGCACCGGCCGCGACCTGAAGTCGAGCGAGAAGACCACCGAGACGTTGCAGGACGCGGGGCTCCCGGTGGTCTCCGGAACCAACTCGGCCACCCATCTGCCCCGCAAGTTCGCCAACTGGTTCAGCCTCGCCGCCCCCGACGAATGGCAGGCCAAACAACTCGGCCTGCTGGCCGCCCAATTGCGTGAACCGGGCGAGGAACAACACGCCTTGGTCCTGGCCCGCGACACCAGCGAGTCGGATGACCTCTACACCGACGAGCAAGCCACGTACGGCCAACGCATGCTGAAACGACAGGGTTTCTCCATGGTGCGGCAGCGCCGCTACCTCCTCGCAGGCGGAAAGCCCGAGCTGCGCGTGCACACGGAGAAGATCTGTCAGGGCTCCAAAGTGCCCTCCGTGATCTACTTCGCCGGACGCGCGGAGGACATCGGCCCCTTGATGGCACAGCTCGGCACCGAACCGGGCTGTGCACAGCGCACCATCTCCATCCTCACCGGTGACGACCTCTCCAAGGCCAAGTTCACCCAGGGAAAGGACGCAGTGGCACCCAAGGTCACGCTCTACCACGCGGCCCTGGCGGAGTTGGAGAAGGCGGCCTCATCGACCACCTTCTACAAGGACGCGAAAGAGCACCTCCTGGATCAGGAGGACGAACAGCCGACGCACGAAACCGGCGTCTTCTCCAGTGGCCAGACGGCGTTGAACCACGATGCGACGCGGGCGCTGTACTGGGCCGCGACCCGCGGCAGCGAACCGCAGAGCCGTGCTGCCACCTGGGTGAACCTCCGCACCGTCAAGCTCAGCGGAATGGCCACCGGCACCATCGACTTCACCGGAGCGCCGCTCTACGGAGACCGCAGCGGACACAGCGTGGCACTCAAACAGGTACGAAGCTCAGCGGACGGCACCCCACGGACACGGTTGATCTGCAGCAGGGTCGCCGGCGACGCCGAGCCCCTCACCCGGCGCGAATGCGCGATCGACTCCCCATCTCCAGGGGGTGACACGGGCTACCGACGCTGAGGCTGGCGCGGAGCACCCGTGAGGTCCGGCGCCCTGCGGGTGCGCTCCGCGAGCCAGCCCGCCATCGCCCGTACGCCGACGCCGATGGCACGTTCGTCCGGAGCGAAGTCGGGGTAGTGCGGATAGCTCGCCGTGACGGGCGAACCAGGTCCGCGGACGCCGAGGAAGGTGTACGTACCGGGGAGCCGCTCCAAGAAGAGGGCGAAGTCCTCACCGCTGAAGGGCGGGAAAGCAGCGTGCAGCTCGGTGACCGCGTTCCGGCCGACGGCGCCCCGCAGATGGCGGGCGAGCAGGCGGGCATCACGCTCCGAACACACCAGGGCCGGGAACGGCTCAGCGGGGAAGCGCACCTCGGCCCCCGCGGACGCCCTGGCCAAGCGGCGGATGTCCGCGCGCACCTCCCCGTACCGCTCCTGCGGCCAGCAGCGGTACGACACGTTCACCCTGTCGCCCCGGGCCGTTGCCCGGACCGCTACGAACCGGGCCAGCGGCCCGTCGGGCGTCTGCGCCTCGGCGACGATCTGCTCCAGGTCCGCCGGGGTCTGTGGCAGGGCCACGGTCGCGAGCGCGCCGAGATCGACCGCCAGGCGCCGCGCGGAATCGAACGCGTCCGGCCCGGAAAGCGTCACCTCAGCCTTGTCCTGACCCGGCATCCCGTAGCCCGGGGTCACGGCGAACCGGCCGACGGGAAAGGGCCCGCAGTGCAGCGCATGGACCTCGTCGACGCCCTCACGCTCCAGCACACCGGACGCGATCAGCGAACGGGCGCCGGACAACGTCTCCTCGGCGGGTTGGAAGAGGAAGACCACCGTTCCCTCCAACCGGTGCCGCAACCGCGCCAGGACCCGCGCGACGCCGATGCCCACCGTGGTGTGGACGTCGTGTCCGCACAGATGAGCCGGCGCGGAACCTCCCCCGACGATGTCCGAGGCCGGGACCGCGTCCATGTCCGCCCGGTAGGCAACGGTCCGGCCCGGACCCGAGCCCTGTAGGACCCCGACCACTCCGTGCCCGCCCACCCCGGCGGTGACCGTCAGCCCCGCCGCCCGCAGCTCCCGGGCCACCACCGCGGCCGTGCGCTGCTCCTGCCCCGGTGCCTCGGGGTGCCGATGGAGGTCGCGCCGCAACTCGATCAGTACCCGTTCCAGACGCGCCGCCTCGGCAACCACCGCGGCCTTCCGCACCGGACCGCCCCACCCACCCGCGGTGGCCTTCCCCGTGCCCACCCCCACCATTCCCGCACCGGCTGCCGCAGTGCCGACCAGTAACGCGCGACGCGCAGGCCCCTGCTCCTCGGGTTGATCCACGGTTGCCCCTTCGGCTCAAGTCGTCTTCCGGGACACACCATCGCCGCACCCGCAGGCCCTTGCCCATCCGGTGAGCCACCCCTTGGCGGTGGGGGTAACCACACCGCGGGGGACAGGAGTCGGTGGCCGACGGTCGACCTCCCGCCGGAGTCACGTACGGGAGGCCGATGCGACCGTTCCCACTCGGTGGGAACGGTCACCGGCAAGTGCGCCCAACAGGAAGGCCGCGTACCCGCCCAACAGGAGCAGCAGAATGCGCCCGCTGCCGCTCTCGTCGGTCCGCGGGTAGAGTCCGCCAGCGGCTAGGACGAGGACGACGTCGAGGAGTTGGCCGATGATCACGACGGCGATGCCGAGACGGGTTCCGTACCCGGCCGGGAGGAGCCGCCCGACCAGGACGCCGATGCCCGTGAAGGTGGCGGCGACTGCTCCTGCGGTCAGGGCGGCGGGGGTGTCCGCGAGCGTCGGTGCCAGGGCGATGACCCCCGCCGTGGCCGCCACCCAGATCACCGAAGCCCCGATGGTCTCGGGCCATACGTGCACCAGCCGTTGCACACCCACCACGTCGCACCTCGCCATTCCGCTAGTATGTAGCGATCGCTACATAGGCTACATGCTGGTCGAGGAGGAAGCGCGTGTCCCGTCGTGAGGAGCTGCTGAGCGCGGCCATGGGTTACGTGGGGCAACACAGTCTCGCGGCGCTCACCCTGCGCCCCCTCGCCGCCGCGTTGGGCACCAGCGACCGCATGCTCGTGTATCACTTCGGGAGTCGCGAGGGGCTGGTGGTGGCCCTGTTGGACCGGGCCTTCGCCGACCTCGCCGTCGTGTGGCGCGGTCAGCCGGTCGCCAAGCCGTCCGATCTGGTGCGCGCGTTGTGGCAGGCCTTCGAGGAGCCCGGGGTCCGCGTGGCCATGCGCCTGTATCTGGAGGCCGCCTCGTTGGCCGGCACGAGCGAGCTGTGGAGCGAACAACTGGCACCGGCGACGGCGGCCTACCTCCACACCGCCGAGCAGTGGCTCATCGAGACGGGTGTGCCCCCCGCCACCGCCCCCCAGGCCGCTCGTCTCACCTCCGCCACCCTGGACGGTCTGCTGCTGCAGTTGAACATCGACGGGGATCGGGACGCGGCAGAAGGAGCCGTGGAGCTGCTGGCCCGCCACCTGGACGGTCTGTCCGACTGAACCCACCTGCGCCGGTCCGCCGATCAGGTACCAACGCCCTCCCGCCCTCGTTGCGATCCGGTAGATGGATTCCAGGGGTTCGGGGGTCCCGGTGGGGTGGTGAGGTCGAGTTGGACCAGGTGGGGCTCCCGTTCACCGCCCGATCCCGATCGTGCACCAGGGCCTACACGGTCCTGGTGCACGCCTTCTGGATACGCGACGCCGGAGGGCGACCCGTTCGAGGAACGCCGCGCTGCCGAAGCGTACGCACATGTCCGTGAAGACCTCCGCCGCCCCTGCCGTCAACCAGTGAGCGCGACCTGACCTGTGCGGAGGAGCGCTCTTCGCTTCACGGCACCAGCACCAGGCGACCGCGTAGCCCGCCCGTCTCCAGCCTGCGGTGCGCCTCGGCGACCTCGTCCAGCGGCAGCACGTCCGCGACCCGCGGACGCAGTCCCGCGGCGGCCACCTCGGCGAGTCGGGGGCCGTCCGCGCGGATCCACACGTTGCCCACCCGAATGCCACGCAGCGGCGTCGGTGCGTTGCCCCGCACGCTGACCAGCGAACCCCCGCCGCGCACCGCGTCCAGCGCGAGCGTGCCCACGGATGCCGCGTCAACCGCTGCATGGACACCGCCGGGCACCAGGGCGCGCACGGCGGCGGGCAGGTCCGCGGTCCGCGGCACGAAGAACTCCGTGCCGAGATCACGCAGCAACTCCTCGTCGCCGGCGCTCGCGACGGCGACCACCCGCAGACCGGCCCGCGCGGCGAGTTGCACCGTGTACCCGCCCACCGCCCCCGCCGCTCCGGTGACCAGCAGCGTGTCGCCGGGCTTGGCTCCAGCGATGTCGAGCGCTTGAACAGCGGTGAGACCGCCCAAGGGGAGGGTCGCCGCGGCCACCAGGTCGGTTCCGGTCGGTACTGCGGTGACCGCGTCCGTGTCCAGCACCACGTACTCGGCCTGCGCCTTGGAGGGCAGCGACAGCCGGTCGGACAGTCCCATCACCGCGTCGCCGGGGCGGAAGTCGACGACGTCGGGCCCGAGCGCGTCGACGGTGCCGGAGACGTCCCAGCCGATGCCGATGGCGTCCCGCTCCGGGATCAGACCCGCCGCGGTGAGCGCACCGGAGCGGGTCTGGAGGTCCACCGGGTTGACTGCCGCGGCGGCGACCCGAATCCGGACCTGGCCCGGTCCCGGCTCCGGCGCCGGGACCTCCGCCACCTCAAGAACGTCAGGGCCGCCGAAGGAACGAATGATCACAGTTCTCATGTCCACGAACCTAAAGGGCGTTACTCTCCATCAGGAAGTACGCACTTGGGAGTGCGTACCCGACCTGGGAGTGCCATGGCGACGCGCACCGCCGCTCAGCGCCGTTCCGACGAGCGGGCCGCTTACGACGCCTACCTCGCCACCTGCCCGGCTCGACAGTTGCTGGACCGGATCAGCGACAAGTGGGTGAGTCTGGTGCTGAACGCACTGGCCGCCGGGCCGTTGCGGTATCGCGACCTGAACCGGATCATCGCGGGGGTCAGCCAGAAGATGCTCACCCAGACGTTGCGCGCCCTGGAACGTGACGGCCTGCTCACCCGCACGGTGACCCCGTCGGTGCCCGTCCGGGTCGACTACCAGCTCACCCCGCTCGGCCACAGCCTCCTGCCGGTGATGGCCTCGATCAAGGCGTGGGCCGAGTGCCACATCGAGGAAGTCCAATCCGCCCGCATCGACTACGACCAGGGCGCCGCCGCGCACCCACCCACCTCCTAGAGACCAAGGCACGGTCTTGGGCCGCCGACAGGGGCGAGACGGAGGCACGGCTCGTGGGGAGAGCAGGGGCACGCGGTCGGCGGCGTGGAGGCGGGCCGGGCTGAGGGGTCACCCTGATTCGGCGGAGCCGAGATGACGGGTGTCACCGAGGCTGACGACTTGACGGTTGTGGAAGAAGTCGTCTTCGCGCAGCGTGGTGATGCTTCCGGAGGGTGCCCGGAAACTGGCATAGCCGGCTGATTCGATCGGCATCTTGATCCAGGACGCCACGACGAACGTCAGGGAGCCACCGTGCGTCACGACGATCTGGTGTTGGCAAGGGCTCCGCAGGATCTCGTCCATGGCCGCGTAGATGCGTTGTGCCCACGCCGCCTTGGTCTCTGCACCCTGCACGCCCTCGTCGTGGTGCATTCGTTCCCCGGCAGCCGGCGGGGGGACGAAGCGCCGGTCGAGCCACTTCTGCGGCCTTCCTCCCGCCTCGCCGTATGACTTCTCCCGTAGCCTGCGATCCAGGACCGGCTTCACGCCGGACAACTCGGCCCGCCTTCCTGTACCCGCAGCTGGCGAAGGTGCGGCTGGTGGCCGCGTCGATGCCCGGATCGGCACCGAAGTCGAACTCCCACAGGAACTCCTCCCGCGGGAAGCCCGCGGCGACCTGCTGGTTCCGTCTCATTCCTCCCGAGCCGCTGTCGCACTTGACTGCCTACGATGGTGCGCCTGGTGACGAGGCGACGGGGGCAACGGTGCGCATCGCGGTGACGGGGGCGGCGGGCAGGCTCGGCGGAAGGGTGGTGCAGCTGCTCGCGGACCGGGCCGATGCGGACGTCGTAGCGATGACCCGGCGCAAGCTGCCTGCCGAAGCGTTGCCGCCGCAGGTGGAGGTCGCCGTCGCCGACTACACCGACCCTCCCGCTCTGCGCGCGGCGCTGAAAGGCGTGGACACGCTGGTCTTCATCTCCAGTGACGGGCCCGACGCACAGGTGCTGCTCCACCACCGCAACGTCGTCGCCGCCGCGGCCGCTGAGCGCGTCGCCCATGTCGCCGCGCTGAGCAGCGTCGACGCCGACACGGCCTCCCCGTTCTGCTACGCCGTGGTCAACCGGCTCACCGAGGACCTGCTCCTCGCCGCTGGCATCCCGTGCTCGTTCGCCAGGGCTTCGCTGTACGTCGAGTTCTTCCAAGCGTGGCTCACCGAGGCGCGCGTGACCGGGCTGCTGAGACTCCCGGCAGCGGACGGCCGGATCTCCCTGGTGGCGCGCGACGACGTGGCCCGCGCCCTGGCCGCACTCGCGGTGGGCGAGCCGACCAACCGTCACCATGACATCACGGGACCCGAGTCGCTGGACCTGGCAGGCATCGCCTCGATCACGGCGGATGCGTGGGGCACGTCCGTCACCTACGTGAACATCCCTGCTGAGACGTACCGTGCCGAGACGGCGGCGACCAGCCTGGATCCTTGGTGGCGCTACGCCTTCTCGTCCATGTTCGCCTCGGTGCGCGAGCAGCGCTGGGACCGAGTCCGAAACGACTACGCCGAGCTGACCGGGCGCTCCCCCCTCGCTCTCCGCGATGTCCTGTCAGGAGCTCGGCGGCCTCCGGGCTGAGCATCCCGCAGCCACGGTCAGCGATGAAGGACCCCTTCGGTCGCTGGCGCGAGGACCTGGCCGGGGCGCGGAAGCAACCGGTCGCTTGGAAGCCTCTACCGTTCGTCCCGCTCGTCGCCCGACGCATCGGGCCCACCCCGCTCATGATCTACTGGCGAGGACCGGCCGTACCGCGGTCTGCGAAGGCGTCCGCGCGACAACGACCGACAGCGTCCGCGGCAGGACCACGACGGGGGTGGGCACCAGATGTTCGGAAACCGGCAGCGGCGGAACGATCCGCCGGACGAGCGCGCCAGAGGCGGGGGCAAGGAACTGGTCCTGCCGTCCGCCGACCCCGACGAGCGGGCGCACGCCCTGAGCTGGCTCCAGGACCACGCGGGCCACTACCTGCACTCCGGAGCCCTCGCCGACCGTGAGGACCTGCGCCGGTGACCCCCCTCCAAGGGCCGGCCCCGCGCTACCTCGCCCACACCTCACTGCTCTGGCGACTGCTCTTCGGCACGGTCGGCGACCCCTGGCCCGCGCGCGTCACCGAAGGACTCGTGACCATCTGCCCCGTGGCCCACGCCGAACTCCGCCACGGGCTGCGCCGCGGCGCGGACCCCGCGCCCTTCCACCTGGCACTCGACCAGGCCTTCGGCTCCGTCCCGATGAAGCACTTCGACCGGCAGCCCGAAGCCGCCGACACGCAGAAGCGGCTGCGCGCACTCGGCGTCGGGCAGACGCCTTCCCTGATGGACATCGTGACCGCGCTTACCGCACGGGACCACGGCCTGACCCTCGTCCACACCGACGACCGCATGGACGTCATCGGGCAGGTGCACCCCGACATCCCCATGGTCAAGGTGGCGGCGGACCGCCCGCCGCGCCCCGCGCCCGAATCGAACAACCGGCGCCGGGGCTTCCTCCGCAGCCTCCTGGACGACTGACGGCGAGCCTGAGCCACGGCACCGCTCGGGGAGCACCTGGCCCTCGGGCTCGATGCCGCACCGGGCGCCGCGCTGCCCGCCGCGCACGAGGGCCGGACGACATTCCCGCTGCGACGTCCGGACGCTGACGGCGAACCTCCCTCCGACCCCTCGGAGTTCACCGGGCCGGAGCGGGGGAGTGACGTACCGGAGGAAGCGGTCTGGGTGGCCGGCCTGACGGCGTGGACCATGGGCTAGGTAGACCGGGCGACGGGAAGACCGCCGCCACGCTTGCACGCGCGGCACCCAGATCACCGGATCCGGCCCCGCTTCTGTCCACACTGAGCGATGTGAACAAGGGCCATGAAGAGGATGAGCAGGACTCCGGAGTGCCTCGTCCGTCCGATGTGCTGCCGGGTCTCGACCAGGAGCAACTCCGAGTGCTGCGCCAGGTCGGCCGGCAGTGGCGTCGCGCAGCCCCGCAGTCCGGGACCGGGCGCCGGGAGCTTCCCGTCAACCCTGACACGGGTACGTTTCCCCCGGCGGCGGACATTCACCCGACTCGGTACGGCCAGTTGGTGCACATCACCTCTCTGGGCGGACATGCACCGGCACCGGAGACCGGCGGCGCGGACGAGGCCGTTCGCTCGCGGATCGGCCGCATCGCGCATCGCTCCCGTCGGGTGTTGCTGGGGGCGCCGTTGAAGAGCACTGCCGTCGTGCGCGAAAGCATGCGCAAACTGGTGGCGCTGCCGGTGCTCTCGGCCGACGCCCTGTCTTCGGTGGCCTACGGCCCCGAAGCGATGCTGGCCGTCCTCGTGCTCGCAGGCACTGCGGGAATGGCGTACTCCCTGCCCATCGCAGCCACCATCGCCTTGTTGATGCTGGTGGTCGGGGTGTCCTACCGGCAGACGATCCGCGCCTATCCCCACGGGGGCGGCTCCTACATCGTGGCCGGTGACAATCTGGGACGCCTGCCGGGGCTGATGGCGGCGGGGGGCCTACTGATCGACTACGTCCTCACCGTCGCGGTCTCGATCGCCTCCGGGATCGCCGCGATCACTTCCGCCGTTCCCTCACTGGCGCCGGCCACGGTTCCCTTGGGCCTGGTCATGATCGCTCTCCTCCTGGTCGGGAACCTGCGCGGAATCCGGCAGGCCGGCGTTCTGTTCGCCGCGCCGACCTACGCTTTCATCCTCGCGATGTTCGCCCTGATCATCAGCAACCTGGCGGACTCCGCCGAGGACGGGTTCCGGCCGACGCCCACCCCTCATCTGAACGCGGTCGAGGGTGTCGGAGTACTGCTCGTCATGCGCGCCTTCGCCTCCGGTTCCACGGCCATGACCGGCATCGAGGCCATCTCCAACGCCGTTCCGGCCTTCCGGCCCGTCCGATGGCGCAACGCACGTACCACCCTCACCTGGATGACGGGCCTGCTCATCGCCATGTTCGGGGGCATCATCGCCATCGTGCATCTGCGCGGCGTCGTCCCCCGCAGCGGCGAGACCGTGCTGTCGCAGCTCGCCCATCTCACGTTCCATTCAGGTCCGATGTATGTCTTCGTCCAGGCCGCCACCGCAGCGGTCCTCCTCCTCGCGGCGAACACCGCCTACAACGACTTCCCCCGCGTGCTGTTCCTCCTGGCCCGCGACGGCCACGCCCCCCACATCTTCCTCAGACAGGGCGACCGACTGGCCTTCAGCAACGGCATCGCCCTGCTGTCGGTAGCTGCTGCCCTCGTCTTCGTCGTGTTCGCCGGCAACACGAATTCGCTGATCCCGCTGTACGCCGTCGGCGTCTTCCTCGCGTTCAGCCTGTCGCAGACCGGAATGGTGGTTCACTGGCGCCGCGTCCGCACCCGGCACTGGCGCAAGAGCCTCACCTTCAACGCCACCGGGGCAGTGCTCTCCACGCTCGTTCTGATCACCGCGGCCATCACCAAGTTCACCTCCGGCGCCTGGGTCGCCCTCATGGCCATCGGCCTGTTCTTCCTCCTGGCCACACGCATCCGGCACCACTACCAAACAACTGGCGCGGCGCTGCGACTGCGCCCCGACACCACCGAAGCACCCGGCCCCCTCGGCACACGTGCCCCTGCCCCCGCGCCCCTGCCAACGCAACACCCCCTACCACCCGAAGCAGGACGGACCGACCGCGAAAGGCAGGAGGCAGAAGAGGGAGAAGAGGAGAGGGAGGAAACACCCCAGTCCGTACATCACCTGACGGTCGTCGCCCTCGCCTCCCTCGATCTCGCCGGCCTACGCGCCCTCGCCTACGCCGCCTCACTCCAGCAACCCACACTCGCCCTGCACATCAGCCCCAGTGAGGAGGAAGCACAGCGATTCCGCGACTACTGGACCATCTGGGGCGACCACGTGCCGCTCCACGTCGTCCTCTCCCCCTACCGCGCGATCGTCGCACCCTTGATCCACTACATCGAAGCACTCCATCGCCAACGCCCCGACCTCACCATCACGGTGATCCTCCCCGAGATCGTCACCCAACACCTGCGCCACCGACTCCTGCACAGCAAGGACGCCGCCCGCCTCCGCCGCGCCCTGCGACCGCTCCCCAAGATCGTCGTGACGAGCGTTCCCTTCCACGTCCCTTGAGGGAGCGCCACGGCGAGCGCGCCGAGCCGTTCGCCCCGCACGCCAGCCCCGTACGCATGCTGGCTGCGAACGACGAGAGTTCCCTCGTAGGGGCTCCGGGGTAGTTCAACTGCCCCCCGAGGAAGCCATGTTGGACGCGGTGCTGCGGGGCCGGCGTGCTCAGCAGAAGCCGCGTGCCTGAAGCATGAGACGGTCGAGCACCGGGAACGACGGGCACGCCGGTTCATGGAGTTCACGAACGAGCACCCGCAGCAGTGCGTACCGGCCCATCGGATTCCCTAGCCCTCACCAGCAGTCAGACCGAGCCCTCGTCAGTCAGCGAAGGCATCGCGCGTGGACGCAGGACCATGAGCGAGCCTTCCAGGGTCGCCACCATCGCGAAGGGGAACCGGTCGAGCTCAAGACAGAGTGCGACATCATCGGGGTGGACTCCTTGACGCACGCCCTCCGCCAACTCGGCGGCGGCGCGCGACTCGGCGGCACGGCGGAGGAACGCAGTGGCATCCGTCCCAGGCGCGGTAGCCCTTCGAGCGACGTACTCAGCACACGCCAGATCTTCGTCGGCCCGCCCGTCCTCGCCAGTGACCACGAACGTGACACCGCCACTCTTGTGCGTCCGCAAGAGCTGAGCTGTTGCCTCCGCCACCACGAAGCTGGCGCACAGCACCAGCGACGCTTCCTTGACCGCGAGGGCGCCGACCGTCCCTGCCGTGGTCTTCTGCACGACGGTCCGTCCGTCGAGGTCAACAGACCGCAGCAAGCCGGGGGAGTTGACCATGTCGAACCCGGGCGCGCGGGGACCGTCTTTGAGCGCCGCCCAATCCGGGTGGCGAGCCTTGAGTGCCAGGGCTTCGTCCAGCGACTCCGCAAGGACGATCTTTTCCGCTCCCCGGGCAAAGGCCCAGGCGGCCACGGTGAATGCACGCATGACGTCGACCACGACCGCCACGGACGGGGTTTCGACCAGATCAGCGATGCCAAGGAAACGAGCGTCCATGCCGGTCATGATCACGCATGCCCGACCCAAGACCCCTGGAGAGTGGTGCGCATCACGTCAACTGTCCCGAGAACGCCACCTCTCCAGCTACCTGTGCCGCGAACGTGATCTGCAACCACACGCCTGCCCAACAGCCACACGGGGTCAACTCGTACTCGGCCTCTGCGGCCACGAGCCACACGTTCGTCACGCACCTGGCCGAGGAGGACGTGCGACAACTGCCATGCGTGACGACCTCACCGAGCCCATCGCTGTGGCCGGAGCAGTGAGGACGCCGAAGAGGGCGGCTGCCAACATCGGCGGGAAGCCCACAGAAGGGCTCGTCAGGCCGAGGTCGAAGCGGTCCAGGATCCGAATGCGCCGACAGGGTCATCCCGAGCGCGTGGCAGACGGTCCAGGCGGTCGGTGCGCTGTCAGTCGGCGGCGGTCGTCGTCGGCGCGGCGGTGGGGGAATCGCGGAGGCCCAGGCGCAGGTGTTCGACGTGGTAGAGGGCTTGGTCGAGGAGTTCGGCGACGTGGTTGTCGTAGAGCGCGTAGACGATCGAGCGGCCGTGGCGTTCGCCGATGACCAGTCCGAGGTTGCGCAGCAGGCGCAGTTGGTGGGAGCAGGCGGAGGCTTCCATGCCGACGGCCTCCGCGAGGTCGCTGACGGAGCACGGGCCTTCCTGGAGTCGGGCCAGGATGTGCAGCCGCGAGGGCGTGGCGAGGGCCTGGAGGGTGGCGGCGACGTCGGCGGTGCCGACGGCGTCCAGGCGCTCGCGGGTGGTGGCGCTGCTGGCGGTATCGGTTCCGTGGCCCATGGGGACATCATACCGATAACATCTGAAGACCTATTCATGTATTCCTGTATGGTGGAGGTGCTGCCCCATCCACCCGTGAAGGGTTGTTCTGCCATGCCTTCAGCCCTTGACCAGCGGCCCGCTCCAGCCGCTGCCGGACCACGTCCGGTGCTGCCGAAGCGGGGCACACGGGTGTTGGCCCTGCCGGAGGCGCGGTGGGCGTTGGCCGCGCTGGTGCTGTTCCTGGTCGCCCTCCCGCTGGATCTCCTCGGCGCCCCGCCGTGGCTGTGGGCGCCGCTGTATGCGGCCGTCTACATCACCGGTGGCTGGGAGCCGGGGTGGGAGGGCCTGAAGGCCCTGAAGGACAAGACCTTGGACGTCGACCTGCTGATGGTCGTCGCGGCGCTCGGCGCTGCCGCCGTCGGCCAGGTCCTCGACGGGGCTCTGCTGATCGTCATCTTCGCGACCTCCGGCGCGCTGGAGGCCGTCGCGACCGCTCGGACCGCCGACTCCGTCCGCGGGCTGCTCGACCTCGCGCCGACCACCGCGACCCGGCTCCTGCTCGGCGACAGGGAGGAGAGCGTGCCCGCCGATGCCCTCACGGTCGGCGACGTCATCCTGGTGCGGCCCGGCGAGCGGGTCGGCGCCGACGGCCAGGTCCTCAACGGCACGAGCGACGTCGACCAGGCCACCATCACCGGCGAACCCCTCCCGGTGGCCAAGCGGACCGGGGACGAGGTGTTCGCCGGCACGGTCAACGGCACCGGCGCCCTGCGCGTGCGCGTCGAACGCGATCCGTCGGACTCGGTGATCGCGCGGATCGTGAGGATGGTCGAGGACGCCTCCGAGACCAAGGCGCCCACCCAACTGTTCATCGAGAAGATCGAACAGCGGTACTCCATCGGCATGGTCGTCGCCACCCTCGCCGTCTTCGCGATCCCGCTCGCCTTCGGCGGCGAACTCCAGCCGGCCCTGCTCCGCGCGATGACGTTCATGATCGTTGCCTCGCCCTGCGCGGTGGTCCTCTCCACCATGCCGCCGCTGCTGTCCGCGATCGCGAACGCCGGACGCCACGGCGTCCTGGCGAAGTCCGCCGTCGTGATGGAACGCCTCGGCCAGGTCGACGCCGTGGCGCTGGACAAGACCGGCACCCTGACCGAGGGGACCCCGCGCGTCACCAGCATCCGCCCCCAGTCCGGCTCCGGCCTGGACGAGAACTCCCTGCTGGCGCTGGCAGCGGCGGCCGAGCATCCCAGCGAGCACCCGCTGGCCCGCGCCGTCGTCCAGGCCGCCCGCGAGCGGGGACTCGCACTCGCCGAGGCGACGGGCTTCACCTCCACCCCTGGCTCGGGCGTCACCGCCACGGTCGAGGGCCGCACCGTCCGGGTCGGTTCGCCGGCCCGCGTCGCCGCCACCAGCGATCCGCAGACCGTCAGCACGGTGCAGGAGCTAGAAGACCAAGGCCACACGGCGGTCCTCGTCCTGATCGACGGTGCACCGGCCGGGGTGCTGGGGTTCGCCGACCGCCTCCGCCCGGACGCGAAGGCCACGGTGGCCGCGCTCACCACCCTCACCGGTCGGGCCCCGGTCCTGCTGACGGGCGACAACGAGCGCGCCGCACGCCACCTGGCCGCGGAGGTCGGCATCACCGACGTCCGCGCCGGGCTGCTGCCGCAGGACAAGGTGGCCGCCGTCCAGGAATGGCAGGCCGAGGGTCGGCGAGTGCTGGTGGTCGGCGACGGCGTGAACGACGCCCCCGCCCTGGCCGCGGCTCATTGCGGCATCGCCATGGGCAAGGCCGGATCCGACCTCGCCCTGGAAACAGCCGACGCCGTCGTCGTCCGCGACGAACTCGCCACCATTCCCGCGATCGTCGACCTCTCCCGCAGAGCCCGCCGCCTGGTCGTGCAGAACCTCGTCATCGCCGGGACCTTCATCACCGCGCTCGTCGCCTGGGACCTGATCGGCACTCTCCCCCTGCCGCTCGGCGTCGCCGGCCACGAAGGCTCCACCGTCATCGTCGGCCTCAACGGCTTGCGCCTGCTGCGCGAGCGCGCCTGGACGAACTCCTTCGGTAAGGACACCTCATGAGCAAGCGTGCCCGCCGCGACCGCACGGCCGCCCCCACAGGGGCTGCCGGCGCTCGGTGCACGGTCACCGTCTGCCGGGGCTGCTGCTGCGGCACCCTGGCCAAAGCCCCCCACCTGGACCACGAGGCCCAGCTCACCGACCTGCGAACCGCACTCGCCGGAGTCGCGACGATCCGGCGCGCCAACTGCCTCGACGTCTGCGAGCGTGCGAACGTCATCGTCGTCCAGCCCTCCACCGAGGGACGCAAGGCAGGAGGCCGACCGGTCTGGCTCGGCCAGGTCAACGACCCGAGAGCTGCCGCGGACATCACCGCCTGGGTCACCGATGGCGGACCCGGCCTGGTCGAGCCGCCCGGAGTCCTCGACCTCTACGCCTTCCAGCCCTCACGCCGCGTCCGGTCCGAACTCCACGACGGGTAGTAGCACCGACCAGCACCACCGACCCGCGCGCAGACCGCCTCGACTGCTATCCGGCGCGCGGCCGCCGGCCGGAGATCCGAGCGCTCCGCCTCGGCCAGCCGGTCGAGGTCCGCACGCGCCGCGTCCACCGCATCGGTCCCGGCCCTGACCGGACACGGGCCTCCACTGCCATAACCAGCCGCGCGTCACGACCCGCAAGTGCCGTCCTTTCCGCTGCGTACTCGGCCCCGAAGGCGCACTTCCACCCGCCGGGGTACCGGCGCAACCTCCACCCCAGCACCCCCCCCGGCCAGGAGGATCCCCCCAACCAAGTAGCCGATGAAGTCCATGACTCACAACCGAACGGTGCCCTCTAGGTGCAGTGACTCCGACGGGCGCCTGGATGGTGAATCCGGAGACGGGTCCGGGAGTCGATACCGCGGCACCCAGGGCCGCCCCGATCCAGAGCCGGGTCGACACCGCCCAGAACGAGTGGAAGGCGGACTGGCCGCCGCGCCCTTGCCCGTAACGCGGAACACCGGGCACAGGCGCGGCGGGCAGCACAGGAAGAACAGGCGGTGAGGGCCGTGGCCGAGCACGAGGCCCGCCGACCCTGTGTGCAGCGGAGCTGCGGGGGAGGTTCACGGACGAACGGTGGCGGCCGACCGAGCGCATCGATCGGGGGTCGGCCCAAGAGCCCCGCCGGTCGCTGTCGGGGGACTGCGACCGGCTGCACGAGACCTACTGGGTGCACGCCGCGCCAGGCGTGAAACGCCGATGAGCCGGGCAAGCCGCCGCCTGGCGCCGGAAGCCCACCCCGGGACATCGTCGCGGCCCTGACCAAGGCGGAGCCAGCCGGGAACCGGGACACCGGCCCGGAGCACTGAACCCGCCAACTCCGCGGCCGCTCCCTCGCAGCTCTGCCACTGCACGCACCGGAGATGCCACGCACCCCCGGTTTCCGGCCGTGCGGAGCGGGGGATGCGCGGTGACACTGAGGGCATGACCGACGGTATCGGCGCACAGGAGCCCAAAGGCCCGCGGCCAGCGGCTGAGGCGCGGGTCGACTACACGGGGGCCGTGTACGGGTCGCTGCTCGCCGCATCGGTCGTCGTCGGCACGGACCCGCTGGAGTCGTTCTCCCGGTTGCGTCTCGTGCTGCTGCTGCTCGCCACCGGAGTGGTGTTCTGGGCCGCGCATGTTTTCGCCCGTCTGTTCGGGGCGCGGGTCGCGGAGGGGACTCTGAGGGGCCGGGCGGTTCGGCAGGATCTCGTCGCGGAGTGGCCGATCGTGAAGGCGGCGGTGCCGCCGGCCCTCGCCGTGGCTGTCAGCCCGCTGCTCGGGCTCGGCCCGGAAGGGACCCTGTGGCTGGCCCTCTGCGTCGCGATCACCGGTCAAGTCGGCTGGGCGACCCTTGCCGCGCTCCGGGCGAACGCCACAAGGCGGCTGATGCTGGTCGCCGGCGCCGCGAATCTGCTGCTCGGCCTGCTGATCGTGCTCCTCAAGGTAGCTCTCCACTGAGTACTGGACGCTCGGAAGAACGACGCCTCGCCCGGCCGCGCCCATGTCGTCGCCCACGGGCGCTGCGGTATCGAACGTCCTGGGCGAGGGCCTCGGATGCGTGGGGATGGCTCGGGAGGCTCGGCCGCAAAGAGAGAATGAGCGCATGGCGATATGCAAGAAGTGCGGTGCGGAAAAGCGCCGTTGGCCATGCGACTGCACCCGGTGCCGCTCCCGGTCGGACCTGGGGAGTTCGGCACCGGACGCGGCCGAGCTAGTCGTGGAGACCGGGAGCCCTGGCCTGGACTGGTGTGGAGCGCCGCCCCGGCCGCCCTGACCCCCTCCCGTACGCTCCGCTGCCATGAGCACACCTAAGGGCTGTACCCAACTCCCTCGCCTGTTGCTGTGCTTGCGCCGGTGACAAGCGGTTCACGAAGCGGTCGCCTTTCGCGTGGCTGCCTGGCCTCCTGCCTCGATCCCGTCCCGTCCCGAAGGGTGTCGGCCAGTTGCTCGCCTGCCGAAGCCACTCCCACACTGCCGGTCGCTTGGTGAGCCGTAGATCAACATGTCTCGCGTAGTCCGGTCAAGACCTCAGTGCCGCCCAGCGCATCAACCCAGCAGCCCGTCGCACGAGGGCGAACGATGCTTGACACGGCACTGGAGAGGGTCATTGGCGGCTGACCGTACGGGTCACGCCCGCGACGATCGTCGTCGCCAGGGTCCAGCCGGTGATGATCAGGGCGTACGACAACCACTGGTGCCAGCCGTCAGGGGCGAACGCCGGCTCCTGGCCGAAGTTGACGACCGGCAGGAGCAGGTCGAGGGTGTAGAAGACGGAGTTGAAGTCAGGGGCCTCGCCTGCCTTGATCGGGCGCGGGTGGTCCAGGCCGTACGCGATCGATCCGATGGTCATGAGGGACAGCAGCCAGACGGCCGCGCGCAACGGGCGGAAGCCGTAGCCGACGGTGGCGTCCTGGACATACCCCCACAGCTGCCCGTACCAGGTGAGCGTGGTGCGCCGGCGGCGCTGTTTGGCGAGTTGGGCGAGCCGGGCCGCGTCGTTGTCACCGACATGACGGTAGGCCGCCGTCAACTGCTCGTAGGGGTGAGTACGGTGTACGTGAGATTGCTGAGATGGACTCGGTCCGGCAACATCTCCGGTTCAAGGGTCAGGATCTCTATGTGAGAACGCCGTAGATTCAGGGCGCCCTCGATGCGATCACCCCTGCGCAGCCAGAGTTCACCGATGACACAACTGCTCGCCCGCAGCGCCGTGTCGCCCGGATGCGACAGGTGGGCGTGGGGGAGGTCCAGACGGCCCGATATGCGCGAGCCTCGGAGCTCGACCCGGCCCTGCGCTCGTACGCACCGCGCCCGTACATGGGCTCCCACGTTGAGGTTCTGCGCGTCCAGCGCGATGCCATCGGGCTTGTTGAACTCGGCGTCCTGAACGTTGATCCGCCCGGTGACGGAGGCACCAGTGAGCCGTACCTGTCCGCGTGCGCGCATTCTTGGCGCCCACAAGTCGTCGCCGATCGTGGCCTGGTTGAGTTGCAGCACCGGCTCGGAGTCGTCCGGCGCCGTGAACTCCGCGCGCTCCATGAACAGCGCCCCGGAGATCTGCGCCCCGCCGAGCCGCACCGGCCCCCGCATACGGCAGTCCGTCATCCGCAGGACCCCCTCGACCCGCAAAGTCTCCGAGGTCAGGCCCGGCAGAACGGAATTGCTCAGATTCAGCTGGCGCAGCTGAGCACCGTACAGGTTAGGAACACCGTCGAAATGACAGTGGCTCAGCCGGATCGCGGCGTCGACCGTGGCGTACTTCAGGTCCAGTACACCGGTGATCCGCGCCCCCGTGATCTCAAGCGCGGCGATCTCTCCCTCCTCCTGCGGAGCTTTGATCAGCAGCGCCCGCAGCACACTCGCCCGTACGGTCCGCTCGGCGCCCCAGGTGTTGCCGAGCACCGGATCCTCGTTCTCGGCGACGCGGAAGTCCACGGACTCGCCTCGCGGAAACGCCCGCCATACACGCACCTCGGCCGGCCTCAGATCGTTGATCTCGCTCACGCCGGGACTCTGACGTGCGGTGTTCGGACTGTCAACTGCCTTACGGAGCAATCCATGTCGCCCGACCGCACCCTTCCGCCAGGCCCGGTTGATAGCCCGGACCGTGGTGTCCTCTCCGGCGAGGCGGTCCAGAGTCTCCCGCACGTCCAGACGGGCTGCCTCGTAGATGAGCACACCGGGCTCGCTGGTGAACTCCGCTTCCTCTTGGCGTCAAGGCCGGCGGGACGGGCGGTGCTAGGACTGACGCCTGCGCCCGCGCGCGGACGTTCGGGCAAAGCGGACGCGGCTCCAATGTCCGGCCTCCCAGCGGGCCGCCGCCCGGAGGAAGGGATGCCGGGCCGCATCGGTTCTGGTGTGCCGACCCCGCCACGCTATGCCGCTCGGAGGGTGCACCGGGATGGTTCGCCCGCGCGGGATGCCGGTGGCCTTGCACGCCCCAGGGGCCCTTGGGCCCGACCGGACGAGGGGTCACCTCCGTAGCCGCTTGCGCAGTGCCAGGGCGATCGGAACGGACTGCCCCTCTGGGAGCGCAGCCGAAAGCCGCGACACTCCCTCGCCCGTCACCTTCAAAAGGGTTACGATGGTGACGTTAAGGGGATGGGTCGTCACCGTCAAGTGGGACACAGTGGTGACGGTGAACGTGCGACCAAGGAGGCTTCAACGCGATGAACGACCCCAGCAACGCGGCGCCCGGCGCGCTGGAAACAGTCCGTAGATTCGTCGACACCCAGGACATCTACAACAGCCGCGACGACCTGACGGACGTGGAGACCGCCACCGCGTGGTTGAGCGCTGAGGGCATGTGGAACAAGGACCGGTCGATGACCGCACGCGACCTGTCGGCGCTGCACGGCCTGCGCGAAGCCCTGCGTGCGATGACCGCGGCCAACACCCTGGGTGAGCCGCCGCCGCGCGCGGCCGTCGACGCGTTCAACGAACTCACCGCACCCCATGCCGCGTCAGTCCGACTCGAAGTACGACACGACACCATGACCGCCTCTTGCCAGCCACGAGAGAACGGCAGCGGGGGTGTGATCGCTATCCTCGCCGCCGCCGTGCACGAAGCCGTGCTCACCGGGACCTGGGCGCGACTGAAGTCGTGCGACAACCCCGAGTGCCGATGGCCGTTCTACGACGAGTCGCGCAACCGCACCGCCCGCTGGTGCAGCATGCGCGGCTGCGGCAGCATCGTGAAGGCCCGCCGCTACCGCGACAGGCAACGCCGCGCCGCGCATGCTCCGTGATGGACACTGCACCTGGCAGACCCGTTCGCCGGGTGGCTGGGAGTGAGGAGGCGGCGGATTTGTGAGGATCGCGCAGGGTCAGCTTGGCCTTCGGGGCGGCGGGTACGGTCCTGTGCCCCGAGACGGGGAAGGCATGATCATGCAGAAAGTTCCTTGCGATGGGGAAGCACTGCACGAGCAAGACGAAGGGCACGGTCTCGAAGTCCGGGGAGCGGGTAGCACCGACGGCCAGGGCCGCAGCCCGAGGTCGATGGCGATGTCACGACCGACTACGAGTCCGACTGATTCGGTGGGCCAGCGGTGATGGTGGTGACGTCCCTGGAGGATGTCACCGCGGACCTCGTCATCGAGGAGCTGAACGGCCTCGGTGCGCGGGTGGTGCGGGTCGATCCGGCCGACATCGGCCCTGAGCTGATGTTCGGGGTCGTCTTGGGCCCCTGCGGGTGGACGGGTTCATTGACGACCGCGAGTCGCGCGGTGGCGTTCGAGGAGATCGAGCCGGTGCACTACCGAAGGCCGAGCCCCTGGCTGACGCCTCGACTCGAAGGCGCTGACGAACGGAGGCGCGCGTTCGTGGCGGCCGAGCCGAAGCTAGGGGGCTTGTCTGGCAAATGATCACCGAGCGTGTGCGTACTCCGCCCCAATTGCCTTGCCGTCCTGACGCTTGCCACTGATTCTGGGCAGGTGCCAGGACAAGGGAAAAGAAGGCGGCGGCAAGAGGACGCGCGGCAGCGGCTTGCTGCTCGCACCACGTCGGACGCGGGACAGTGGGAAGTGGTTGTTGAGACTCCGGACCAAGCGGAGTTGCGCACGACGTTGCGCCGTCTTCGGGAAGCAGGAGTCGACGGGTCGGTGATCCGGATCGACACGCTGTGCGGACGCCTGGCGGTGCCGACCACCTACCGGCTGAGCCGTTTCATGACGGACCCCGCGCAGTAGTCCGAGCACGAGCACTCTGACCATTGATCTTGTGGCAGGTCGAGGCGAGTTGACGGAAGCGGCATGGGAGCGGATAGAGACCTTGTTGTCGCAGGTGGACGGGCGTGGTCGTCCGTGGCGTGACCACCGGCAGGTGGTCAACGGGGTGCTGTGGCGGCTGTGGACCGGAGCTCCGTGGCGCGATCTGCCCGAGCGGTACACACCCTGGCAGACCCTCTACTAGCGGTTCGCCCGCTGGGAAGCGGACGGGACCTGGGCGAAGCTGATGGAACACGTCCAGGTCCGCGACGACGCGGTGGGCCGGGTGGAGTGGACCGTCGCCGTCGACTCCACGGTCAACCGTGCCCACCAGCACACCGCCGGCGCCCGCAACAAGGGGCCGCAGACGGGGACGAACTGGAAGGTCCGGGCCGCTCGCAGACGCGCCAGGCCCTCGGCCGGTCCCGAGGCGGGCTGACCACCAAGGTCCACCTCGCCTGCGACGGCCGGGGCTTGCCCCTGGCCGTGGTGATCACACCCGGCAACGTCAACGACCCGACCGTCTTCGATGCCGTTCTGGACGCTCTGAGGGTGCCTCGCAACGGTGCTGGACGCCCTCGCAGGAGGTCCGACGCTGTTATCGCGGACAAGGCGTACTCATCTCGGGCGATCCGCCAGGCTCTGCGCGGGCGAGCTGGTTCTCCGCCGCACCCGACCTTTCGCTCAGCTGGAACGGGGCCAGACCGTGCGGATTGGCACCCGGTAACGTGCCAGCAGGTGCGCCAGCACGTCGACCTCTGCATGAGGCAGGGCGATGGCGGCCAAGCGGCGGGCACGGGTGACGGCGACCTACCAGACACGTACGACCTCGTCGGCGGCCGAGTCTGCGGTGCCAAGCGCTGGACGCTTCCGGCATCGGACAGCAACAGCAGGACGCCGTTTACTTCTTTCGGTAGAGACTGATCAGCGAAACTCCGGGAAAGACTGGTCGAGATACCTGATGCCGAGCGGCCGACAACTCTGATCTCGCCTTCAAGGAACAAAGGGACCACGCGTTGCCCAACGGCACCCGACGACCGACAACGCCCGGTTCCTGAACCCTCCGTACGCGCCCCAAGCGAAGGAGTCAGGATGACCACCTCAGAGGAAACGTCCTTACCGGCGGAGTACCGTGCGACAGACGAGGAGCGCGTCGAGGTAGACGCCGTCATTCTCGGCGCCGGCATCGCCGGGCTTCACCAGCTGCACCTGCTCCGCCGACTGGGACTGCGCGTGCTGCTTTTCGACAAGGCCGGTGACGTGGGCGGGACATGGTGGTGGAACCGCTATCCCGGTGCCCGCTTCGACAGCGAATCCCACGTCTACCAGTACATGTTCGACGAGGAACTTTACAAGGGCTGGAGCTGGACGGAGAGGTTCCCTGGGCAGCCCGAGATCCAGCGCTGGACCCAGTACGTCGCGGACCGGCTGAACCTCCGGGAGCACATACGGCTCTCGACGACGATCACTAGCGCGGTGTTCGACGAGGACCGCAGCCGCTGGACGGTGCGTACCGACCGCGGTGACACCGTCGACGCGCAGTTCTTCGTCAGCTGCGCCGGACCGCTCTCTGCCCCCCTGGAGAATCTCTTCGAGGGGCAGAACAGCTTCTCCGGCGACATCCTGCACACCGCGAAATGGCCTGCCGAGGACGCAGACATGACCGGCAAACGCATCGGAGTCGTCGGCATCGGCGCCACCGGCATCCAGGTGATCCAGACAATCGCCGGAAGAGGTCAGCACCTCACCGTCTTCGCACGTACGCCGCAGTACGTACTCCCGATGAAGAACCGCGTCTACGGCGAAGAACAGCAATCCGCCTACAAAGCCCGCTTCGACGAAGTCAGCTCGACCGTCCCGCACACCTTCGCCGGATTCGACTTCGACTTCGCACACGTCTGGGCCGAGTACACCCCACAACGGCGCCGCGAGGTGATGGAAGAGCTCTACGCGGACGGCTCGCTCAGACTCTGGGTAGGCGGATTCGCTGACCTCTTCTTCGAACGCGAGGTCAACGACGAGATCTCGGAGTTCGTCCGGGACAAGATGCGAGCCCGCCTCCGAGACGACCGGCTCGCCGACATACTGGTCCCCTCCGACTACGGCTTCGGCACCCGCCGAGTCCCCCTCGAAGACAACTACCTCGAGGTCTACCACCGCCCGGACGTCGAACTGGTCGGCATCCGGGACAACCCGATCGCACGTATCGCCCCCGAGGGCATCGTCCTCAGCGACGGCACCGTCCACGAACTTGACGTCATCGTGCTGGCGACAGGCTTCGACGCCGCCACCGGCTCGCTGACCCGCATCGACGTGCGGGGACGCGACAACCGCAGCCTCGCCGAAGACTGGAGCCGCGACATCCACACACTGATGGGCCTCGGCATACACGGCTACCCCAACCTGTTCACCATCGGAGCCCCCCTGGCACCGTCAGCCGCGCTGTGCAACATGACCACCTGCGCACAACAACAGGCCGAATGGATCAGCGACGCCATCGCACACGTCAGAACCCAAGGCGCCACCACGATCGAGGCCACCAAGGAAGCCGAAGACGCCTGGATCGAACATCACGAGCAGACCGCCGCCGAAACACTGGTCCCCGGCACCGACAGCTGGTACACCGGATCCAACGTGTCCGGCAAACCACGACGCCTCCTCTCCTACACCGGCGGTGTGGGGGCCTACCGGCAGAAGTGCCACGAGGTCGCCACCAGCGGCTACCCCGGGTTCGCCATCACCTGAAGGGCAACCAAAGCACCGGAACCTGAGCATCCCCCTCCACCCTCAACTCCGCCGTCCTGAAAAGCCGCTGGTAGACGCTCTCCGGCTCCCTGGGAGCTCTACGCTCTGCCGATTTGCTCCGGAGACGGGGCACCTTGCCGCTGCTCGGTCAAGCGCCGCACTGCTGACACCGTTTCCGGGCCGGCTGGATGTGGAGAGTGCTGACCACACCCACGTTGCGGCGATGCTGGTGGAAGTCTGGGACGTGGAGCCCGTTGTCCAGTCTGTTGCCGACTGGGACGACCGGGGGGGAGAGAGAGCGTCTTGGCGTCGGGGAAGCTTGCTGTGTGGGGTGTGACGGCCGGCCCGCTGGAGGAGACGCTGCGGCTGTCGGAAGGGCCGGGGCGGCGGGCGGTACGCCTGTACGTACAGGGGCGCGCTGAGGTCGCTCGCTTGGCACAGGAGGGTATCCCGGTAGGCGTCGAGCGGTATCTCGTCCAGGTTTGGCCGGCCGAGGCGTGGCCGGTCAGGTGCCACTGAGCTCGTCGGCCCCTGGCGGGCTACGAGGTCGGGAGGTGACCGGTTGCTGTAGTGGCGGCGGACCGGTGGGCGTCGGCCTGAGGGCTTGCGTCTGACCGTCGGGGGAGTGGGACGGTGGTTAGTGTGATGGCATGGGTGAGTTACGGATAGCCATGCAAGTCCACATCGAACGTTCGCTGTTCGGGATGACTTCGGAGGGAAGCCCAGTCTCGTGGACGGACCTGCCGATGGGACCGACGGGGGCAGTGCACGTGGTGGACGGCACGGCGCTCTTCATTAGTTGTGCCCAGGAGCATGTTGCCACGCTGACGCTGCAGGTCAGTCGTATGAAGACGGAGAGCCTCGGCGACGGATATGTCCTGGTCGGGAGCTGGGCGTTCCAGAGTCATCTCGGGCAGTTGGTCCTGGACACCATCAGTGGGGGTGGGTGGGTGGACGTCCGTCTGGAGCCCGGCCGGTTGTACACGATGCACGTGTGGCGCAGGGGTGGGGAGTCCGCTGAGGAGCGGTTCTACGGCGAGTTGCGTGGCGTCACACTAAAGGCGGGCCTTGAGGACTACCTGATCGAGTTCGTGCCTACGGGCGTGCACACTGCTGCCGCGGGTACGCGGATGTCCGCGCTGCCTTAGAGGTCCTAACAAAGGCGTTGGACGTGTCGGTGGGTGATGAGGCAGGTGGCGAGGCCAAGGAAGGCTTCGTGGATGTCGTCGCGTCGTTCCCAGTGGACGCGTAGACGCCGGAAGCCGTGCAGCCAGGCGATGGTCCGCTCGACAACCCACCGGTGGATGCCGAGGCCGGATCCGTGAGGGACTCCGCGGCGGGCGATCACCGGTTTGATGCCCTGGGCCCAGACGAGACGGCGGTACTTGTCGTGGTCGTAGCCCCGGTCGGCCAGCAGCATGTCCGGCCGTCGCCTGGGCCGGCCGACTAGGCCGGCCACAGACGGGATCTTGGCGAGCAGAGGCATCAGTTGAGTGACGTCGTTGCGGTTTCCGCCGGTCAGAGACACGGCGAGCGGGATCTCCTGCCCGTCGACGAGGACGTGGTGCTTGCTGCCCGGCCGTGCACGGTCGACCGGGCTGGGCCCGCTTTTGGGCCCCGCCGAGCAGCCCGGACATGGCTTGAGTCGATCACCGCCCGCGACCAGTCCAGCTGCTTGGCCGACCGCAGCTCCTTGAGCAGGACCAGGTGCAGCTGGTCCCACACGCCAGCCTCATTCCACAGGGCAAGCCGTCGCCAGCAGGTCATGCCCGAGCCGAAGCCGAGCTCCTGGGGCAGGTACTCCCACTGGATCTCGGTGTGGAGTACGAAGCAGGATCCCACACAAGGGCCTGCCGGTCGGGCACCCTCGGCCGCCCCGACACCAGCTTCGGCGCCGGGACCGGGAGTAACGGCTCGATCAGCGACCACAGTTCGTCCGAGACGATCCACGGCCGGGAGTTCCTCTTCGCCACGAACGGACCAACGAGCAACCAAGCTGACAGTCACATGATCAACAGCTTCTGTTAAGACCTCTTAGAGACCGGGCCCGCTCGGATCAGCGTCCTGCCGAGCCCCACGCGCCGCCCGTCAGGGTGCCGGGCTCCACACCAGCAGGGCGACTATCGCGGCCGCAGCGATCAGCATCGCCGCGAACACCCCGACGACACTGCCCTGCCCGTCCGGCCGATCACCGCCGGCCGTCCGCACCTCCGCCCATGTGCGCCTGCCTTCGTCAGCTGTGGGATGACCGCCCGGTCACCGAGTCCCATCGCGCCCGCGCCCGGTCCAGCTCCCGGCGTGCGGATGCCGGCCGGAGATCCGAGCGCTCTGCCTCGGCCAGCCGGTCGAGGTCCGTACGGGCCGCGTCCACCGCATCGGTCCCGGCCTTGACCCGGGCGAGGTCCTCCACCGCCACCGCCAGGCGCTGCTCACGCCCCGCAAACGCCGTCTTCTCCGCCGCCACCGCGTTCGTGACCCTGCCCGCGAACCCCCGCACCTCGTCCTCCGTGTGCTCCTCATAGGGCAGGGTCGCGAACCGTTCACCGCCGTCCGGCAGCGTCGCGTAGAGGAACTGACTGGCCTTGCCCACCTCTATCCGGACCACCAGCCCGACGAGCGGCAGTTCCTCCCGGCCGACGACCAACACGTGCTCGTACAGTGAGGCCCTATCACCCAGCTGGTCAAGGAGCTGCCCCGGGCCCGGGAACGCGATGCCCTCCACTCGCAGCTCCGCCGCACGGACCCGCCGCCGGTAGACCCCCTCCGCATCCTTCAGACGCCCCTCAACGGCGGCCCTGCGTTCTGCTGCTTCGCTGCGCAGGCGGGACACCTTGCCACGGGCCCGGTCCAGGGCCTCACGCTCCGCCGCGTACTCGGCCCCGAAGGCGTACCTCCACCCTCCGGGGTACCGCCACAGCCTCCACACCAGAAACCCTCCGGCCATGAGGATTCCCCAGGTCAAGTAGCGGACGACGTCCATGACTTCCCTTCGCAGCCGACACGGTCGTCTCTACGTGTAGCGCCTCCGAAGGGCCGCTGGAGGGAGAATCCGGAGACAGCCCGGGAACTGATACTGCGGCACCCAGGTCCTACCCGATCCGGAGCTGGGGACGGTCTCGCCGCAGGTGCGGGTGCTGCCCCGGTTCGACCGGGAGGCTCCGGACGCCCGGGCGGACGATCTGGTGGAGCTGGCCGCCCTCAGTTCCGACCGTCCCGCCGCCTCCGGCCCGGACGGTTCGGCCGCCAGATCGAGGTTCCAGGAGGCCAGGGCCGCCTTCGCGGCGCCGTAAGAGCCCGCGCCCTGGTCGGCGGCGATCGAGCCGATCTGGACCTCCATGCCTCCCGGCGCGCGGCTCGCGCCGGGAGGCGTGGAGGTTGGCGCGGTAGGCCCGGGCGTGCCGGGCCAGGTCCGCCGCCGTCCCCTCGGCGTGGTCGTCGTCCCCGTCCTGGGCGAAGTCGTTTTGCCGCCCGCGTTGTTGACCAGGACGTCCAGCGCGGCGGGAAGTTCGGCGGGCAGCGCGGCGAGTGCCACCGGGTCGGTGTCGTCGCACACCACGCCCCGCGCCCCGGTCTCCCGCGCTGCCGTGGTCAGCGGGCCGTCCCGGCGGCCGGTGATGACGACCCGGTCGCCCGCGTCCGCGAAGTGCCGGCCTGCGAACGTCTGGCCGCCCGCGCGGTGCCGGTCCCGCGAGGCTCCCCCGTCGTGCCCCGGCACCACCTCCCACCTACGAAGGAGTGGCCTTCTTCGCCTGGTTGTCGGGCCTTCCAGAAGTTCGGGGCATCGTCGTCCGGGTGGGGCCCGTAGCCGCCGACCGACGGGCCGGAGCCCTGACTCTGTGGTCGTCCTGTCCGGCGCGGACCCGCCGCGCCTGCTTTCCGAGGGGGAATCGTGTCCACGCTCGCTCTGCTGGTTGCCCTGCTGCTGGTCCTGGTCGTACTGCTGATCGTCTGTGCCGTGGGCTACGCGGTTCACCGCGTACCGGCGCTGAACCGTCCGGTCACGGCCGGGATCGCCACCGTGGCAGCGCTGGCGGCCGTGATCGCCGTCGTCGTCGCAGGTGGCCACTGACACCCGCCCCGAGGCCAGCACCGGAGCGCCCGTTCCGCCCGGTGACCGCCACCCCGGCCCGTGACACCGCAACCCCGTGACGCCCCCGGGCGGTGCCGGGTGGCGGCCGCTTCGTCGCCGCGCGCCCGGACGCGCGCCCACCGTCTCTGCACCACCCGCTGGACCGAGGCCGACCTCCGGCCCGCCCGCCGCCGTGACGCCCAGGACCAGCAGTTCCCGCCCGACACCGGCACCCCGGCTGGGCCCGGGCTCCCGGACGGAGCGGCGGGGGAGTGGGAGATCCCCCGGGCCCCTCTCCGATATGACCGGGCCGTCATCGCCGCCGGGGTGCAATGCCGCCGCCGGCTCCCGCGGTGCGGGGCCGGCGGTGAACGCTCGGTGAACCCTCCCGCCTCACGGGATCAGGCTTTTCCCCAGCTCAGGGTGGGTGTCCTCTGGGGTGATGTTGAGTGTCGCGAAGGTTCAGAGGCGTAACGCCTGGCGCTACTACATACGCGGAGTCGCGTTCGGGGATGGCCGCCGCCCGGTCGGCCAGTCGTTGAAGGACGCACAGGAGATGGCCGGTCTCCCGCCGGGACGGTGGTGGGGGCGCGGTCCGGCCGCGCTCGGGCTCACCGAGGGCGGCCAGGTGTCCGAGCGGCAGCTGGAGCTCGTCTTCGGAGAAGTCCGGCACCCGGACGCCGACCGGATCGAGCAGCGCCTCCTGGACGACGGCGCCGACGCGGCCACCGCGCGATGGGCGACCGTGCTGGGGCAGCCGGTCGAGGAGATCGAGGCCCGCAAGCAAATGCCGCTGCTCGCTCTGGACTTCACCTTCCGGCCGCAGGCGTCCCTGATCGTGTTGTGGGCGCTGGGCGCCGCCCATCCGCGCCGGGTCATCGAGCGGGCGCACGAGCGGGCCGTCGCCGCGGCGCTGCGCTGGATCGAAGACGAAGTAGCCGAGACCCGGTGGTCCTTCGGCCGCGGCCGCGCGAAGAGACCGGCGTTGGTGGTCGCCGCGTTCCGGCACTACGACAACCGCGACGGCTTCCCGCTCCTGCACGACCACTGCCTGGTCCTCAACCGCGTTCAGCGCCTGGACGCCGACGGTGAACCGGTCTGGGGCGCTCTGGACACCTACCGTCTCTACCGGCACGTGGTGGCCGCCGGGACGCTCTACACCCTCACCATGACCACGGAGGTGTGCGAGGAGCTCGGCCTGGCGACCGTGCCGAGGGAGGTGACACCCGGGCTGCGCTCCGTCATGGAGATCGCGGTGTCGACGCCGAGCTCATCGACTGGTCCTCCACCCGGCGTCAGCGCATCGAGGACGCCCTGGAGGTGCTCACCGACCAGTACGTGAAGGACCACGGGCGGCTGCCCGGGGAGAAGGCCCGGCACGGCCTCGGCTGGCAGGCAGCCCAGGACACCCGCCCCGAGAAGAAGACCCCGCGCCCCTTGAAGCAGCTCCTCGCGTGGTGGAAGGCGTCCGCGCTGCTGAAGTTCGGCAAGCAGATGGTCGACGGGCTCCTTGAGCGCTGCCGGGCTGCGGGTGCGGCGATCCGGGCCCGGGTGGATCCCGCCGTGGACGTGGCGCTCGCCGCCGTCGACGTCGCCGTGGTCGTCTTCACCGTGCGCGAGAAGTTCTCCCGGCGCCACATCCTGGCCGAAGCGCGCCGGCACCTGCTGGAGACACTGCGCGGCCGAGCGTTCCCGCCGGGTCTGGACGACTCCATCGCCGACCGGGCCCTGCTCCGCTACTCCCGCCGTCACACCGTCACCAAGCCCGGCCGCGAAGCGCCTGCGGCGGACCGGATGACCTACACCGCCGACTTCCCGGTACCCGACCGGTGGTGGATCGCCGACGCCGAAGGCACACCGCCGCGGGAGTCCAGCCGCTACGAACGCGCCCGCCTCGCCAGCCTCGCCGTACAGGGCGCGATCCGAGATACCCGTATCCAGGCCGACACCGCCACCGAGGCGACGACCACGACCTCGGCGGTCTCCGCACCCGCCGACGCCCGCGACCTCGACGAGGGCGAGCACGACCAGGCCCCGCCGCACGCCGTCGACCACCCCGGCCGGGACGCCGCACTCACCCCGGCACAACGGTCCGCCGCCGTCCACGCCCACCTCCAGGCCGCGATGCCCCAGGAGTACGCGGAGGGCCGGACGGCCGATCCGGAGACATGGACGACATCCCCGGAACGCCTCGCCGCCCTCGCCAAACTCACCGCCACCACCGAGGCCCGCAGCCGCGCTCTCGCCGAAGCGGACGCCCACCACCGCGCCATCGAGGAACGGGAGTCCCCGCTCACCGACCCGGCCACTCCAGGCGGCCAGCGCCGCTGGACGGCGGGTGCGGGCGCGACCGCACCACCGCACCGGACCGGGTGCGCACCGAGCGCATCACTGCCGTTGTGGGAGTGGAGTCCACCGGGCCGGTGGGTGGGCAGGGTGGACTCCATCCGGTGCGCATCCGGTGGGAGTGGAGTCCACCGCGAAGCGCACCGGGCGGTGGTCCGTCAAGGGGATTCCGCTGGACATCGGGCGGAATTGGATGGCTTGGACAGTTCTGTACTGACTCGTGTCGGGAAGCGCAGGATGCCGGTCGTCCGCTGTTCTCGCCTGCGATGAGAGGTCTCATGACAGACATACCCACAGGGACGCGCGCCGGACTCATCAACAGGGCCTCCAAGGCCTCCCTGACATGGGACAACAACTACGCGCGCTGGATACCGGACGGCGTCCAGGGACTCAAGCCGTTCTGGGGCCTGCTGGGGTTGGACAACAACCAGTTCTTCCTACAGCTCGACCGGCCCGGCGGTGGTCTCCTCACCGTGCGGAGCGACCGGGGGGACGTCCCTGTCGGGGAGTACGGCGCCGGCCACCGGGAACTGCAACTGCTGTCCCCGTTCGCGGGTTCCGATTCGGCGGCCAGGCGCCAGGTCTTCGTCCTGCGTCCCACGGACTCCGGCTTTTACACCATCAGCAGCCAGGACGGCGCACGCGCGCTCACCGCCATAGACGGCGGTCTCGTCCACATGACGCCCGTCACCGGCGCCCCGGCGCAGCAGTGGTCCATGAGGTCCCAGCAGCAACACTTTACCTTCCGCGCCATGCCTGAGAGCCCCACCCGGCATGTGGTCTACGACGCCTTGGGCCCCACCATCAACACGGTCGTCCCGCCCCCGAACATCACCTCCTACGCGCGGCCGAACCCGGACACCACCCCTGAGGTCCTCCTCGGCATCACCGCCCTGCCCTCACCCCTGGTCCAGGACCCTCAGTACCCGGGCCAGTCCAGACAACAGGCGATAGATCACCCGTGGTACCTCGTCCGCCGCTACGGCTTCTACCGGGTCGGCTACTACTACGACAGCACCGGCGTAGACCCCAGGACCGAGACGCAGACCGTGAAGGTCGGCCTGACCAGTACCAACGCGCAGGAGATCGAGCGCACCACCGGCATCTCCGTCACCTCCGAGGCCGGCTTCGCGTTCAAGGGCCTCTCCGCCTCCGTCAGCACCACCTACAGCCAGCAACTGCGCACCCTGACCTCCTCGTCGACCACCCAGGACAGCGAGAAGACCATCAGCATCACGCGCACCTTCAGCAGCGGCTACCGCAACGCCCTCTCCATCTGGTACCGCGCCGACCGCTACACCGTGGAGCGCCCGCCCAAGAGCAACCCAGGGGGGCAGTTCGGCGACGTCATCCTGGAGTGGGAGACGACGCTGGAGAACGACACCGTGGAGCGCTCCTACGCGCCTGACAAGCCGAGGACGAGCTGAGCCGTCCGTCAGATGGGGTGGTGCGTGGTGCGGACGATGCCGTGCATCGCCGTACGGCGGACCACCGGACTCCGGTGGGCGCACCGGGGAAGCGCACCAGCGCTGCTGTGGGCGTGAAGCGCCCCTCACCGATGGGTGAGCACGGTGGACTTCATCCGATGCGCGGCACCGGGTGGGAGGGGGCATGACGATGGGGGAGTAAGGAGGGCATCCGATCCACCCGCGGCGGGCCGCACCCCCCTTGTCCTCCTCCGCTACCTCCGGCATCCCCACCGAAACGGGCGGCGTCGGGGGGAGGAAGGATCCCTCCTCCCCCCGACGCCGCCCCGACTGGTCCGGCTCGGGCTGCGTCCGGCCGGTCGCCCTGTGCTGCGCGTCCGGCCCCGTGGGCAGAGGCCCGCGCCCGGGGTGCGGTGCGGGCGTGACTCCAGTCACGGACAAAACCACCCGTCAAGGGGATAGGCAAGGCGAAATCGGACACCCGCCGTCGGTGATGGCCAGACCGCGGTCAAGGGGTGGCTCCTCACGGTGGGGCCCGGCCCGTACGCACATCCGCCTGCGGGCCGGACCTGTCACCGATCCGGCCTTGATGGCCGGAGAACCGCGAGGATCCGATGACCACCGCCCCCACCCCGAACACCCCGACCGTCCCGCCAGCCCCGGCACACCCCGCTGCGACAGCGGGCCCCGCAGCAAGCCCTGCGGCGGGCCCCGCGCCCGGCCCCGCGGTCGTCGGCCGCCGCCTGGCGGTTGTTGCTGGTCAACCCCCTTGCCCGCCCTCCCCGGCCGGTTGCAACTCCTCTTCTCCCAGCATGAATGTGCCTGGAGAAGCGTCCCGGCCCCGCAAGGCTGCGGCAGCGAAGGCCGGCGCGGAACTGCGTGGCGAGGTCCTGCTCACCCTGGCCCGGCTACGCCTGGCCACACCCCGCCAGCTGAAGGCCTGCTGCTTCCGCACCAGCAGGACACCGACCACGTCCGCCGCGCGCTGCGCAACCTGCTCGCCGAGTCCCCGGCCCTCGTCGGCCGGACCCACCGCGCCCAGCAGAGCTACTGGTACTGCACCCCGGCGGGTCTCGCCGAAGCCGCCGCCTCCGGTGAGCTCGCGTCGCCGGTCGGCCGGACGACGGGCAAGCGCATCGCTGCCAGCAACACGGGCCTTCGGGAACACGGCCTCGCCTTGGTCGACACCGTCATCGCCTTCCACCAAGCGGAGATAGCCGACCACGCCGACTGGCGGGTGGAAGTCGGCCACCCCACCCCGGCCGGGAACCTGCTGCCCGACGGCGTCGTGCTCCTAGCCGACGGCTCCAGCGCGTTCGTGGAGATCGACCGCACGATGTCCTACGCCGGTCTGCTCGCCAAGCTGGAGCGCTACGACGCCTACCGCAACGCCCCGGCGTCCGGGCGCGGGAACGCCGCCCGCGCCCCGCGCTCCCACTGGCAGGAGACCTACGCCGGGCCGTCCCTGGAGCGGCCCTTCCCGCTGCTGCTGTTCGTCTTCGCCCCGGCCAAGCGCCGCGCGACCCCGGACACGAGGGAGGCCGCCTTCCACGACCGTGCCCGGCCGAACTGGCGGATCACCGTCGCGACGACGACCCTGCACCGGCTCACCCATGAAGGAGCCGACCGGCCGGTGTGGCGGATCGTCGGCCGCGGGGAGAACCGGCGGGTGCTGGCCGCAGCGCCCAGGCCGCAGTGAGCGCAGCGGACCGGGCCCCGTCCCTCGCGAGCCCTCGCCAGAACCCAGCCCGAGAGCCGGCGCTCCCCGAGAACCTCGCGGACCGCCGACGTCGGCGGAGCCGGCGGAAGAAGCTCGGTGGGGAACCGGTCGTAGCTGACGCCGTCGACCGACCGCACATGGTCGGGCGCCCGGAAGGCAGCGTGAGGGACCGGGGCGGGTATCGGCGCGAAGGCGGCGATCATTTCCGCCGCCGGCGGCGTTGAAGCCGGGTATGGGACTGAACGAGCAGGCCGCGCCCGTGGTTGAGTAGTGGGCCGAGTCGGCGGTGGTGAGCGCCTGTCATCTCGCCGACGTCGTCGCGCCCACGGCCTGGAGCGCTGCGGCGGCCGAGGACGCGCTCGACGCAATCGACGTTCTGGCCGCCGCGCTGTCCGGGATCAGCCCGGAGACCGCCGGGGCGCTCGCCGCCGTGGTGGCGGCCAGCGCCGACGCGCGCAGCCAGGCTCGGTCTCCCCGCCGACGCTGACACCGCTGATGCCAGGGATCCGGTCCTGCCGGCGGCCCGTACCGGTCCCGGGACGGCGTCGCGGTCCCGGCCGAGGCGTCGTGGACTCCCGGATACAGGGGTCTGCCCGCGCCCGCTGCACGGCCGCCTGCATCCGGGCCCCGGGCGGTGGGTGTGCCCGGCTCCCGGTGAGGTCCGGGGCCGGCGGGGGTGAGTCCGGGGGCTTGAGGTGGGGGAGGGGCGGTTGTGCACACTGCCTGGCATGGCGCTCTCCGTTGTGACCCGTGTCCACCTGATGGTGACGTTCGTGCTGGTGATGTGATGAATCTGCCGACGATCACCAGATCGATGGGTTGTCTGAGCTGGTGATCTAGTGATCGTTTCCGGACTGCTCCAGGCGCCTCTGGAGTGGCC